>NZ_JBCNLP010000006.1:1687880-2024457 GCF_039595395.1 Novosphingobium sp. | reverse complement strand
TCAGCGAAGTGTGACGCCAGCCCCGCATCAATCCAAGAGTGCGGCTTTGACAGCCTGGAGGACGATAGCACGGTCAACTTCGCGTCTTGTCGCGCTCGTTGGCTCGAATGGCTCCAGCATCAATTTATTGCGCAACATGGCGTAACCGTAAATTGTAGACCAGAGCGCCATCACGCGGAAGGACAGGTGATCCTGAGGCAGATCCTGCCGCGCCTTCGCCATCACCGAAAGAAGGCCGGCATAGCCTTCGTCCTGATAAGTCCGTAGCGATGGGTCTGGCTCCGGGGTGGTCAGTTCGCTCTCGTACATGAGTTCAAGCAAGCGGGGCTGAGCGCCTGCGAAATCGAGAAAGGCCTCGGCCATTGCGACCAGCTTTTCCTCTGCCGATTCGTCGCTATCGGAAACTGTCCTTGCCCGGCCGATCAGGTCTTCGAAGCCTTCTATGGCGATCGCCAGCAACAGCGCACGCCGGTCGGAGAAGTGATGATAAGGGGCGGCTGTCGATACATTGACCTGCTGCGCCAAAGCGCGAAGAGATAGCGACATATAGCCATTTTCAGCAACATAGCTGCGTGCTGCAGACAGCAGATCCCGCCGCAGATCCTCTTTGTGATATGTTTTGGCTTTGGCCATTGGCTGGGGTGATCCTTCACTTCTCACCGTCAACTACCATCAAATCATCCATTCGCAAGCTTGTGAAGAATGGCTCTTGCCATAAATCTTAGCGCCTCTTAAATCGAATCTAAGCGACGCTAGGATATGGCGCGGAGTCGAGAGAGGAAAATCGGGAATGGGCACTGCATCATCTGGCGGAAAGGGCAGGATTGCGGTCATCGGCGCGGGGCCAGGGGGTATGGCCGCCGCGCTGGCCGCGATCCGTGTCGGCTTTGATGTGACGCTTTTCGAGCGCGCCGGCGAGATCAAGGCCGCCGGCAATATCCTCAACCTCTGGCCACCGCCGCAAAAGGTTCTCAAGCTGATCGGTGTCGATACCGAGGATCTGGGGGCGCCTTGTCACACTTATTTCGAGAACGCCAAAGGCAGGCGCCGCGTTGATGTGAAGCTGCCGGCAGAGGTGGAAGCCGAATATGGTGGCGGCTTCATCGGCTTGCTGCGCTGGGGCCTCTATCAGCGTATGATCGATGCGATCCCGCCCGGTACGCTCAAGCTTGACCACAATCTGGTCAAAATCGAGGACAAGGGTTCTGTGGTGAAGCTGACCTTTGCCAATGGAGCAATCCATGACGCCGATGTTGTTATCGGCGGCGACGGGATCAATTCCTTCGTGCGCAAGCATCTGTGGGGTGACAAGCCGATCCGGCATCAGCGCCTGCATCTGGTGGGCGGCTATCTGTTTCTGGACGAGGAGCCGACAGGTGTCGGCATCATCGCCCATAACCGCACGACCCAGGCCAGCTACACACCGATCCGGCATGAAGGCAAATGGGGCTATGAGTGGTGGGTTCTGGAAGCCTGCGACCCTGCTGCGCCGCCGCCCAGCGACCTGATCGATTTCTGCAAGACGCGCGTGAAGGGCTTTCCAAAAACCGTGCGCGACCTGATCGACCGGACCCCGCTTGAGCACATGCAGCGCTGGGAGATTCGCGATCGGCCTCCGCTCAAGCAGTGGTCGAAAGGGCGCATCACGCTGGTCGGCGATGCCGCGCATCCGACCTCGCCTTACGCGGCTTACGGTGCGGGCATGTCGATCGAGGATGGCTATTTCCTCGCCCGTGAGCTGGCGGCGGTGGATCTGCGCGATACGGCGCAGGTGCGCGGCGCGCTGGAGCGATTCGAGCAGCGGCGCATTCCGCACACGATCCAGGTGACTCAGGGCGCCTATCATACTGGGCGGATCTTCCACCATTGCCCGGCCTTCCTGCGCCCGATCCGCGACTGGGTCTTCGACCACACGCCGCTCCTCCAGAAGATGGTCGGCAATGAGATGCCCAAGCACATTCTCTCACAGCTCTCGGAGATCGAGAATGGCGAGCCCTATGTGCCGGTCCACAAGCGCAGCAAGGAATTTGCCCAATGAGTGGCTTCAAATATGGTGTTTCGCTCTACAGCTACACCGACGATATCGGTACGGTCATGGATTTCGAACAGGCGCTGTTCCATGCGGCGGACACCGGCGCGACAGGGATCGAGATCCTCAGCGAAAGCCATATTCCCGATTATCCCAACCCCTCCACGGCATGGCTGGACCGCTGGTTCGCGCTGATCGAGCAGCACAATCTCACCCCGACCAACATGGCCTGCTGGGTGGACACCAACCCCACGCTGAGCCGTGACATCACGGAAGAGGAGGGGGCTGCCCAGTTGCGCCAGGATCTCGACCTGGCCAAGCGGCTGGGCTTTACCTTCATCCGCCCGAAATTCGGGGTGATCGACGATGAACTGACCCCACATCCGATCTGGCGCGGTGCTGTCGAGCGCGTGCTGGACCATGCGGCCAAGCTCGACATCACGATCATTCCTGAAATTCACGCGCCCACGCCGATCCGCCATCCCGTGACCGAGGCTTATGTCGATTTCATCCAGAAGACAGGCACGAAGCATTTCGGCCTGCTGATCGACACCGGCATCTTTCAGGACCGGCCTTTGCCGTTCCTCTCCTGGGAAACGCCGGAAATCCGCAAGCAGGCGATGAGCTTCCTCGATGGCATCGCCGTGCCGATCGAGCATCTGGCCGAGGTGATCGACTATGTGCCCTTCATCCAGGCCAAGTTCCATCACATCGACGAGCAGCTGCGCGATCACAACATCCCGTGGGAGCGGATCGTGCCCATGCTCAAGACGCTGAATTACAGCGGCTATCTCTCAAGCGAATATGAGGGCGTCCGCGATCCGTGGGTCGCCATCGAGCAGGTGCGCCGCCAGCACTGCCTGATCCGCAAGCTTGAGCGCGAACACGCGCCCACCAAGGAAACCACCCATGCCTGAGCGCAAGACAATCCAGAGCAGCGGCTTTGCCAACACCGGGCCGGCAGATGCCCGGACCGGCTTTCAGGTGATGCTGCGGCAACCCAATTACCGTAGCCTGCGCCTGTCACTGGTGGAAGGCATCGACATCACTGTCGATGGCCAGACGTTCCCCGCCGCCGGCAATCGCGTCCTGCTCGAGGGGGTCGAATATTCCCATGCCGAGATGGCCGAAACCACACAGGTCCGCTGGAAGGTCGGGCAATGCCTGACGGTCCTCGTGCCGCTGGCAGGGGGGCTGGCGCCGGGGATTCATGAGGTTGCCAGTCTGCTGCACCTGCGCCACCCCTATTTCCCGCCGCGCTTCCAGCCCATCTCGGTTCCGGACCAGCGGCACGCGACGATCATCGTCCAATAATCAAAAAACGGGGAGCATGGAGATGAAAGGCACAGCTCAACCGCCCAGATCTGCCGGGGCAGGGCAAGGCATCGTGGTGGTGCTGGCAGGCTTTCTGCCGATCCTCGCCATTGTCTGCCTGTCGCCAGTGGTGCCACGAATGGTGGAGCATTTCGCCAGCGTGCCGGGGGCGACCACCCTTGTGCCTCTGGCCGTGACGGCGCCTGGGCTGATGATTGCCCTGTTCTCGCCTTTGATGGGGTGGCTGGCTGACCGCTACGGGCGCCGCCCGCTGCTGCTGATCGCCACCCTGTTTTACGGGCTTGTCGGCATGGCGCCCTACTGGCTTGAAAGCCTGCCGCTCATCTTCGCCTCCCGCCTTGCGCTGGGGTTGTGCGAGGCTGCCATCCTGACCGTCACCAACACGCTGATCGGCGATTACTACCCGCATGACAAGCGCCGGACCTGGCTGATGCTGCAGGCTGCGGCGGGGCCGGTATTCGGGGTGTCGCTGCTGATGTTCTCGGGCCATCTGGCGGCGCAGGACTGGCATCTCTCCTTCCTGATCTATGGCGTGGCCGTTCCGATCTTCCTGGCGATGCTGGCCTTCATCTTCGAGCCTTCGCTGGTGAGGGAAACCATCGCCAAAGCCTCGCCCTTTCCCCTGCGCTCGGTCGTGATCACGGGCGGTGTCACCCTGTTCTCGGCCAGCCTCTACTATGTCTACATCGTTCAGGTGGGGCTGGCCTTTTCCGCGATTGGCGTCACCGCGCCTGACCGTGTCGGAATGCTGATCGGTCTGGCGAACATCGGGGTGTTTATTGGCGGCATCGCCTTCCAACCCCTTTCGGCGCGGCTGTCGCCCATGTGGCAGATCGCGATTTTTCTGGTGCTGCTGGGCATTGGCATGGCCGGGATCGGCATCGCCCATACCGAGAGCACCATGACCATCTTTGCCTGCGTGCAGCAGCTGGGTGCCGGCATCCTGATCCCGGCGCTGGTCCTCTGGGCGATGCAGGGCCTGCCCGCTGAGCACCGGGGCCGTGGCATGGGGGTGTGGAGCGCCTGCTTCTTCCTTGGACAGTTCACCAGCCCCCTCTTCGTTTCGGTGGGCACTGCTGCCACGGGCAACATTCAGAATGCTTTTAGCCTGCTGGGCCTCATCGCTTTGCTCGGAGCCGTAACAGCGGCCGTGCGGGCCAACATACCGATGAAAAGGGCATCGATCGCATGACCAATAAACTAAGGGAGGGTAATAACATGAAAAATAAACTGATTTTGGCGGCGTTGCTGGGCTCTTCGGCCCTGCTTTCACCCGCTGTTGCTTCGGCTCAGGACACGGCAGCCGACAATAAGGCTGGCTTGCAGGAAATCGTGGTGACGGCCAATCGCACCGCCAGCGCCGCCCAGAAAACCTCGGTGGCACTGACGGTCTATTCCGGCGCCGATCTGGTGTCGAAGGGCGTGACCAACATCATGACGCTGGCGACGGTCGATCCCAGCGTCAGCGTGACGCCCAGCAATGGCGCGGGTTATGTCGCTGTGCGCGGCATAGCCTCGACCGACACCACGGAGATTGGTGATCCTTCCGTGCCGATCGCGCGCGATGGCTTCTACACCAACCGATCCTTCAGCATGCAGACGTCGATGTATGATCTGGCGCGTGTCGAGGTGCTCAAGGGCCCGCAAGGCACGCTTCAGGGGCGCAACTCGACCGGTGGCCTGATCTCGCTCATCACCAACCGCCCGACTGATAAGGATGGCGGCTATGCCCGGATGGGCGTGGGCAATTATGGCGCCTTCAACAGCGAGCTGGGTGTCAATCTGGCGCTGACGGACACGTTCCAGGTCCGGGCTTCGGGCATCTACACCTATCACAATGGCTATCGCACCGTGACAGGGCTCTACACCGGGCAGCCTGAAAGGGGTGACGATCAGAATGTCGCCTCCGGGCGCGTCCAGTTCGCCTGGCAGCCGGTGGACAATCTCAAGCTCTGGGCGTCTTACCAGCATGACTCCGTCGTCGGCGTGGGCGATGTGTCGATGAACCTGCCGATCAGGACGGTGCCCACCATCACCAACGCTTCCACCTTCACGAATGTCGCGCCGACCAGAAACAATGTGCAGGGCGATCGCGTGCGCTGGGAGGCGAGCTACGCCGGACTTCCCGGCAATGTCAGCATGATCTACTCGGGCGGCTGGGACAGACAGATATGGACCCATGCGCTCGACGCGACCATGGCTGGCTACAATGATCCGACGAGTACGGGCTATCCGGCCGTCCGCCAATTCCTTCAGAGCGAGCATCCCACCACCTGGAACCATGAGGTGCGTTTTGCCAATGACTCGGGCTCGCGGCTCTTCGTTCAGGCAGGCTGGTTCCATTTCCAGGAGGTCAACAATCTCGACTCCGGCATTTACAATGTTGCGATGACGGGGCTTTTCGCGCCCGGCGCTCCGCTGGCGGCTCTGGGGCAGGCGGGGCAATATGCGATCCACTTCAACTACAATGTGCTCACCAAGTCGGATGCGGTGTTCGGGCAGGGGGTCTATCGCCTTGGCGATAAGGTCAAGCTGAGCGTCGGCGCGCGTTACACCTGGGACAAGAAGATCCGCACCGGCGGCGCTGCGCTCAATCTTGCGGCGCTCGTCAGCCCCTTCATTCCGGCGCCGGTGATGGTCACGCCCGGCAATGGCCAGCTGAGCACGGGCCAGGCAACCTTCCACGGCGGCATCGATTACAATCCGACCAACAGCAACCTGCTCTATGCCAAGGTCGATACGGGCTACAAGCCAGGCGGCTTCAACTCGAATGGCAGCGCGCCGCCGGTTAATTACGGGGCGGAAAAGGTCACCACCTTCGAAATCGGCAGCAAGAACCGGTTCCTGGGCAGCCGTCTGCAGATCAATCTGTCGGCCTTCTATTCCGACTATCGCGGTTATCAGGCCTCGCAAATGACCGGGGCGCTCTCCAGCGGATCGGGTGTGTTCAACGTCGGCAGCGCGAAGATTTTTGGTGGAGAAGCACAGTTGATCGCCTTGATCGGCGATGGTTTCCGCTTCGATTTCAATGGCGCGGCTTTGCACACCAAGCTCGGACAGAACATCTTCGTTGCAGATGGCGAGACGCCGCCTGTCACCTTCAATATCTCCGGGCATCGGCTGCCTAACGCGCCCAGCCTGTCTTTTTCGACCGGTCTGGAAAAGGCTCAGAAGATCGGGTTCGGCACTGTTACGGCGCGGGTTGAAGGGAAATATTCCTCGGCCTTCTATTACGATGTGCTGAACAATGCGGACACGCGATCAGCTTCCTATATGACCGGCGGCGCATCCCTGCGCTTTGAACCGGATCAGGGCGGTTGGCAGATCGAGGCTTATGTGCGCAATCTTACGAATAAGATCGTATTCGCCAACGCTCAGCGTAACTACAATTCCAATTACAACACTTACGAATTTCAGCCGCCACGAACTTACGGCGTCACGGGTAGCGTGAAATTCTAAGATAAAAGTGATGAGTGTTGGTGTCACCCAGGTGGTGGGCGACACCAATCCATCTCTCGAGCAACCAGCGTCGAGGCTTCATCGAGTGGGGTAACCCGGCGATTCCGAATCGGCAGGGAAGCCATCGGCAAGGCGATCGAGATCGATGGCCTCGAAATGCCCATGCAGGATATCTACGATGCGTTCCTTTTCGATATCTGGATGCGGCTCAAGAAAGATGTCTGGAGCCGCGAGCCAACTGAAGGCGTCGTGTTGATTGGGGTCGATGACTTTACTTAGACCATGGCGGTCCAGTCCGCCCCCCTCCTGCGGAACAGTGAGTTCCCTAGACTATATCATGCCCGTTCAGCGCGATGGTGCCGTTTTCGTCTATACTGTGGGGACAGCCAACCCCGCCGAGAGGGCGGCCATTCGAATCTCAATTCGCATGCCATAATCACGACCACCAGTTCAGGTTATTGGGGCTGGCCTGAATTGAACTGGTATCGCCCATGCTAGATACGATGGGTATGTCGTTCTCTACGAAACGGCGAGCGCTTGCTACGCTTAAGCGCACTTGCCTGATCCTGATCAGCCTTCACAAAAGCAAAACCCTTCTCAATCGCCGTAATGGTCGTCAGCTGAAGTGCTTTGTCCATCAGCGCCTCCTCGAACCTGGCGGTAATGTAATTTTCGCCGCGCTCGACTTCAGCAATAATCACGTTGTCATTCTTACCGGCAAACGGCCGCTCGGTGTTGATGATGTTGCGATGGGCCGCCGCCAGCACGCTGGCGCTTTTCCCAGATTCCCCGTGGAGTTCACGGACTTTGGCTTGAAGGATAGCGGCAACCCGCCCGCGATCCTCCGCGAAATCGGTGAACATTGTGGCATATGCAATGCCCTTAACATTCTCTGCCGCGTCTTCGAACCCCTTCATGCTATCAAGGGTCGCTACGGTTAGCCCGTTCAGCACGCGAATATCACGGTCGTGGGACATTCGTCTTATCCTCGATGCTAGGTCGGAAAAACCGGGCAGATACGAATCTGCCCGATTTTGCGTGCTTAGTTGCCTGAAAGCGCCGAAGGCAGAAGCGCCTGCGCCTGCTGGATTTGCTGCGCAATAAGGGGTGCGCCATTGCTGGCCACCTGCTTGAGAGACGGGTCGGAGCCATCCTCGGCATAACCTTTGTAGGTTGCCCAATTCCCCTGCTGCACCTTCACCGACTGAGTGAGATAGAGGTTGTCGAAGGATCCGCTGGGCGCGTCGCGCAATATCTTGAGCATCGAGGCCCGTTCGGCTGAGAGTCGTACCCCAGGCTCGGCGAACTTGCGCTGAAGGTTGTTGAGCGAAGCCATGAGCATCTGCTCGGATGTCTGCGATTTCGGCATGATGTCCCGGGCATAATCCTTGACATCACTGCGCTGTGAACGCTCGAGACTGAGCCGGCTTGCCGCCATCTGATACTGATTGGCATCCGATGCGGCAGCCAAGAAGGCTGGCCCATCGAGACCATGAATTGGTGCGACTCCGACATCCATGCTGGACTTGTCGTTCGCTGTCATCGGCTGCGCGACCTGGGCCGATGCAACCAAAGGCATCCCAAGCACGGCCGTCCCGAGCAGGACCGAGAAGATTGCATATTTCATATTGGTTTCCTCGCAAAGGCGAACTCACACCGCGCTTTGATGAGAAAGATCGCATCTGCTCTTGGCTGGAAACGCACCGTCCGGGATGGGCAGCATCGCTTGGAGCAATGAAGCAACAAGCGACAAGGAAAAACGTTGCCTTGCTGTCCAAATATTTTAATTAATTTGTGAGAATGTTGATTCTATTAAATATTGACTTTCCATAAAGAAAATAAAATCACTAGAGTATGGATAAAATTTTATTTTTCAGTCGTTGAATTTGAGAATTAAGATCTTATTTTATTTCTATCGTAAATTGATGTCCGGGCAAATATACGACTGAGAGACGGTCCGCGCTCCCGCTCCTGAATGGAGACGCGAAATGACACCTTTCCCTAATCCTGCTGCAAGCCCGCGCAAAGCGGCAGTCCCAATTGCGCCGCCAGCCGGCCCGGCATCGGTCGTCGCCCTGGATGATGCCAGCCGATCCCGCGCGGAGGACAGTTGGGAAAATGAAGGTGGCCATCTTTCCAGTCGCAAGCCCAAAGTAGTATCGCTTACGCCTTCCGCTAGCGAAATCGACAAGCTGGAAGCTCAAGTCAACATTTCGGCGAGCAAGTTGGTCAACGATTTTGCAAGTGGGCGGGTGGGAATCCGTTACAACACCTATGCTCACCGCGCCCGCGTGCTGCGCCTGCAAAGGGCGGAGTTGGCTGCCATGAGGGCCCGCTTGTATGAGTCGGAGCAAGGCTAATGAAAAGCTTAACTCAACTCGATCAATCGGACGCATCCGCCCTTATGGTACGCTATGGAATCACCCGCGTTCCCGTTGATCAATATCACTATAGAATATATAGATATTCTCATCTGGGCGATGCAATCGCCCAGGCAGAGCGCGATCTTCGGTCTTTCTGAGATGCTGAGATGCTGAGATGCTGGGAAGATGGTCTGTATTCGCCGAATCTCGCGACACCTCAGCCTATCATGCCCTTTCATTGAGGAACGCGCGAAGGCCATCGTTGCAGACGAAGCGCTGATAAAATAATGCATTCTGGCGGTACCCTCGCCTTCATTTTTACGAGACGACGCAAATGACGCATATTATTACCACAAAATCAGATAATTATTGATTTATATGAATTATTATATGAGTTTTTAAAAATTCGGGGAAATAAATTTCCGGCACTTGCCTTTCATGCTTGAATGTCCATTGGCGGATTACCACGTATGCTCCTATCGCTATCCTTATTTTGAGCGAACGGCGACTGAGAGTTGATTGCTCCCGCTCAAGCGGTGAAAGCCATGACTTATAAATCTTTCAAAGGAAGAGGATCCTTTTCTGCGCTTTCGTCGGCAGCGGAAGAAGCTCAACACCATCAGGCCCCGTCCGGCTCGACAGAATCGGTGCCGTCCGACCTTGGCGATCACGGAGCCAATGCTAAACCTCGCGAGGTCACGACGCTCGAGCGGCGCGTTCTTGCTCACGAGCGCATCCTGCAGACCCTGATTAGCCATCTCGCTGAAAACGATCCGGACATTTTCGAACAATTGAACATCCGGTTTGGTGCTCCATATGACCTTGGTGCTCACGAGCAGGATTATGTCACGACAAGCCACTACTGATCTGCCCCCTTCTGAGTGGCCCATCGACTATCATAGTCTGGATCACGAAGGAGGAATGGAATGGCTCGGAAGCACAAGCCGGAGGAGATCATCGGCAAGCTGCGTGAAGCGGAGATCGTGCTGGCGCAGGGTGGGACGGTGGCGGATGCCTGCCGACGGATCGGCGTCACCGAACAGAGCTATTATCGCTGGCGCAAGGAGTATGGCGGCCTGAAGATGGATCAGGCGCGGCGGATGAAGGACTTGGAGCGCGAGAATGCTCGGCTTCGGCAGGCGGTGTCGGACCTAACGCTAGACAAGATGATCCTCCAGGAGGCTGCACGGGGAAACTACTGAGCCCCGCGCGCCGACGTCGCTGTATCGACCACATCCAAGGGATGATGACTGTCTCCGAGCGGCGGGTCTGCCGTGTGCTCGGCCAGCATCGATCGACACAGCGCAAGGCCCCCGCGGGGCAGACGAGGAAGCAGCTCTCACAGAGGACATCATCGCTCTGGCTCGGCAATATGGTCGTTATGGCTATCGCCGGGTGACGGCCTTGCTGCGCGATGCCGGCTGGCACGTGAACCGCAAGCGGGTCGAGCGCATCTGGCGGCGCGAGGGGCTCAAAGTGCCGCAGAAGCAGCCGAAACGCGGCCGTCTCTGGCTCAATGACGGATCGTGCATCCGGCTGCGACCCGAGTATCCGGGGCATGTGTGGTCCTACGACTTCGTCGAGGGCCGCACCCACGAAGGCCGCAAGTTCCGCATCCTATCGATCATCGACGAGGCCAGCAGGGAGTGCTTGGCCTTGCCGGTCGCGAGACGGCTCAGAAGCGAGGATGTGCTGGCGGCGCTGGCCGATCTGTTCATCACCCGCGGCCCGCCGGCACATATACGTTCGGACAATGGTCCTGAATTTATCGCCGCGGCCGTGCAGCAATGGCTGGCCAGGATCGGTGTGAAGACGCTCTACATCACGTCCGGCAGCCCATGGGAAAATGGCTATTGTGAGTCCTTCAACGGCTCGATGCGCGATGAACTGTTGAACGGGGAGATCTTCTACACGCTGGCCGAGGCGAAGATCCTGATCGAAGCCTGGCGGCGGCACTATAACACCATCCGCCCGCACAGCTCGCTCGGCTATCGACCGCCGGCACCGGAAACAGCGACGCCGCCATGGCCGCCCTCCGGTTCCGCTGCGCTCCACCTACGGTCGACCATGGCGCCGGAAGCAACAATGCACTAACAATCAACACGGACCACTCAGTGGGGGCCGATCACTTCCCGTTATCAGGTGCATCGTCACACGCTCGAACGCGGGCCGGAGAAGGCGTGGGTAAAAGGCGGGGGGCCCTGGGCCCATCGCCCCCGCAGCAATTGCTCCTTTTCAACAGATTCTTCGCCATTGGAGGGGCTTTTCGGCCGGATCACATCTTCAGCGCGTGAGGGAATACGAAATGCTCTCCGGCTGCTGCTCATCCCCATTAACGAAGGGCGGCTTCTGACAGCTACGTCTAAGGGCCTGTATGTCGCCTTTGTCAGCGCTACCGAAAGAAGCGGCAGGCTCGCGCGGTTCCAAGCGAAGAGCCTGCCCGGGGCCCTTACACAGCCAGAATAATTTTGCCCATACCGCCACCGGCCTCCATCAGTCGATGGGCATCGGCGGCCTGGTCCAGCGGGAATTGCGCATGGATCAAAGGGCGCGGGCGGCCATCGGCCATCAGCGGCAGGGCGATTTCGGCAAAGCGCTCGACCATCGCGCGCTTTTCGGCGGGTAAGCGCGATTTCATCACCGTGCCCTGCAGACGCAGATGATTGTGCAGCAGCAGGTTGAGCGGAAGTGTGGCATCCGCCTTGCCGCTCAGAATGCCGACCTGAACCAGCGTGCCGCCAGGGCGCAGGCTCCGCAGATTGGGCGCCAGAGTGTCGCCACCCACAAAATCGATCACGGCATCGACGCCCTGCCCATCGCTTGCCGCCCTTACACCGGCCTCCCAGTCGTCAGCGCGATGGTCGAAGGCAACGGAGGCGCCGATCTCCAGCACATCGGCCAAGCGGCGGGCGCCTGCCGTGGCGAGCACGCGGGCCCCCAGCGCATGGGCCAATTGCACGCAGGCCGAGCCGATCCCGCCCGCCGCCGCATGGACCAACACGCTTTGGCCCCGCTGCAGCCGGGCGAGATGGCACACCGCCTCGACCGCCGTGACGAAGGCTTCCATCACCCCCGCCGCCTCGGCAAAGGACAGGTTCGGCGGAACTTTCACCGCCATCGCCTGGTCGACCCGCGCATATTCGGCATAGGCGCCACCGCCCACGATGGCCATCACCCGGTCTCCGGGCCGCATGTCGGCCACTGCCTCGCCGACGGCGATGATTTCTCCCGCCAGTTCCAGCCCCAGCAGATCGCTTTCGCCGAAATGCTGCCCGGCGTAGAAACCTTCGCGCTGGAGAATGTCGGCCCGGTTCACGCCTGCGGCATGCACGCGCACCAGCAGGTCATTGGGTCGGATGTCGGGCATCGGCACCTCGGCGGAGTGCAAGACCTCCGCCGGGCCGAAGCTGCTTTGAACGATCGCTTTCACAGCGCCGCTTCCTGGGCGCGGCGGGCGATGCTCTCGGCGAAGAAGGGCGTTTCGCGGCGGTTGTGGTCGCCCCCAGCGGCCTGACGCCCGGCGGCGGCATCCTCGAAGCGCAGGCCGTGCTGGGCCAGGAAGTCCATGAAGGCGTCGGTGGGGCGGGCCGTCACGCGGTTGGTGTAGCGGGTACGCCCGTTCCCGGCATCTTCCGCGATCAGCTCCCACAGCACATTGACCTGCGTGCGGCCATTGGCGGTGAAGACGTCGCTGATCGAATTCATGCGGACGTAATCGGGCCGGGCCTCCTCGGCGACATAATGCTGCACCACCAGCCCGCTGCCGATCATCTCGACATTGATTACCATGCGGCGGCCATCGTCGGCGGTGGTGATGCCTGATGCGATATGGTCGGGCACGCAGCAACGCAGATATTCCGCCTCGGGCAGGGTGAAGAGCCAGTCTGCGATGTCGATTTTGCCCAGTGGCACGTCGATCTCATGCGAATAGGCCGATTGCGACAGGATCTGGTCGAGCACTTTCATGAGGTTTTTCCTTGGCTTGGGGCAGATCGCCGTGATCTGCCGGTACCCCTCAGATGCCTCGACTTGGGCGCGATGATAAC
Organism: Novosphingobium sp.; assembly: GCF_039595395.1. NCBI lineage: Bacteria > Pseudomonadati > Pseudomonadota > Alphaproteobacteria > Sphingomonadales > Sphingomonadaceae > Novosphingobium > Novosphingobium sp. The sequence goes on along the minus strand of NZ_JBCNLP010000006.1, from coordinate 2,011,225 downwards.
GCATGGTGATGCGCAAACGGCTTTGCCAAAACCGCAAAGATGGAGATCCACGCGCATGAAAGACCCCCGCTTTGCCGAGCATCTGGCGGTGTTCGTCGAGGTGGTGCGCCATGGCAGTTTCTCGGGTGCGGCGCGGCGGCGCGGGCAGACGCCCTCGGCCATCGTGCGGCAGATCGACGCGCTGGAGCATTCGCTGGGCGTGCCATTGCTGGTGCGCTCGACGCGCGCGCTGGTGATGACCGATGCTGGCGAGCGCCTGTTCGAGCGGGCCCAGCCGTTGTTGGATCAACTGGCTGATACCCATGCGGAAGTCGCCGCTTTCGATGGCGCGGTGGCGGGCGTGGTGCGGATCGCCTGCTTTCCCACTTTCGGCAAACGCTATGTGATCCCCGCGCTGGAGCAGGTGATGGTGAACCACCCACAGTTGCAGGTAGAGCTGGACCTGACCGAGCGTCTCGCCGATCCCGTGCTGGAGCGACTGGATGCGGTGATCCGCATCGGCCAATTGGCGGACAGCACGCTGATCGCCACCAAACTGGCCGACCAACGCCGCCTGCTGGTGGGCAGCGCGGCCTATCTGGCGCGTATGGGCATGCCCCAAACGCTGGAGGATCTGGCAGGGCACAGGCTGATTGACAAGCTGCACGGCGCTGACCTGCTGGGCTGGGCAGACCTGCTGGGTAGCCCGCTCAATGGTCTGGCAGACAAGGACGCAGTGTTCCGCTGCGACGATTTCGAAGCGATGCGTCTGGCTGCCCGGGCCGGATTGGGGCTGGCTTTGTTGCCCGACTGGGTGGTGGGGGAGGATGTGCGCTGCGGTGCGCTGATGCGCCTGCGCCTGTCGGGCGAGATATGGAATGCCCAGCTGGTGGGGATTTGGCTCCTGCGTGCCTTGGCCCAGCCCTCGGCGCGTTTGCGGATTGTGACCGCCGCCTTAAGGCAGGCGATCGGCAGCCCGCCGGTATGGCAGGCTGAATGAATGTCTGGTTGCGGCTTCTGACCCAAATGGCGCAATGGCTAGCTGGGTGGAGCCGCTGCTGAAAGACAGTCGGCGCCCGAACTGGCAGGTTTCGACCAAGCCCAGCCATTTGCCAGTCGTCCCTCCAGCGGCAACTTCCGCCAAAATCGTCCGTTCGCCTTGCCCAAAGACATCCGGCGGCAACATGCCCACCTCCAAGCCTTTAGGCCCATTCTGATCTGTCCTGTAAGATGGCATTGGTTGTGGCGCATCAGCCATTTACAAGCCCGATGGTCATTCTCCACGCGACCGGTCGTAGGCTATGGCAGCGGTTGCCATAGCATGCTCATGCGCCAGCGCCCAGGAACAGAGCGCCTCAAAGGGTTCGCGGAGCGAGTGACCCAGTGGCGTAATCCTGTATTCGACACCGATAGGGCTGGTTGGAAGTACAGTTCGAGTAATCAGTCCGTAGCGTTCCAGGCGCTTCAACGCGTCGGCGAGCGATTTGTGAGTGATGCCGCCCAAGCGTCGCTTGATATCGTTGAAGCGCGCTGGCTGGGGGCAAAGCACCGTCAGGATCATGACCGTCCATTTGTCCGCGATCTTGTCGAGCACGGGGCGGATCCTGGGTACATCCATCATCGCCTTGCACGAGAGTGCCTCTAGGTCGGTATCGTCAGCCATATCTAGGCTACTCCAGGTGCGTTCTTGATAGCAGATATGCCTCGTATATCTGGTTGCCCGTCTCAAATGGAAGGACGGATGATGGCAAGCATGGAAAACAAGGTTGCACTGGTGATCGGCGGCGCGAAGGGGATCGGTCTGGCAACTTCGCGGGCGCTTGCACAGGAGGGTGCTTCCGTGATCCTCACGGGACGAAGGCAGTCCGAGGTAGCGGCTTCGGCGGAGGCGATCGGTCCTTTGGCGCAGGGCTTGGTGGCGGATGCGGCTTCGCAGGCGGACCTGCGGCTGGTCGTGGGCGAAGTTGATCGCCGCTATGGCCGCATCGATGCGCTTGTGCTGAATGCCGGACTGTCGGAGCCGGCGACAATCGCCGAAGAGACGTCCGGGCATTTCGATCGGCACTTCGCGGTGAACGTGCGGGGCGCTTTGTTCGGTATCCAGGTGGCGCTGCCGCTGCTCAAGGAAGGCGCGTCGGTCGTGCTGATCGGGTCGATCGCGGATGCCATGGGCGTAACGCCCTTCAGCACCTATGCCGCGACCAAGGCCGCGTTGAGGTCTTATGCGCGCAGCTGGGCGGCCGAACTCGCGCCGCGGCGCATCCGGGTCAACGTTGTGGCGCCGGGGCCTACCGACACGGACATGATGACCGCCGTGTCCGATGAGATGCGACAGAAACTGATCGCACCCATTCCCCTCGGCCGGATGGCGCACCCCGCAGAAGTAGCGGCCGCCGCGGTGTTTCTGCTCAGCGATGCGGCAAGCTTCGTGACCGGAGCGGAGCTTTGCGTCGATGGCGGCATGGGGCAGGTGTAGAGGCACGGTGCCGGCGGGGGAGAGCAGCCACGTTAACGATCAATCTGGCGGCTCCCTTCGCGGCAGATCATCTGTACAAAACTGAACGGCAAGTGTGCAACCTTGGCGGTTCAAGAACAAATCCAAGTATCTAGATTGTCTCCATCGTCGGGAACGAGGCGAACAGGCGGAAGTCGTAGCTGACTGCCGCAGACGGTCCGAACGCTCGTGCACAAGGATTTTGAGGATGATCACAATGCTGGTGACCTATGCGGGCGATCCGCACACACCGTTCGATCGCGACCACTGGATCGACGTCCACTTCCCGCTCGTGCGGGAAAGCTGGGGCCGCTATGGGCTCGTCAGTGCCGCTGGTTTCTTCCCTCAAACGGACGGCGCCGGGCTGATCGCGGTTGGGGTTGTCAACTTCCGCGACGGGGCCGCCATGGAAGCGGCGCTCCACGCGCCCGAAACCGCCCAAATCATGGCTGACGTCGCCCTCTTCACTTCCATCCAACCGCAGCGCAGCGTCGTGCATCCGCTCTGAGCGGAGCGTCGCCACTATCTGAAAACCAACGGAGCGCATGTCATGAAAACCTGGCTCATCACGGGCTGCTCGAGCGGCTTCGGGCAGCGACTTGCGCTTGCGGCGGCACGGCGCGGCGACCGGGTCATCGCAACGGCACGTAATGTCCAGGCGATCGCTGCCCTGGCCGAGCCGTTCGGGGGCCGAATGCTCACCTTGCCGCTCGATGTGACCGATGCCGCGGCGGCCAGGACGGTGGTCGCACAGGCAGTCAAAGCTTTCGGCGGGTTCGACGTGCTCGTGAACAATGCCGGCTACGCATTGTTCGGCGCGATCGAGGAAGGCACGCCTAAAGAATATCGGCCGATGTTCGAAGTGGACGTCTTCGGGCTGATCGAGACCACCAGAGCCGCGCTGCCCGTTCTGCGGCGCACGGGAGGCACCGTCGTCAACATGTCGTCGGGCGCCGGGATCGAGGGAAGGGGCGGCGGTGGCTATTACCATGCCGCCAAGTTTGCCGTGGAAGGGATTTCCGAGGCGCTCGCCGGCGAGCTGAAGCCTTTGGGCATCCGCGTGCTGATCGTCGAACCCGGACCGTTTCGCACCGATTTTCTTGGTCGATCAATCGCCATGGCCGCCAACGAGATGCCCGAATATGCCGCGAGCTCGCGCAAGCATTACCGGGAAACCGGCGACGGCAATCAGGCGGGCGATCCGGACAAGGCGGTCGCGGTGATCCTGCGGGCCGTCGATGCCAAAGACGCTCCGCTGCACCTGCCGCTCGGCCCGTCCGCCCACGCGATCGCCGAGCGGAAGCTCGCCGCTTTCCGGCGCGATATCGATGCCTGGCGTGACATCACGATCGCCACCGATTTCGACCCAGCCTGAGCGCCAGTCCTGCACACCGTTTGAACGTTATTATCCCTTTGGAGAGCGATCATGATCGCAGCCCTGCCAGGCTTTGCCCAGCAACTGGTGCCGGCTAACGGCATCAAGATTAATGCCGTCACCGGGGGCTCAGGGCCGCCGATCCTGTTGCTGCACGGTTGGCCGGAAACCTGGTGGGAATGGCATCATGTGATGCCGCTGCTTGCCGAGCATTTCAGTGTTGTGGCCATTGATCTGCGCGGTGCGGGGTTTTCCGACTGCCCGCAGGGCGGCTATGACAAGGCGACCATGGCGCGCGACGCGCACGAGGTCATGCTTGCTCTTGGGCATCAGCGCTACGCCGTATGCGGGCATGATATCGGAGGCATGATCGCCTTGGCGCAGGCTGCCCTCCATCGCGAGGCGGTCACCCATCTGGCGGTGCTCGACGTTCCGCTTCCCGGCTGGTCGCAATGGGAGGCGACGACTGAAAAGATCTGGCACTTCGCCTTCCACGCGAACCGGGATCTGCCCGAGCGTCTGCTATATGGCCGCGAATATGATTATATTTCGACCTTCATGGCCGAGCGGTTCTACGACCACGGCAGCTTCGATCCCGCGGACATCGATATCTATGCCAGGGCGATGGCGCTTCCCGGTCGCACGCGCGGCGGCATGGAATGGTATCGCACCTTCAAGGCCGATCACGCGGCCGCGCTCGGTTACAAGAAGCAGCCGCTCGAGATACCGGTGCTCGGACTGGGCGGAGACCAGCGCTTCGGCGCGCAAATGGTGGCGATGCTCGAGGAGTTCGCCACCAAGGTGACTGGCGGCGCCATCGCGCGTTGTAGCCATTATGTGGCGGATGAGCGGCCTGAAGCGGTCGTTGCCGCCCTGATCGCGTTCCTCAACGCCGGCTGACCCAGCGCTCGATTGAACAGCAACAAAGGAGACTCTCATGACCGCACCCATCATTCGCGGCGTCAATCATATCGGCATCACGGTGCCCGATATCGAAGCCGCCAAATCGTTTCTGATCGAGGCCTTTGGCGCCCAGTTGATCTACCAGTCGTTCGGCCCGCAGGATCCGCCGCGGCAGGGGCCTGAGTTTGAGCGGGCCGTGGGAGCGTTCCCGGGCACCATCGTGCGCGCGCAGGCGATGGTCAAGATCGGCACCGGACCCGATATCGAGCTTTTCGAAATGCACGGGCCCGAGCAGGCGCCGCCGATCCGCGCGAGCGATTTCGGCATCACCCACTTCGCGCTCTACACGGATGATATCGACGCATCAGTCGAGCGCTTCGAAAGAGCAGGGGGTACGCCTCTCACGGCGCCGAGGGCCATTCCCTATGCTACTGAAAAAGGCCCTGGTAACAAGGTCTGCTATTGCCGCATGCCATGGGGCACAACAATGGAATTCATCACCACGCCGGATCGCATGGCCTATCACGACCAGACCGATCTGCGCAGGTGGCAGGACGAGGATTGAGGAATCTGTCGATGGACCCGCATCCGCATGGCACTTTCAAAATACCGACGATCGGGGCGTGCGCCCATGGATGAACAAACTGTCGCTGTGCGGCTGCCCGCCCGCGTGCTTCCCGCGCCCCGCTCGATCAGCGCGGAAGCGCGGGCGGTACTGGACCGCCTCCTGGATTCCGAGGGAATGCCGATCAACGCGAAGAACCCGATGCCTGATCCCGAGGATCATGACGGGTGGCTCCGTATCAAGAAGACGGTCGATGCGCACTATGCCGCCAGCATGAAGGATCTCGCGGGCACGTTGCGCGCCAGCGTCCAAACCATTCAGGTTGGCGCGGCTGCCGTTCACTTGGCCACGCCCGAGGCCGCAACCGTGGGGGAAGGTGCCTATCTCGACCTGCACGGTGGCGCGCTGGTGTTTGGCGGCGGCGAGGCGTGCCGGGTCGGCGCGCAGATGCAGGCCGACCTACACGGCCTACGCTGCTACGGCGTCGATTATCGGACTCCGCCTGAGCATCCCTATCCCGCGGGTTTGGACGATACGCTGGCGGCCTATGTGCACGTGCTGGAGCAACACGGGCCTTCAGGCGTGGTCATTGGTGGCAGGTCGGCAGGTGGCAACCTCGCCGTTGCCATGCTGTTGCGGGCGCGGGACGAGGGGCTACCCATGCCCGCCGGCCTCGTCCTGCTGTCGCCTGAGGTGGACCTGACCGAGTCCGGGGACAGCTTCGAAGTGAACCGTCTGGTGGACGTGATGCTGCCCTTGCCTCTGCGCTCGGCAAACCTGCTCTATGCGCAGGGCGCGGACCTTTCCAACCCCACTCTCTCGCCGTTGTTTGGCGACCTGACCGGGCTGCCGCCGACGCTGCTGCAATCCGGCACGCGCGATCTTTTCCTATCCAACACCGTCCGCATGCATCGTGCCCTCAGGAAGGCGGGCGTGGCTGCCGAGCTTCACGTCTTCGAGGCGATGCCGCATGGCGGTTTCATGGGCGGCACGCCGGAGGATCTGGAACTGAACCGTGAACTCGTCCGCTTCGTCCGTGCTTGCCTGCGTGGAGACTAAGGAATTTCGCCATATTCCACTGCCGCCCATATGATCGAAACTGAACGGCTGCTCTTGCGCTGCTATGAACCCGGTGACCTGCCGTCGATCATGGCTCTGGCGGCTGACCCGGCTGTGCGCAGGTTCATCGGCAATCTACCCGATTCCCAAGAAGCCGCCTGGACGAGGGTGCTGCGCTGCGCGGGCCATTGGAGCCTCTTTGGTTTCGGCACGTTGGCCGTTATTGAAAAGGCGAGCCGCAGGATCGTGGGTGAAGTCGGCGCGAGCTTCTTCCGACGCGGTGTCGATCCGCTGCTCGACAGCGTGCCTGAGGCCTCGTGGCTTTTCTCGTCCGGAGTTGGCGGCAGGGGTTTCGCATTCGAGGCGTTGACGGCCCTTCTGCTTTGGATACGGAGGTCAACCTGCCACGATGCCGTTGCCTGCCTGATAGAAGGGATCAATCTTCCTTCGCTGAAGCTGGCCGAAAAGCTGGGCTTCCGGCCGATCAAAGATGTCTCCTACCGAGACAGGCCGTTCGTGCTGTTGGCTAGCCAGGCCCGATCTCCCGAAGGTGCTCGTCCAGCACCCCGATGAACGCGCGGAGGCGCTGCAGATGTTTCAGATCGCGGTGATAGCCCATCCAGATGTCCCGGCTGGGTGGCGCTTCCGGCAGATCGAGCAGACGCAATCCGGGAGTCTGGCTGCCGACGGCGCGGGGCAGGACGGCGATGCCGACCCCTTGTCTGCACATGCGTGCCTGCACGTTCCGGTTGTTCGAGCGCATCACAGCAGTTGCATTGGGGAAGCTTTCCATCAGCCAGGCGATATCGGGGAAATGGCCCGTCGACGTATCATGGGTGATCAGCCGGAAGCCCGCGCCGTCGCCGAACACCGGCTCGGGCGCGCTTGCGGCGACGTAGACGCCGTAGTGCAGCCGGGCCAGCCGCCGCTGCAAGATGTCGGATGTGTCAAAGGGCACAATCCGGAAGGCGATGTCAGCCTCGCGCTGCGCGAGGCTGAAGAGGCGCGTGCCCGTCAGGATCTCGACATCCACGTCCGGGTGGGCGCCCGTATAGTCGGCGACGATGGCAGGCAGGACATAGGCGCCAAACCAGTCGGCCGAGGAGATGCGCAGGCAGCCGCGAAGACTCCGCTCCTGCCCGGCAAGCCGCCGTTCCATCGCCAGCGCACCTTCTTCCATTTGCTCGGCCAGCGAAACGATGGTGCTCCCCTCCTCGGTCAGGATCAACCCATCGGCGGTTCTTTGAAAGAGTGTCTGCCCGGTAGCCGCCTCAAGCGCGCGCAGACGCCTGCCGATGGTCGGATGGCTGAGGCGCAACGCCCGCGCAGCGCCGCCCAGCGTGCCGGTACGCACCACGGCCAAGAAGATACGGACGTCGCTCCACTCCATGGCATCTCCTTACGCATTACTGCGGCGAGGTACACCCTGCGGCAGAAAAGTTCGACCGGCTGTGACCAGCATCGCGTTGCGGGCGAATAAGAGATCATGCGTCCAGACTTTCTGTCGAGAATCATTTCAAGGCTGCCCTCGTGCGCGGCGCGGGCCATGTTCGGCAAGGCTGCCAGTCCCGCGCCGGTCAGTATCACGGATATCGCGCGCTATGCGGCATTCGGCACCTTTTATTTTCCTTCGGCGATCTCGCTGACGGTCAGAGACTCGCGTCGCCGCTCCAAGGCGGTTGCAGCGTGATAAACGTGGAATTGGGAGTTTATAGCATGTTGTTGCAGGCCGTACTTTCCATTGCGGCTACTGCCGCGGTGCCCCTCAATGCCTCCTCGCGAGCCGCGCCCCTGCGGCCCGTCGATAACGCGCTTGCGCGATGGGACATGGCGGAGGCGCGGATGCTTGCTCAGGCGATGCCGGAAGGCGCCGAGCGCTGCGCAGCCGAGGGGGTGATTGCGAATCGAAACAACCATCTTCGTGCAGCGGCGAAATCGCTTTCTCGATGCCTGGTGGCGCTGGAACGAACCCGCTCTCCGCAGGCGCAGGAAGCCTTCGAAACTCTGTTTGACACCTATCGGCGTAGCGGCGAGTTCGGGAAGGAATACAGGTTGATCGTGCGGTGGCTCAATGCACATGCCGACCATATGGATTCCGACCAGCTTGCCGACCTGCGCAGCGAACTTGGAATGGCGGCGGTATTACGCAATCTGGCCAGACCAGCGGCGACGGGCAGCAGGTCGGCAACCTTGCGCGGTTACCGCAATGTGTTGGGCACGCAGAATGTCGATCTGACGGTAGGCGGCGTCACGCTGGCGTGGAATATCGATACAGGTGCCAACTATTCCGTCTTGTCCGAAAGTGCTGCCCGACGGATGCGCCTGCCAGTTCGCGATGCGCCCTTACACACGGTAGGACTGACGGGCCATTCGGTTCCGACGCGCATCGCCGTTATCGGTAGGCTCCCAGTTGGCGGGATCATTCTGCGGAACGTGGTGGTAATCGTCGTACCGGATGCTGCGCTCCTCATCCGGTCTCCGCGAACCGATTATCAGATCGATGCCATACTCGGCTGCCCAGCTCTGGCGCAACTCGGTCGGTTTCGGATCGATGCCGACGGCACGTTTTCGATTGATCGGGGAAGCTCTTTGCTCAGGTCGGGAGCGACGCTTTACATGAACCAGTTGACGCCTGTGGCTGCGGTTGACATCCAGGGGCACAGGAGCTTGGTGAGCATCGACACGGGGGCGAACCGAAGCAGCCTCCATGCGAGCTACGCAACCCGGTTTGCAGATCGCGCAAGCCTTTGGTCGAGGAAGCGGGACACGACTTTGGGTTTGGGTGGCGGCACCGACGGCGATGTTGCAATCGAACCCCGACTCGCGATCACGGCGGGGACGGCAACTGTCATCGAACAGGATGTGTCCGTCACGTTAGAGGGGGACAAGACGGCGATCATCCTTGGTAATCTTGGCCAGCCCGCATTGACTGCGAAAGGCAGCTACACCTTCGATTTCCGTTCGATGCGGCTGATGCTCGGGCCAGATGATTCGCATTGATGTACTGCTTGCGTCCCTCTGTATGACACCGCGCTGATGAGATGAACCGACGCTTGGTGCTGGCCTATTCCTCGGGTTTTCGCCATCGGGCATCGTCGACTAAGTGTGTGCCCATCGTCCGGATTGTCTTCGGCGGGGTGCTCCTCTGGTGTTGCTGAATAAACTTTTCGCCAATGGCCTCGTAACGGATTGAAGTGTCGGTTACAGGCTGCCATGGGGACCCACAGTCCTTTTGCTAACTCCTTCCAAAAGGCGCTCTAGTGATGTTGCAATTTTCTGCGCGTTTCGCGCTGGCTGCATGCTCCGCGCTGACACTCGGCCTGGCTCCCCTTTCTGTAGCGGCCAAACCCGCTAAACCGACGACGACTGCTGAAGTCAGCGACATTCCCGCCAAATGGGAAGCCCCCCGTACCGGCTACGATTACGACCTCCGCGAGGTGATGATCCCCATGCGCGACGGGGTGAAGCTGCACACCATCATCGCCATCCCCAAGGGCGCCAAAGGCCTGCCTATGCTGATGGAGCGCACGCCCTACGACGCCAACAGCTTCCTCAAGCCCAACATCCCCCATCTGCGCGACGCGGTGTGGTCCGCCAACCGCGAATGGGTCGATGATGGCTACATCTTCGTCTATCAGGACATTCGCGGCAAATATGGCTCGCAGGGGCCCTACATCATGACGCGCCCCCCGCGCGGGCCGATGAATGACAGCAAGACCGACGACACCACCGATTCCTACGACACCGTCGACTGGCTGGTAAAAAATCTGCCTGAATCCAATGGCAAGGTCGGCCTGATCGGCTCTTCCTATGATGGCTGGACGGTGACGATGGCGCTACTCGGGCCTCACCCCGCCGTGAAGGCCGCCGCGCCGCAAAGCCCGATGATCGATGGCTGGATGGGTGACGACTGGTTCCATTACGGCGCCTTCCGCCAGATCAACCTCGACTATTTCACCGAGCAGAGCAGCAAGACCGGCAAGGGCGAAGCCGTGCCGCGCAGCAGCTATGACGATTATCAGGCCTTCCTCGATGCCGGCACGGCGGGCGCCTGGGCGGAAACCAATGGCTTCAAGCAACTTCCCTGGTGGCACCGCCTCTCCAGCCATCCGGCCTATGACAGCTTCTGGCAGGATCAGGCGCTAGACAAACAGGTGGTCGCCAAGCCCTCCACCGTGCCCACGCTGTGGCTGCAAGGCCTGTGGGATCAGGAGGACATGTATGGCGCGATCCACAGCTATGAGGCGCTGAAGGCCGCAGGCCATGACAACAACCATCTGGTGATGGGGCCATGGTATCACAGTCAGGTCAACGGCAAGGCCGAGAGCCTCGGCCCGCTGAAATGGAAGGGTGACACCGCCAGCGATTTCCGCCGCGACACGCTGATCCCCTTCTTCGACACCTATCTGAAGGACCGCCCCGGCGCCAAACCGCTGCCCACTGCGATGATCTACAACCCCTCGGAAAACCAATGGGATGAGTTTGCCCAGTGGCCCGCCGTGAAGCCGGAACGGCTCACGACCTTCTACTTCCAAGCCCATGGCGACCTTGCCACCCAGCCTTCCACTGGGGCGGATAGTTACATTTCCGACCCGGCCAAGCCCGTACCGTTCGAGCCACTCCCGGCGCGTATGGGCGACCATCCGAGCTGGTCAACCTGGCTGGTGCAGGACCAGCGCTTCGTCTCGACCCGCCCCGATGTGCTCAGCTACCAGACGCCGGTGCTCGACCATGAAGTGCGGCTGGAGGGCGCGCCCTTCGCCGATCTCTTCGCCCGCACCACCGGCAGCGATGTCGATTTCGTGGTGAAGATCATCGACGTCTACCCGCCCACCTATGCCGAGCAGCCCGAACTGGGCGGTTATCAGCTGCCGATCAGCCTCGACATCTTCCGTGGCCGTTATCGCGGCGGCTTCGACAAGCCAGCGGCGGTGCCTTCGGGTCAGGTGCAGGAGTATAAGTTCCGCCTGCCCACGGTGAACTATACGGTGAAGCCCGGCCACCGGATCATGGTGCAGATCCAGTCCTCGCTCTTCCCGCTCTATGACCGCAACCCGCAGACCTATGTGCGCAACATCTTCTTTGCCAAGCCCGATGATTTCCAGAAGGCCACCATCACGCTGGAACACGGGCCGGACGGCCAGAGCGCGGTGCTGTTGCCGGTGGTGAAGCAGTAGGCTCAAAAACGGCTAGCTTACGGGCGGGCGCGACCGGTCGTCTGCCGCTGATAAAAAACGCAACCAGGACTAAGCCCGCACGCTTGCAGCAGTGCGCTGCCCACCTTATTTTCGGAGAGGGCGGGGCGATGCGTGGGGAAAGTATATCTCTGCCCACGCGTCCCAAGTGGGCCGTCTTGACTGAACCATGATTTAGGCGTCGTCGTATGTTGGCGTACCCTGACCCATATGGGCGGTGTTCACTGGACATACTCTAAAAATTTGACTTGCCAGAATGGCGTTACGAGAGCGTCAACGCGAATGGTCCAGCATGCAGCGAATGCCTCAGGCGCGTGGCGAATGCGATTCGCCTACCAGGGCAACCGATTTTCTTTGAATACTAGCCCTTCTCAATCTGCGCAGGTGTTGTAAACAGATGGTGCAGGCTTTCTATCGGCGCCTGTGCCATGCACGCGGACGATGCGACCCCTATCCGGATGCATGGGCCCGGTGTCATCAGCTCTCACCAGGCAGCTGGTGACATCGGGACGGATGATTGCATCTCGAGACTTCGAAGATCATGGATTCGACTCGCTTCCGCCGTTTGACTTTGTTGCAGTCGATCCTCCTGATGCGAAGGATACGCAATGAACTCAAAGATGCTAATTGCCCTTGAGTTTTTGCTGCTAGCGATGCTCTTGGTTTTGGTGATAGCGGTCAGAATCTGGCCACTGGCCTAGGCGCCGAAACCAATTCGCATCGATTGCGCCCAGTTGGCATATACGCATTTTTTCTTGAGCTATAGATCCCTGACCAGCTCTCCATGAGCCCTGACGTCGCTCCCTTTGAAAGCAGCGGCCACGGCTTCCCTCGAGGATGTGAAGGCCGTAAATTTGTCGATTGTCGATGATGCTTTCGCGATTTGTGCCAAGGTTGTCTAAAAAATGTCGCCGCAGTATGGGCTGGAGGCGATCTACTTCAACACCATAGAGTTTGCTGGATGCGGGATCACGCTTGCCACCAAAGTCATTCTCGAGCGGGAAGGCGAGCAGGCGGGCGCGTTCGCGTCCACCGGGTTCGAATTGCTGGACGTTCGGCCTGCGGTCATCGACCGGAACGGCTATGGCGCTGAGATGGCAACTACCAGCGGCATCAACGTCGTGATCGATCCCGAGAACGTCACGATGGTCAGCCAGCCAGACGAGCGCGAATAACACTCGTGGGGATTAGCTGTCGGGCGCCACAATGCGCGGCGACCGACCTGTGCCACGCCCACATCGTGCTCCAAGCGATTCCACTAATGACCGGTGTCAGCGTAACCGGACGTTTCCAATCGCGCTGCCGATCGGCAGGAATGTCCCACTTTTTGCCAATTCGCGATGCCCTTCCATCACCTTAACCTATGGCAAATTTCGACGGGCGTCATTGGCGCGGTGAGCGGCAGCTATTGTTAGCGAAAGCGCCTGTTCGTGGCAGGGCCCGGCTCGCCACCGCACGAGTAACGCTAACCCTCCCCAAGGCCCTTGCTTCAAGTCCTGCCTGCTTGACGCCGATGGAATTCGGCCCCGGGCCTATCCCGAACGTCGCTTCCGCCAGGCGGGCACGGATTGGCCGCCACGTCCCCAGTCTTCAGGTTCCACCTCCTGAATGATGACGAACGTATCCTCCGGGTCCTTGCCCAGCACAGTGTGAAGCAAGTCGGAGACGCCCGCGTGAAGCGCCTCCTTCTGCTCGATGGTGGTGGCCTTCGCGCCCGGGAGGGTGCCCTCGCGCGTGATCTGAATGGTCACGATTGGCATCGCCTGTCTCCCGATCAGTGCCCGGCGGACTGGCCGCCATCGACATGCAGGATCTCGCCGGTCACGAAACCCGCATCCTCAAGATACAGCACCGCTTGGACGATATCCTCCACCTCGCCCATGTGGCCGATGGGATGCAGCGCATCGAGAAAGCTATGCGTTTCAGGCGTATGCATCGGGGTGCGGATCACACCGGGCGACACGGCGTTCACCCGGATGCCGCGCGCGGCATATTCGATGGCCAGACTGCGCGTGGCGGCGTTGAGCCCGCCCTTGGTCAGCGCCGCCAGCGCCGAGGGCACGCCCGAGATCGCGTGATCGACAAGGCTGGTGGTGATCTGCACCACATGGCCCTGGCCCTGCCGTTCCATCGCGGCGATGGCGTGCTGGGTGATGTGGAAGAAACCATGCAGGTTGGTGGCGATGTTGGCCTGATACTGTTCGGGCGTGAACTGCGTGAAGGGGCTGGCGGTGAAGATGCCCGCATTGTTGACCAGCGTATCCACCCGCCCGAAAGTCTTGAGCGCCGCCTCGATCACGCGGGCGCCGGTGTCAGCCAGGCCGATGTCGCCGGCGATGGTCAGCAGGTCGGGGTTGTGTGAGGGGGCAATCGAGCGCGAGGTGGCGACGACCCGGTAGCCGCGCTGCAGAAAGGCCTCGACGAAACCCGCGCCCAGTCCTTGCGATGCGCCGGTCACGACGGCGACTTTGCGATCTTGTGTTGATCGGCCCCCACTGAGTGGTCCGTGTTGATTGTTAGTGCATTGTTGCTTCCGGCGCCATGGTCGACCGTAGGTGGAGCGCAGCGGAACCGGAGGGCGGCCATGGCGGCGTCGCTGTTTCCGGTGCCGGCGGTCGATAGCCGAGCGAGCTGTGCGGGCGGATGGTGTTATAGTGCCGCCGCCAGGCTTCGATCAGGATCTTCGCCTCGGCCAGCGTGTAGAAGATCTCCCCGTTCAACAGTTCATCGCGCATCGAGCCGTTGAAGGACTCACAATAGCCATTTTCCCATGGGCTGCCGGACGTGATGTAGAGCGTCTTCACACCGATCCTGGCCAGCCATTGCTGCACGGCCGCGGCGATAAATTCAGGACCATTGTCCGAACGTATATGTGCCGGCGGGCCGCGGGTGATGAACAGATCGGCCAGCGCCGCCAGCACATCCTCGCTTCTGAGCCGTCTCGCGACCGGCAAGGCCAAGCACTCCCTGCTGGCCTCGTCGATGATCGATAGGATGCGGAACTTGCGGCCTTCGTGGGTGCGGCCCTCGACGAAGTCGTAGGACCACACATGCCCCGGATACTCGGGTCGCAGCCGGATGCACGATCCGTCATTGAGCCAGAGACGGCCGCGTTTCGGCTGCTTCTGCGGCACTTTGAGCCCCTCGCGCCGCCAGATGCGCTCGACCCGCTTGCGGTTCACGTGCCAGCCGGCATCGCGCAGCAAGGCCGTCACCCGGCGATAGCCATAACGACCATATTGCCGAGCCAGAGCGATGATGTCCTCTGTGAGAGCTGCTTCCTCGTCTGCCCCGCGGGGGGCCTTGCGCTGTGTCGATCGATGCTGGCCGAGCACACGGCAGACCCGCCGCTCGGAGACAGTCATCATCCCTTGGATGTGGTCGATACAGCGACGTCGGCGCGCGGGGCTCAGTAGTTTCCCCGTGCAGCCTCCTGGAGGATCATCTTGTCTAGCGTTAGGTCCGACACCGCCTGCCGAAGCCGAGCATTCTCGCGCTCCAAGTCCTTCATCCGCCGCGCCTGATCCATCTTCAGGCCGCCATACTCCTTGCGCCAGCGATAATAGCTCTGTTCGGTGACGCCGATCCGTCGGCAGGCATCCGCCACCGTCCCACCCTGCGCCAGCACGATCTCCGCTTCACGCAGCTTGCCGATGATCTCCTCCGGCTTGTGCTTCCGAGCCATTCCATTCCTCCTTCGTGATCCAGACTATGATAGTCGATGGGCCACTCAGAAGGGGGCAGATCAAATCCGGGATTGCTGGCGGCTGCAACCGGGCATCATTTTGCGGGGCGAGGCAACCGTTTCTGGCAGGTGATGCATGAGGCAGGCTTCACGCCGCATAGGTTCGCCCCGCAGGACAGCCGGGACTTGCTACACCATGGCTGCGGCCTCACCACAGTGGTTGCGCGCCCGACGGCGCGTGAGGATCAGATCGATCCGGCTGAATATCGCGCGGCAGCCGATGCCTTCGGAGGCAAGATCGCCCGTTACCGACCGGCCTTTGTCGCCTTTCTGGGCAAGCCGGCGTGGGCGGGGATGTCGGGCCAGCGGGAGATCGCATGGGGGCGGCAGGCCATGGGTTTTGCCGGCGCGACGACCTGGGTGTTGCCCAATCCCAGCGGTCGCAATCGCGCTTTCACGCTGGAGCAACTGGTCGAAGCTTATCGGGGCCTGCGCTGCGTGGCGTTTGCTGGGCCAATTCCATCACCGTGAATGAAGGGCGACTTTCGAGAGTTTAAGGTCACCACCTGAAGGGCAGGAATCGCGGCGGCAGGCACTTCCCACTTGGATTCATGGCGTTGACGTCAATGGATCGAAAATGCAGGACGGGACAACACCAACAGGAGCCCCCCCTTGCCCGCGACCCACGACCTGTCCGGCCTGATCAAATATGCCGGGCGCGAGCCATGGAAGGCGCGCCTTGATGATTGTCTGGCCGAGCATTTCGGGCCTGCTGCTGATGAATTGAACGTGGATTTTGACGAGTTGCTCGACCTGGTCGGGCCGCATTGGGAAGGCCCGCTGTGGGGTTGCGCGTTCGAAGACCTGTTGGGGCGTGAGATCGATGGCGAGAATCTCGCTGACGATTATCTCAAGCGCCGGGGCTGGAACGAAACCCCTTCGGTGAAAGCCTATATCAAGGCCCTGCGCGACACGCCGATGTCACTCTACGAAGTAAGCGAAGTGGTGCCCGGCCAGTCGATGCGTCTGCGCGATCTGCTGCAAAATGACGAACCGGTCACGGTGCAGGAGCGGAGCGCGACCCGCAATTTGCGCAACTGGGACAAGATCGCCACGCGCCTGATCATGGGGCGGAGCGGCACGGTCATTTCAGGGGCGCTGCTGGCTTTCGGGCCAGAAGCCAGCGCCCAATTGATCGACGGTTTTGCCAGGATCGGCGCACAGCCCGGCCCCGAACTCCATTTTGACACGACGGACCGCGCCGCGTTGCTGCGCCATAGCGCCCCGCTGTTCACTGCCACCTGGCTGATTGAGGCAGCAGGGGGCATGCGGCCTGCTATGCCTGATTTCGTCAACAACGATGGCGACGACATTCTGTTTCACCGCCTCGTGTTCCCAATCTCCAAAGGGGTGAAACAAAAGCAGATCGCTGCCCGGTTCCACACGGTGCCCACCTTGTCTCCCGCCTCCGCTAAATTCTGGAATTGGCTGGAAGACAAGCGCGCAAAACCCAAGAAGGTGGCAAAGCCCAACGCCCAGGTGCTGGCATCGACGATGGACGATGGCTCGACCGTCCTGGGCAATGTTGATTTGGCCGGGCGCTTCCTCACCATCGAGGTGAACAGCGCCAAGCGGGCAGAACGCGCAAGGCACCTCTTCATCCCGCTGCTTGGGGACTTGGTTCAGGCGCCGCTGACAGAAATCCTTACCGTTGCACAGATGATGGAGGAGCAGGACCGCGAGCGCGAGGCGATTGCCGAGCCGGAAATACCTCTCGCCGAAATGCAGCGCATTGTTGGAGAGATGATGGACCGGCAATATCGGCAGGTCCTCGACGAACCAGTGCCCGCATTGGGCAACAAGACACCCCGCCAGATGGCCAGAACCAAAGCCGGTCGCGCCAAGGTGCGGGAATGGCTCAAATACATTGAGAACATGACAGCCAAATCGGGCAATGAGCAAATGGGGGGTTGCAGTTTCTCCTGGATATGGGACGAACTCGGGGTCGCCGACTTGCGTTGAAAGAAGAAACTCGGGTGCAAGTTCACACTTCCCTTGCTCTGAACCACTCCGCCACTTCGGCTTCGGTCAGCGCGCCACTGGCCAGTGCCAACACCATGCGAATGGCTTCCTCGGGCGCAAAGCTGATCTGCACATTGTTCAGCGCCAGGAATAGGCGCGCCAGCACCCATGCCGTGCGTTTGTTACCGTCGACAAAAGGGTGATTGCGCGCCACGCCATAAGCATAGGCCGCCGCCAAAGCGCAAAGATCGGCCTCGCCATAGGCCCACTGGTTGCGTGGGCGGCCCAAAGCGGATTCCAGCGCTGAAGCATCACGCAGGCCAATCGGGCCTCCATGCTCGGCCAGTTGGCGGTCGTGGATAGCAAGCGCAAGTTCGGCCTCGATCCAGACCGGCTCAACAATTTGCGCCATGTTACTTGGCCAGCACGCGCAGAATATCCCTGTCCTCGCGCATGATCTGTTCTGCCAGTGCCATCTTGGCCTCGAAGGAAGGGTCTGCCGCCGTGATCCGGAGGCCATCGGGTGTTTCGGTCACATACAGTGTGTCGCCCACGCCAGCGCGCAGCTTGGCAAGCAATTCCTTTGGCAGGACGACACCGGCAGAGTTGCCGATCTTGGTGATCTTGAGGCTGGCGTTCATACGGTAGTTATAACACAATGCCTAACATTCTCAAGAGGCGTATCCTGCCAACCGGCCATCACGGCCGCAGGAGAAGCATAATGGGACATTCAGATGTTGACCCCGCCGTGCATGAACGGCGCCCTTGGAACGCTGGACAGAATGTGGGGCCGAAGCGCCCGCTAAGGCCGCAGGACATTTGGGCTATCCGGTTCTATCTCAACGAACATCGGCGCCTGCGTGATCGCGCCCTGTTCGACCTTGCGATCGACAGCAAGTTGCGCGGGTGCGACTTTGTGAAGCTTCGCATCGGCGATCTGGTCAGCGGTGGCAGCATCCGCAACCGGGCCACCGTCATCCAGCACAAGACCGGCCGCCCGGTCCAGTTCGAAATCATGGCAGAAGCACGCAAGAGCCTGCTGGCTTGGCTTGAACGGCGGAAGGGATCCTTGAACGACTTCGTTTTTCCAAGTCGGGTGGATTACATGGGCCATATCAGCACCCGGCAATATGCCCGCCTGCTCGATGAGTGGGTGTCGACCGTTGGCCTCGACAAGAGCCAGTATGGCACGCATTCCATGCGCCGAACCAAGGCCGCGCTCATCTACAAGGCAACGGGAAATCTGCGGGCGATCCAGATCCTGCTCGGGCACACCAACATCGAGCATACGGTCCGCTATCTCGGCGTGGACGTCGATGATGCGTTGACGTTGTCAGAAAGAACTGAGCTTTAAGCGAAGATCCGGCCTATCGCGCCATTGGTGGGCCGGTATTTCTGGTATGAACGAACGGGTGGTTTCGACACCGTGGCAATGGACCGCGAACGTCTGTTTCTGGGGCGATCCTGGTGGGCGTGGCAATTTGGTCTGCTTGCCACGCCCACCGGAAATGTAAGATCAAACGGTATAATCGATCTGGCTCATATGCGCTGTCCCCATTCTGTCTCCATAGACCGGAAATCTGGATAGCGACGTCTCGATGTCCTGCACATCGGCGGGCGTAAGGCGAAGGTTCCGCGCACCCAGATTTTCCAGCAGATGCGCTTCATGGCGCCTGCCGGGGATCGGCACGATGTGGTCCCCTTTGGCCAGTAGCCATGCCAGGGCGATCTGGGCGGGCGTGGCGCCCTTGGTTTGGGCGTAGGCCTGCAACCATGCGATGATCGGCATGTTCAGCGGCATGAACTGCTTTGAAAAACGCGGAAAGCCTCCTCTGAAATCGGCATCACTATAGGTCGTTGTGGTATCGTACTTGCCCGTAAAGAAACCTTCCCCCAGCGGCGCCCATGGTACAAAGCCGATGCCCAGTTCCCGGCAGGTCGCCAACACGCCGTTCAGTTCCACATTGCGCGTCCAAAGCGAATATTCGCTCTGCACCGCCGACACCGGCTGGACGGCATGGGCGCGGCGGATCGAGGCGGCGCTGGCCTCGGAAAGGCCGAAATGCAGCACCTTGCCCTGTGCGATCAAATCCTTGATGGCGCCGGCAACCTCCTCGACGGGCACGGCGGGATCGATGCGGTGCTGGTAATAGAGGTCGATACGGTCAGTGCGCAGGCGTTTGAGCGATTGCTCGACGACTTTGCGGATATGCTCGGGGCGGCTGTTGAGGGCGATCGTTCCGTCGATGGCAAAGCCGAACTTGGTCGCGATGGCTACGCTGTCGCGAATTGGCTGTAGCGCTTCGCCGACCAGTTCCTCGTTGATGTAGGGCCCATAGACCTCGGCTGTGTCGAAGAAGGTGACGCCTAGTTCGGCGGCCTTGCGGATGGTGCGGATCGACTGGGGCACATCGGCGGGCGGGTTGTAATTGCCGCTCATGTTCATGCAGCCAGAGCCGAGTTCGGAGACGGTGAGCGAGCCGAGTTTGCGGGTGTTCATAGTCTGGGTCCTGTTGCGAAAGAAGGGCGAGCGAAGGCCAGCGCCGCTCCGGCCACGGCGGCGTCAAGGAAGGCGCGGCGGTCGATGGCGGGCATGGTCACGCCCCGCGTGCCGGGAACCACCCCGGCGTCGATGCGATGATCCGCCATAGTTTTGGCGGCACGGCCAGCGGGGCGACATCCTCTGGCCCGATGGCCAGTTCCCGCATTGTGGTGGTCTCCCCGCATAGCTGTGCGACCCAATCCGGGTTCATCACCAGGGCCTGCCCGATGGCCACAGCCGAGAGGCCCATATTCAGCGCCTGCTTTGCCTGCAGCGGCGTGCGGATCTGCCCCGCCGCGATCAGGGGAATGCGGCCTGCCAGATGATCGCGCAGGATGGTGATGATTGCGGGGCCCTCTGGCGCATCGACCGGACGGGCATCCAGAGCCTGTCCAAGCGAGGCATGCAGATAATCGATCCCGGCGCCGATCAATCCATCGACCAGAACAAGGCTGTCCGCCATGCGCAGGCCATCGTCATAGGGCTCGTCACAGGTTAGGCGATAGCCCAAAGCGAAAGGGCGGTTGGCGCAGGTCGCGATCACGTGACGAACCTGCGCCACCACCTCCAGCGGGAAGCGCTGGCGTCCCTTCAGCGATCCGCCCCAGCGATCCCCACGGCGGTTGCTGTGGGGAGAGAGGAAGTTCTGGAGCAGGAAGCCATGCGCGCCGTGCAGTTCCACCCCATCGAAACCGGCGATGATCGCCCGGCGCGTGGCATCGCCAAAGGCCTGGACCACCGCCTCGACCTCGGCATCCGCCAGCGCGCGCGGCATCAGCGCATCGGAGAAAGGCCCGGCCTCGCCCTCGACAGCGCTGGCCGCGACCACGTCTGCCACCAGATCAGAGCGCGTTTTGCCCCCGGCATGAAAGATCTGGAGGATGGCGGGGGCACCGCCGCTTTTGGCCGCAATGGCCAGTCGGGCGAGGCTGGGGATGAAGCTGTCGTCATGCGCGGCGAATTCGCCGGTAAAGCCAACGCCGTTGGCCTGAACATGGGTGCAGCCGGTGATGACCAGCCCGACATCGCCCACGCGGCGGCGATACCATGCCTCCTCCTCATGCGAGACGGTGCCGTCGTCGTCTGCGGCCCAGGTGGTCATCGGCGCCATGGCTACCCGGTTGCGCAAGGTCAGGCCGGGGATCAGCGCAAAGGGTTCAAGCAAGCTGTCGGCGTCCATTGATCATCATCCATCCAGGGGGCACTGGCACTGGAATAGGGCATGGGCAGATCTGCGATTAGCCACTAGTATCGGCATGGACCTAGAAGGAGTAGCACTGAATGCGGCGGGGCGAGATGGCTGACCTGACCGCCTTTGCGGTGGTGGCCGAGGAGCGTAATTTCACGCGCGCGGCGGCCCGGCTGGGCATGTCGCAATCGGCGCTCAGCCAGATTATTCGGCGGCTGGAGGCGCATCTGGGGCTGCGCCTGCTAACCCGCACCACGCGCAG
The DNA here is from genome assembly GCF_039595395.1 of Novosphingobium sp. Lineage (NCBI taxonomy): Bacteria > Pseudomonadati > Pseudomonadota > Alphaproteobacteria > Sphingomonadales > Sphingomonadaceae > Novosphingobium > Novosphingobium sp. Next base: position 1,989,955 of record NZ_JBCNLP010000006.1, on the reverse strand, counting down.
CATGGCGCCGACACAGGCGGGTGAGCAGTTGCTGGAAACATTGGTGCCCGCCCTCGGTGCGCTGGATGCTCGGATCGCCACCTTGACCGAGATGCGCGAAAAGCCTGCGGGACTGATCCGCATCACCTCGGTCGAACATGCGACCGCGACCATACTCTATCCCGCGCTGGCGCGCTTGCTGGCCGACTATCCCGATATCCGGGTCGAGATCGTGTCCGATTATGGACTTGCCGACATTGTCGCCGACCGTTTCGATGCGGGCGTGCGGTTGGGTGAGGACGTGGACAAGGACATGATCGCGCTGCGCATCGCGCCCGATCTCCAGATCGCCATCGTCGCCTCGCCCGCCTATCTGGAACGGGTGGGTGCGCCGATGGTGCCGCAGGATCTGGTGCGCCATCAATGCATCAATTTGCGCATTTCAGCCGATCGCGGTTTCTACATCTGGGATTTCGAGAAGGACCGTCATGCCCTGCGCGTGCGGGTTGACGGGCAGATGGCGTTCAACACCATCGACATGCTGGCACAGGCTGCGCTCGATGGTTTCGGGTTGGCGCATCTGCCGCTCGATCAGGTCGAGCACCATCTGGCCAGCGGTCGTTTGGTGCGCGTGCTGGAGGACTGGTCGAGGCCGCTGCCTGGATACCATCTTTATTACCCCAGTCGGCGTCAGCCTACAGCGGCCTTTGCCATGCTGGTGAAGACCTTGCGATATCGGGAATGAAGGTAATTTGCAGCGCTCCACACCGCATGCTTGGGGAGCTTCTGCGGCTTAGTTCGAGCATCTGGAAGTGATGAACAGAAGGCCGCTCTTAGCCCTCACAGCAGAGTCATGGAATGACCGCTTTGTTAGCGGCTCAGAGAGTTTCTAAAGCTCGCCTCTCCGTGATCTGTGCGAGGCCCAGTTGTGGGTTTCATCCGTCGCGTCACGGCTCCAGCGGTACAGGGCGTCATAGACCAGCAGCCCCGCATCGAGTTGACGATGGTCGTCATCGAACATGCGCGAGAGCCCCAAAGACAGAGCAAGCAATCCCGGCGCTTCCGGGGCAATCGCCACCCGGTCCGTATCGGCGCCGCGCACGATCATCGCCAGGCGGGCCAGCGCAGCCAGTTCGCCAAGGCCGAAATCCTGCACCATTGCATCGAAGGTGCATAGCTCACCGCGATGCGTCCAGCGCAGGCCCTCACCTTCGACATCGAAGGGCGTAGCGCCGAACGCCAGCGTCACGGCCTCGATCTCGGATGGGGCGGCGAACAGGAACACGGCCTCAGGGTCCACGAAGCGGCGGATCAGCCATGGGCAGGCGATGCGGTCCACCTTGGGCCGGGCCCGCGTAACCCAGACTGTCCGCCCAAGCGCATCGCGCGGTGGCAAGGCCTGCGGATCGATGGTTGGCAATCTGGCCGCCTGCCACCCCACCATGCCGCCTTCGAGCACCTGAGCATCGGCCCCATGGTGGCGCAGCCACGCCGCAACACCCGGACTGATGGCACGACCGTTGTGGCAGATGACCACCACCTCTCGCCCGGAAAGACCGGGTGCCCATGTTGTCACCTCGGCGCCGTCGCGCAGGACAGCACCGGGGAACAGGCTTGCCGCTGTCTCCTGGGGAGAACGGACGTCGATCAGCACCGGGCAACCGGGCGTTCCCACCAGCCTCATGAGCTTGGTCGGAGCAATGGCGTTGAGTGCGGACATGGCAGGCCCCCCGTTCAGTCTTTGCGCGTCGCGCTCTTGTAGCGCGCATCGACGACCGCCCAATCGACATTGTGCATGAAGGCATCGACATATTTGGCCGCCGCCGCCCCGTAATCCAGCGCGAAGGCATGCTCATACATATCGAGCACCAGCAGCGGCGTACCGGTAACAGGACCGTTGGTGTGGTCCCAGGCCCAATAGTTATGGAGCGATCTGGTGTAGTGATTCCAGGCCAGGATGCACCAGCCCGAGCCGCCCGCCAGCGCCATGGCGGTGCGGCGGAATTCGGCTTCCCACGCCTCGAAGCTGCCGTGGCTGCGGATCAGGGCATCGTGGATCGCGCCCGAGGCCTGCCCATTGCCGCCAAACTGCTCGAAATAGAGCTCATGGAGGATCACCGAGCCGGTGCGATGCAGTTCCTCGCGCTTGAGCCCGCCATAGATCACCGGCGGCAGATCCTTGTCGGCCATGGCGCTGGCAAGGCGTCCCTCCACCATGTTGAGCGCCTTGACCGACCCCTGATAGTTGTTCTCCCAATGCGAGCGGATGAGCTTCTCCGACAGGCCGGTGAGTTTGGTGGGGTCGAAGCCCAAAGGCTTGGGCTGATGGCCACCGGCGAAAGCCAGCACCGGGGCGGGCGCCGGGCTCTGAGCGCCTGCTTCGATCGGGGCTGTAGCTGCGGCCATGCCAAGGGCGATGCTGCCCAGAGCGTTGCGGCGGCAAAGATCGGTCATGGGGGTATGCTCCGTTCAGGGGATCAGGATGAGAAGGCAGCCGCTGATGGCGGCAAGGATGAGAACCGGGATGATGGGTTTGCGCGCGGCGATGATCGCCCAGCCTGAAGCGATCGCGATCAGCCCCGCGCGCCAGTCGAAGCTGGCGAGCACCGGCAGGTTGAGAGCGACGGGGCCGAAGGTGACCGGATGTAGCGCGCGGAACAGCACCTGCAGGGCAAACCATGCGCTCAAATTGGTGATGACGCCGACGACGGCCGAGGTGACCAGCGCCAGCGCGCCCTTGAGCAATTGCGCGCGTTCGAGCCGCTCGATCCATGGAGCCAGCGCGAACACCCAGAGAAAGCAGGGTGCGAAGGTCACCCATGTTGTCAGCAGCGCGCCGAGGATGCCTGCCGTCAGCGGCGTGAAGGGCGCGGGCGCTCGAAAGGCGGCAAGATAGCCCACGAATTGCGTGACCATGATGAGCGGGCCCGGCGTGGTCTCGGCCAGCCCCAGCCCATCGGCCATTTCGCTGGCGCTGAGCCAATGCTGTGCGCTGACGGCCTGTTGGGCCATATAGGCCAGCACCGCATAGGCCCCTCCGAACGTCACCACCGCCAGCTTGGAGAAGAACAGGCCGATCCGCCAAAGCACATGCTCTTTGCCCAGCACCGCAAGCACCCCGACCATCGGCGCGACCCATGCGAGCAGGCCGAGCCCGGCCGACCACAGACTGTGCCGCCACGGTGCCGGGGATGCATGTACGAGCGCTGTTGTGGGTTTGAGTCCCAGGAGATCAGGACGCTGACGGGCAACGAGCCATCCGATGGCTCCGGCGCCGATGACCACTAAGGGAAACGGTGCATTGAACAGGAACAGGGCCAGGAACGAGGCGACCGCCACGCCCTTGCGAAAGGGCGTGGCCAGAGCTCGGCCAGCCAAGCGCAGCACCGCTTGCACGACGATGGCCAGCACCGCCGCCTTGATTCCAAGGAACAGAGCCGCGAACCAGCCCAGATGCGCGGCGAAGCCATAGAGCACCGACAGCGCCAGAATGACCAGCGCACCGGGAATGACGAAGAGCAGACCAGCGGCCAGCCCGCCGCGCACACCATGCAGCTTCCATCCGATCCAGATCGCCAATTGCTGCGCCTCAGGACCGGGCAACAGGCGGCAGAAGTTGAGGGCGTGGAGGAACTGGTCTTCGCTGACCCAGCGCCGTTCCTCGACCAGTTCGCGGTGCATCAGCGCGATCTGCCCGGCCGGGCCGCCAAAACTCAAGCAGCCGATGCGTGCGGAAACGCGCAGCAGTTCTGGAAAATCGGGAGGTGAAGGTGCTGTCATGAACCCAAACGCCTTTCGATCCGCGAAACGCGGGTCATAGAAAGGCAACTCTTGGGCTGACGCCTGATCGGGAGGTTGCTTGGTCCCGATGCACCTTCACTAGCGCAAAGGCTCTACCGCAGCAAGGCTAGGTACCATGGTGAGAATGGTGATGAACGACGGGCAGCTATTAGCGAGGACACAGGAGGGGCGCTAGGGCAGCTTTGTTGGCGGCTCTCCCCGCAGCGTCGGAACGAGAGATCTCGACCAACACACGCCGGTCCGAGGCGGTGCTGGGAATGTCAACTTACGTCGAAACCTGCCGTTCGCCCTCTCGCTTCTGGCGGTCGACACCGGTAGACATGTTAGCTGCTCTCGCTGAATAATGACTCTTCTCTAAGCCGCCTTTTGTTTACGTAACGGAAGGACTGGCGCACGAAAGCTTGGAAAAGGAGTGAGCGTTAGTGTCGTGGAAAAATCCTGGCCGCTTCCCTATATCAAAAACGCATGGATAGATGAAAAAACCTAATCCTGTTTCATAGCTGTGACAGCCTCCCTAAGCCGGTTGCATCCGGTTTTAGGGGGTTTCATATGGCATCGGCCTTTCGCAAACGCATCGCTCTGTCTCGCATGCTGGCTTTGGGGGGCAGCGTGTTGGCCCTGACATCGGGGCAGGCCCAGGCGCAGGACGGCGCCGCGCCAGAGGCAGCGCCCGCTGCCGCACCGGCTTCGGCGAATGACATCGTCGTCACCGGATCGCGCATCCGTCGCAAGGATGCGGACTCGCTGGGGCCGCTGCTGACCATCACCTCCGACGAGATCGCCAAATCGGGCTCATCCTCGGTGGGCGATCTGTTGCAGAAGCTGCCGTCGGCGGGTGTTAGCCTCAATTCCAACGGCACGCAGGGCACCTCTTACGGCGCCAGCTCGATCAATCTGCGCTATCTGGGCGGGGCGGAAGGCAGCGGCAACCGCGTGCTGGTGCTGGTGGACGGCCATCGCTGGGTCGATGGCGTGGGGCAGCGCGGTTTCCGCGATTTCGTCGATCTCAACACCATCCCGGCGGGCATGATCGACGGGATCGAGGTGCTGAAAGACGGGGCCTCGGCGCTCTATGGCGCGGACGCCATCGCGGGGGTGGTCAACATCAAGACGATCCAGCCCTTCAACGGGCTGAAAGCCACCGCCAAGGCGGGTGTGACCGACAAGGGTGATGGCGCGGAATATTCCACCACGCTCAATGTCGGGCACAAATGGCAGGGCGGCTCGATCATCCTGTCGGGCAGCTATTACCAGTCCTATCCGATCCTGACCTCGGCCCGCGCGCTCACCGCCAACACGCTGGTGCCCGTCACCACGCCGGGCACCAGCCCCAACGGGCTCTATGTGCTGCCGGGGCTGGCCAACAACGGCTATTTCGGCACCGGCGCCGGTTTTGCCAGCAGCGCCGCGCCCATCGCCTTCAACGGCGGATCGACCTATGGCGCCGGACCGCTGGCCGACAACAGCTATCACACCGCCAGCCTGCCGGGTGACTATTACAACACCGACGCACAGGGCGTCTATTCCACCGGCCCTTCCAAGCGTTACGGCTTCTATGCCCGCCTCGATCAGGAGATCAGCGATGGCATCACGCTGAAGGTCGAGGGCCTCTACAACAAGCGCACCTCCGAGCAGTTGTTCTCGCCCAATCTGCTGGATATCGGCGGCACATCGGGCAGCGTGCAGGGCTTTGCCATCGCCAACAATCAGGCCTACAATCCCTTCGGGACCGCCAATGGCGTGCCCACCGCCAATGCTCTGGCCTTTGCCGCCAACAGCCCGTGGCGCATCCGCAAGGTGATCACCGAGGTCGGCAACCGCACCAGCCTGCAGGATGTGACCACCTGGCGCATCGATGCCGGGCTGAACGGCAGCTTCTCCATGCTGGGGCATGACTGGAACTGGAGCGTCTATGGCGCCTATTCCAAGGACATGATGAAGTCGGCCTCGCTCAACTTCCTCGATTACGACCATCTCTATCTGGCGCTAGGGTCGCCCACCACCTGCACCAACACAGCGGGCTGCACGCCGATCAATCTGTTCGGCCCGATGTCGAGCGCTCAGGCCGATTATTTGCGCAACAACAGCTATGAGGGCAACAGCACCAGCCTCTACAACGCTACCGCGGATCTGACCGGCACGCTGCTCGACCTGCCCGCAGGCCCCCTGCAGCTGGCGGTGGGTTACGAGTTCCGCAAAAACGGCGGCGAGGACCATCCCGATCCTTACGTCAACAGCCCCTCGCTCTATCTGAGCAGCGCCTACACGCGCACCAGCCAGCAGCAACGCACGCCCACCATGGGCAGCTACGATCTGCATGAGGTCTATGGCGAGCTTTCGGTGCCCGTCTTCAAGGACTGGGCGCTGGGCAAGAGCCTCGACGTTGATCTGGCCTCGCGCTTCTCGGACTATTCGACCGTGGGCAGCAAGGTGACGATGAAGGCGGGCTTCGGCTATCGCCCCATTCAGGACATTCTGCTGCGCGGCACCTATTCGCAGGGCTTCCGCGCGCCATCGCTGCTGGAGCTTTATCAGGGCGCGCGTGCCACCAACTTCCAGGGTATCGACCCCTGCAATGGCGGCGCGGCGGCGCATAGCGGATTGCCCGGCTGCGCTGGCGTGCCGACCACCTACAACCAGTCGGGCTACAATGGCGCGCTGCTGCCCGGCATCATCAGCGGCAACACGCAGCTGAAACCGGAAACCGCCAACACTTACAGCGCGGGCATCTCCATCACCCCGCATCAGATCCCGGGCCTGAGCCTGACGGTCGATTACTACAAGATCGTGGTCAACAATGCGATTGCCTCGCAATCGGCGACGCAGATCCTGGGGCTGTGTGCCACGCAGGGCGGGGTCTTCTGCAATCTGGTGACGCGCGATCCGAACTCGGGCGCGATCATCGCCATCCAGCAGACCTCGCAGAACCTCAATTCGATCAGCACCGACGGGGTGGACGCCACGCTGCGCTATGAACGCTCGACACCCATCGGGCGGATCACCGGCACGGTCGATGCTTCCTATCTGCACAGTTTCCAGACGGTCTCGCCCAATCCGGCCGGCGGCGCCCCCATTGTGGATGAGCGCGCCGGCAAGGGCGACCAGCCGCGCTCGACCTATCCGCACTGGAAGGGTCAGGCCTCGCTGGGCTGGTCGAAAGACCGCTTCGATCTGACCGCGCGGGCCCGCTACATCGGCCCCACCACCGATGTGGTGAACCCGGTGAAGGATGCCCATACCAAGTCGATCATCTACACCGATCTGGAAGGCGGGGTGAGCATCGGCGAGGGCGCCTATCGCCTCGGCTTCGGCGTCAGCAATCTGTTCGATGTGCAGCCGCCGCTGTCCTACGCCAATGCGCCGATCAACTACGATATCTACACCTATGACGCGCGCGGGCGCTATCTTTACCTGCGCGTCGCGGTCAAGATGTGAGCGCCATGGAGCAGGTGAGCCTTCTTCCGTCAGGTGACACCCAAGGTCACCCCGCACCGGCGGAACTCTCCGCCGGTGCATCCTCTCATGCACGCCGCCGCTGGTCGCTCGATCCGCTGCTGATGATGCTGGCGGCCATGGCAGTGGCCATCGCCATGACCTGGGCGATCCCCTCGGGCCTTTACCAGCGCGCCTCCGACAAGGAGAATGCGCCGGTGGTGGCGGGCAGCTATCGCCCCCTGCCCAAGCCGATCAGTGCCGCCGCGCTGATCCCGCATGAGGCACCCAAGGGCGTGGCCCATCCCGTTAGCCCGCTGGCGCTGGTCACCTCGATCCCGCAGGGCCTGCTGAAAACCGCGCCGATCATGATCATGGTGCTGATGCTGGGCGGGATGTTTGGCATGCTGCGCACCTCCGGCGCGCTGGATGCGGGCATCCGCCGCCTGCTGGCGATCAGCGGGGGCAGGCCGGTGGTGCTGGTGCCGCTGCTGATGCTGGCGCTGTCGGCGGGCAGCACCTTTCTGGGCATGGTCACCGAATATCTGCTGCTGATCCCGGTGATCGTGACGCTGGGGCGCGATATGGGCCGCTCGACCATGTTCGGCTTCGCGCTGGTGACGCTGGCGGCCAAGGTGGGTTATCTCGCCTCGGTCACCAACCCCTTTGCGCTGCTGATCGCCCAGCCGATTGCCGGTGTGCCGGTGTTCAGCGGACTGTGGTTGCGGCTCTCGATCTGGGTGCTGTTTCTGGGCATCGCCATGGTGGTCGTGCTGCGCACCGGGCGCGGTGCCGCCACGCCGGCGCCTCTGGATGCCACGCGCCTTGCCCCGCGCCATCTGGGCATTCTGCTGGTAGCGGGCGTCACGCTGGGCACAATGATTTATGGCTCGGTGGCGCTGGGCTGGAAGGAGATGGAACTCGCTTCCGTGCTGATCGCCGCCGGAGCCGTGATGGCCGCCATCGCCCGCATGGCCCCCGCGCGCGCTGTCGAGGTCTTTGTCGAGGGCATGCATCGCATGGTGCTGGCCGCCGTGCTGGTGGGCCTTGGCCGCAGCGTCGATCTGATCCTGCGCGAAGGCCAGATCCTCGACACGATCATCGAGGCCGTTACCCTGCATATCCAGGGCATGAGCCCCTTTGCCGTCGCCCCCATCCTGATGGGCGTGGAGATGCTGCTCACGCTGCTGATCCCTTCCACCTCGGCCAAGGCGGCGCTGAGCATTCCCATCCTTGTGCCCATTGCCGCCACTTGCGGCGTTTCGGCCCAGACCACCGTGCTGGCCTTTCTGCTGGGCAATGGGCTGGTCAACATGTTCGCCCCCACCTCGGGGATGCTGCTGGCCTATCTCGCCACGGCGCAGATCAGCTATTCGGGCTGGTTTCGCTATCTGCTTCCGCTGTTTGCGCTGTTCACGGCGCTGTCGGTGAGCGCGCTGCTGCTGGCTGTCGCCACCGGATATTAGGACGTATTCCATGACCGAACCGACCCTTCGCGACATGATGGTCGCGATGCGCGACGGCGTCTGCCTGTCGACTGATATCTATCTGCCTCCGCAGGCACTGGCCGGAAACCCCGTCCCCGTACTGCTGGAGCGCACCCCTTACGACAAGCGCGGCACCAACCATGGCGACCGCACCGCGCTCGATCCCATCCCCCGCGCCAAGCCGGAGATCGCCGCGCAATTCGTGGAGGCGGGCTATGCCTATGTGCTTCAGGATTGCCGGGGCCGCTTCGGATCGCAGGGCAGCTTCACCAAATATCTCAACGAGGCCGAGGATGGCTTCGACACCATCGCCTGGCTGATGGCGCAGCCATGGTGCAACGGCAGGATCGGCACGCTGGGCCTGTCTTACTGCGCGCATGTGCAGGCGGCACTGGCCACGCTCGATCCGCCGGGGCTGACGGCGATGTTCCTCGATTGCGGGGGCTTTTCCAGCGCCTATCACAATGGCGTGAGGCAGGGCGGCGCCTTTGAATTGAAGCAACTGACATGGGCCTACAATCAGGGCACGGATGCGGGCGCGGCGCAGGACCCCGCCGTGGCGGAGGCCGTGCGCGCTGAAGATATCCGTGAGTGGATCAAGGTGATGCCATGGCGCCGGGGCCACTCGCCCCTCACCGCCGCGCCGGAGTATGAAGATTACGTCGTCGAGCAGTGGGAGCATGAGGACTTCTCTCCCTTCTGGCAGCAGCGCGGCATCTATTGGCGCGGCTATTACGAGCAGACCGCCAATGTGCCGATGGTGCATCTCTCGGGCTGGTACGATCCCTATTCGCTCACCGCGATCGAGAACTGGACCGCCCTTTCCGGCCCGGATCGCGCGCCCTGCCGCCTGATCCTTGGCCCATGGACGCATGGCCAGCGCTCGGTCAGCTTTGCGGGCGACGTCGATTTCGGTCCCGCCGCGCCGCTCGACGGCAATCTGGCGGAGGATTTCGTCGCCCTGCGCTGCGGCTGGTTCGACTATCATCTCAAAGGCAGCGAGGAGGACGCCCTGCCTCACCCCGTCTCCATCTTCGTGATGGGCGGCGGCAGCGGGAGGCGCAACGCGGATGGCAGGCTGGAGCATGGCGGCCAATGGCGCCACGAAAGCCAATGGCCTCCCGCCGCGATGGTGCCGCAGACTTGGCATTTCCACGCGGATGGTTCGCTGGCCGCCCAGCCCCCGCAAGAGCCGGACGCCAGCCTGCCCTATGACGCCGATCCCGCCAATCCGGTGCCCACCATCGGCGGCGCGGTCACTTCCGGCGCTCCGGTGATGGCGGCGGGCGCCTATGACCAGCGCGAAACCGAAGCGCTGTTCGGCGCCACCCAGCCAGGGCGCGATCTGGGCGACCGCCCCGATGTGCTCAGCTTTGTCTCGGCACCGCTGGAAGAGGATATGGAGCTGACGGGGCAGATCGTCACGCGGCTTTTTCTCAGTTCTTCGGCGCCCGATATGGATGTGACGATCAAGCTGATCGACCTCTATCCGTCAAACGACGAGCACCCGCAGGGCTTTGCGATGAACCTTGCCCATGGCATCCTGCGCGCCCGGTATCGCAATTCCTTTGCGACTCCCGAAGCGCTGGAGGCAGGCCATATTCATGAGATCGAGATCACGGCTTTCCCCACAAGCAACCTCTTCCTGCGCGGCCACCGCATCCGTATCGACATCGCGGGCAGCAACTTTCCGCATTTCGACATCAACCAGAACCGCGACTGGCGTGATCCTGATGCCGCCCCTCAGGTGGCGCACAACCGCCTGCATCTTTCGACCAGCCATCCCTCCAGCGTCCTCCTCCCAGTGGTGCCGCGCCGGGGGTGAACGCCCATGAATCGCGCGCGCCAGATCAGCCTGCGCGCGATGCAGGGCTTTGTCGAGATCATGCGCAGCGGATCGGGCACGGCGGCGGGGCGCGCGCTGGGCCTCTCGCAGCCTGCGATCAGCCGCCTCGTCGGCCAGATGGAGCAGGATATCGGCTTCGAGCTGTTCTACCGCGACAAGGGGCGGCTGATCCCCACCAAGGAAGGCCTGCTGCTGGCGCAGGAGGTGGAGTTTGCTCTGGCGGGTGTGGCGCGCGTCCATGCGCTGATCGACGATATCGCCAACCATGCCACCGGCGAATTGCGCATCATCGCCCCGCCCAGCTTTGCCGAAGGGGTGATGCCGGGGATCATTTCGGCCTTTGCCGCGCGCGTGCCGGGGGTGCGCATCGCGGTGGATTCGCGCAGCATCGCCACCACCCGCACCATGATCGCTACCCGCGTCGCCGATTGCGCCTTCATGCGCATGCCGGTGGGGTATGAGGATCTGCGCGCCCGCGTGGTCGTCACCAGCCAGAGCATCTGTGCCCTGCCCGTCGATCATCCGCTGGCCGCGCATGAGGAGATCACCCCCACGCTGCTCAAGCATATGCCGATGATCGCTTTGGGGGCGGGCAATGCCTATGGCCGCCAGATCGACGATATTTTCCGCGATCACGGCGTGCAGCAGCATGTGGTGGTGGAATGCCACACCACCAGCGCGGCCTGCGCCCTTGCGGCGCGAGGCATGGGGATCGCCATCGTCAACGAACTGCTGGCCAAGGCCTATCTGGGGCCGCATTTGGTTGCGCGGCCCTTTGCTCCGGCGCTGACACATGATTATGCGCTGGTGACCTCGGCCCGCACCCGCCCGTCCTCTCTGATGGACGTTTTCGAGGAAACGGTGATACATTATTTTCAAGAGTCACACCCAGCGTTCGAGTAAGAGATCGCAATTGTATAGGTGAACTCCATGCGCTTAGCTTCTAGTGGAAGCGGAAACGCCCGTGACCAAACCAACCAACGGACTTGCCAAATCAACCGGCTTCAAGGCGGGTGACCGGTCACCCCTTCCAAGGGCAGCTATTCTTCTGGGCACTGTAAGGCTCCGTTACAGTGCCCAGGACCATTCTGCCATCGACTGACCTCTTGGCTTGAGAGGTGGGCATCAGCTTTTGGCGGATTCGGCCATTCCCAGGATGGCAAGCGACTGTTGGAAAAGTCCCAGCCCACGGCATTCCAGCGTACGATGAGGCCGGTGAACAAACGACCGGTTTCGACGCCCCAGCCCGCGCCGCTGAACGTCGGGTTTGTCAGCGGAGGCGGAGTTATGGGTCTGTGGGAAGCCAATCACCATTAGAGACGGAGGACTATCGGTCCGAAAGCGTATGGTTGCGGGGTTTTCGAAGGCTTTCGCCATTTTGCATTTTTCACGCTGGCCCACGAATTGACGGCAGCCTCCGTTTGGGCGATATTAGAATGCTAATACTATTTTTGGGAAGGTTCTGTGCTCATAAACGGATGGAAGCGGTGCATGGTCAGCGCCATGGCTTTGGCGATATCAAGCGGTGCGACGCAGGCCAAGCCCGTGTGGCGAGAGGCGTTTGAGTCCAGCCCAGCCACTTACGAAGCGGCATCGGAAAGCTTCGTCAAATTTGCCGCCGAGCACTGGCACTTGCCGGCAGACAAATTGCGCCTCGAACTGACGCCCCAGCCGGTTTCCGGCACGGTCCGCTATCGCATCACCGTGCAGGCGGCCGGAAGCAAGCTGCGCATCAGGCTGTCGAATGAGGAGGGTTCCGCGCCGCTGCGTTTGAATGCGGCCTCGATCGGCGTGGCAGGCGATGCTTTCGCTGCCCGCCCTGGCTCGCTGCACGCTTTGACGTTCGGAGGCGCCGCCGGCGTGACGATCCCGGTTGGCGCGCCCGTTCTGAGCGATCCCGTCGATCTGGCGGTCAAGCCAGGCGCAGAGCTGATTGTGAGCGCCGCGCTGGCCTCACCAATGATGAACGAAGGGCGCGGCGGGGCTGGTTTCGTGATTGCTCCGGGCAATCAGGCCATGCAAACCGCGCTTGCTCAAGCAGCCCGGATGAAGGGCAGGCCGCTGGTCACCGGCGCTTCAGTGCTTAGCGAGGCGCCGCCCCATGTCATTGTCGCGCTGGGCGATTCCATCACCGATGGCAACAAGGACAGGCCGGATGCCCTGCATGGCTGGCCCGAAGTGCTGGCGCGCAGGCTTGCGGCGCGCAAGGGCGGCGGGCGCTATACGGTGTTGAATGCCGGGATCGCGGGCAACCGGGTGCTCTCGCCGGGGTGGGGTGCGGCCAGCGTGGCACGGTTGGATCGGGATGTGTTGCGGATTGATGGCTTGACACATCTCATCCTGCTTGAGGGCATCAACGACATCAATTTCTCCGGTCACAGCCTGTTTGGCGATTACCCGGACATCACGGCAGAGGAACTCATCGCCGGCTACCGCCAGATCATCGCGCGAGCCCATGCCCGCTCGGTGAAGATCTATCTCGGCACGCTGACGCCCAATCCCTTTGATCCTCTCACCTCAACCCCAGCCAAAGTGGCGATGCGCGACGCAGTCAACCACTGGATCCGCACATCGCACGAGCCGGATGCGGTGATCGATTTTGAAGCCATGGTGGGCGATCCGGCCAAGCCGACGCAGTTCAAGCCCGAGTTCGACTCAGGCGATCATCTGCACCCCAGCGATAAGGGGCATCAGGCCATGGGCAATGGCATTGACCTCTCGCTCTTTCCCTGACGTCGATCGCTGTAAGGAGGGAGATGATGCGGTATGCCGCAAGCGTTTTGGCCAATGAACCTATGGCAGGTTTGAACGAAACATGTTTGGCGCCAGAACGTCGGCTACGGCGGCGAGGATGGTTTTGACACTGCGGCATACGCTTGTTAGCCGGCTGAAGTTATGCATGTTCTTTTGACAGGCTCCTCCGGTTGGCTTGGCCGGTTTCTGGCTCCGCGCCTGCGTGCGGCGGGGCACCGCGTGACCGGGTTGGACATCGCCGCCGGGCCGGACACCGATCATATTGGCTCGATTGCCGATCCCGGCGTTGTGCGTGCCGCCTTTGATCGCGGGGTTGATGCCGTCATCCATGCCGCAGCGCTCCACAAGCCGGACATTGACCGCTATTCCGAGCAGGCCTTCATCGATGTGAATGTCACCGGCACGCTTAATTTGCTGGCGGCAGCCGCAGCAGCGGGCCATGATCGCTTTGTCTTCACATCGACGACGTCCTTGATGATCAACCGGGCCATTCGCGATGAAGCCGGTGACGCCGCCGTCTGGCTTGACGAGGGGGCCGGGCCGCTTGCGCCGCGAAATATCTATGGCGTGACCAAGCTTGCCGCCGAAGGTCTGTGCCGCCTGTATGCCAGTGAGCACGGCCTGCATTGTGTGGTGCTGCGCACGGCGCGGTTTTTTCCAGAAGAGGACGATACGCACACCCATCTCTCGGGCGAAAACCTGAAAGCCAACGAATTCCTCAATCGGCGCCTCGCCGAAGGAATAAAATGAGAGCGTTAACCAATGACCGGTTCCTACGCCTCAGGCCAGGCTCCTAAAGGTCTGGTTTTAAGGCGAGGGCTCCCTCCAGCAGCTCAATTGACGCTGGCCTAGGTGCTGGCGCCGGGCGAGACCATCGGGCCCATTGCGGGCTTGTGAACAATTCTCAATCTGGTAGCCGATGTTGGGGGGGGATCTACATCTCTTTGCCCAAGGTCCGGAGATCATTCAGCATTTCCAATTTCCTGCTGGCAGATGGCGTGGACTGTATCGCGCAGCCAGCGGTGGGCCGGATCGGCGTCAAGACGCGGGTGCCACATCGTCGACACAATGATGCCAGGCGTGGCGATGGGCAAAGGAAAACCGACGAGTTGCTGATCGCTATTAAGGCATGATCGCGGCACCAGCGCGACCAGATCGGACTGGCGCGCCAGCCGCAAGGCGTCGGGAAAGCCGGGCACGATGGCCGCGATCCTGCGCACCAGCCCCAGTTGGGCCAGCGCCTCATCGACAGGGCCGGAACGTGCGCCACGGCGCGAGGCCACCACATGGTCGCAGGCGGCATAGCGTTCCGGCGTGATCGTACCGACCAACAGCGGGTGCCCGTCGCGCACCGCCCCCACCACCCTGTCGCGGAACAGCAGGCGGGTCCGCAATTCGGGCCCAAAGTCCGCCGGAACGCCGATGTCCAGATCGATCAGCCCCTCGCGCAGGGCCCGCGCATCCTTGTCCGGCTTGGGAGCGAAGCGCAGCAATACGTGAGGTGCGGCTTCGCGTAATCCCCGCACCAGAGGCACCATGAAGCGTTCGAGAAATCCTTCTCCCGTGCGAATGGTGAAAGTCTGCTCCAACCTTGCGATGTCCAGCGCCTGCGCGGGCGGGCTGAGCAACAGGCGCGCATCCCGATGCGCCTGCCGCACTCTCTCGCGCAGGGCCAGCGCATGGGGCGTGGGCACCAGCACCCGTCCGGCGCGCACCAGCAGCGGATCGCCGATGGCCGCGCGCAGGCGGGTCAGCGTCCGGCTCATGGCTGATGTGGACAGCGACAGGCGGCGCGCGGCGCTGGTGACGCTGCATTCGGCCAGCAGTACATCGAGGGCGGTCAGCAGGTTCATGTCGATGTCATTCATGGGATGAGTGTATGGCCATAGCGTCGTGCATGATAGGCGTTTAGTGCAAGGATAGTTTGCATCCGTTGCGTCTGGCACTGCCTGTGAGCGGTGGCCATACGGGTCGCGTACGGCCCGGCGCGGGCCCCAGCAAGGAGCCCTCCAATGCATCTGATCGGCATCGAAGAACATTTCCTTACACCGGAGGTCGCGCAGGCCTGGCAAGACATTGGCCTAGCGGCACATGACCCCAGCGTCGCCTTTCACGGCGGCCCCATCGAGGGGCGGTTGACCAGCTTGGCCGAGGAGCGGTTGGCGTTGATGGATGAAACCGGGCTCGATGTTCAGGTTCTCTCGCTTACCACCCCGGCGTTGCATGATCTGGGGGACGACAGCGTGGATCTGGCGCGCCGTACCAATGATGCGCTGGCCGCCGCCATCGCGCGCCACCCTGCACGGTTTCAGGGCTTTGCCACCTTGCCCGTGGCGTGCCCTGATGAAGCGGCGCTGGAACTTGAGCGTTGTGTCCGCGACTTGGGCTTCAAGGGCACGATGCTGTGCGGGCGGGTGGGCACGCGCAATCTCGACCACCCTTCGTTGGCCCCGATGTTCGAGAGCGCGGCGCGCCTCAAGGCGCCGATCCTGCTGCACCCCCGCATGCCGCCGCCGGCGGTGCGCGAGGCCTATTATTCAGGGTTGGGCCCACAGCTCGATTTCTACTTCGCCGGACCGGGGCTGGGCTGGCATTATGACGCCGGGATCCAGTTCCTGAGGCTGGTGCTGTCGGGAACGTTTGACCGCCTCCCCGATCTGCAGGTGATTTTGGGCCATTGGGGCGAAATGGTGCTGTTTTATGCCGAAAGGCTGGCGGTGATGGATCGTGTGTCGGAGCTGGAGCAGCCCGTTGCAACCTATCTGCGCCGCAACCTCCATATCACGGGCAGCGGCATGGTCCTGCCGCATTATCTCGAACGCGCGCGCACGGTGGTGGGCAGCGACCGGCTGCTGTTCTCCACTGACTTTCCCTATCAATACAGGGCCGGCGGGGATGCCCGGCGGTTTCTTGAAAATTGCGGGTTGGACGGCGAGGACAAGGCCGCTTTCGCGCATGGCAACTGGCAGCGGTTGACGCAATCCATTGACGGATGAGCAGTTCATGGCAATTCTCAATGATCCAGATCCGAACATGCTGGCAAAGTCTACACAGAGTGGTGGTTCCATCCGTAACACCCGAACTGGAACCACCTGAACGGATGGCCGGTTTCCACGGTTTACTTTGAGCCGCTGAACGAACGAAATTTTGGTGCCAGTAGTGCAAGAGTGATATTATTCTTGCACAGATATGGATTGCTTCTACTTATAGAAAAATGCTAAATTCAATTAAAATTTCGATATAACTAGTTGATGTTAAGACTAAAGTTTTTGATTTTATTCTTAAATTTGTGTAATTGTGTCCATTTTGAATGATGGATACAGTGTCCCGATCGCCACGCCGGCATCGCGCGCGATCTGTTCCAGACTTGCTGCCGCGCCGCGCGCCGCAAAGGCTTGTTTGGCCACGTCGAGCAGTCGCTGGCGATTGCGCTCGCTGTCGGCTCGGATCTTGCGGGGAGTTGGCGAACTGGGCTGATCGGACAAGGTGCAACAATCTCGCTTGATAAAGTGAGGATACCTCATTATAAAAATGAGGATGCCTCATCCTACATCAAGGCGCGCTACGGCGACCAACTCTGGTTCGCGACGCTCGACCTGACCGATACCCATGCGATACGTGGCGTGGTCGATCGCGCATGGAGCGCTCTGGGGCGCATCGATGTGCTTGTCAGCAATGCCGGCTATGGCCTGATGGGCGCGGCCGAAGAGGTGACCGACGATCAGCTTCGCCATCAGATCGAGACCAATCTGGTCGGCTCGATCCAGGTGATCCGCGCGGCCTTGCCTCATTTCCGCGCGCAAAATGGCGGGCGCATTTTGCAAGTGTCGAGCATGGGCGGCCAGGTCGCCTTCCCCGGCGGCTCGCTCTATCATGCCACCAAATGGGGTATCGAGGGCTTCGTCGAGGCGGTGGCGCAGGAAGTCGCGGTGTTTGGCATCGGCTGCACCATTGTTGAGCCTGGCGGTGCGCGCACCGATTTTCGCCACCGCAGCGCTGCCGTGGGCCCCATGAACCCGGCCTATGATGTTTCGCCCTCGCGGATGGTCAACCGCGTCCTCAATGACGAAAGCATCAAGTCGCCGGGTGATCCGGCCAAGATGGTCGATGCGATGATCGCCAGCGTGGCGCAGGAGCCGGCGCCGCTGCGTCTTGCGTTGGGCAGCGATGCCTATGCGCTTGCGAAGAAGGCCTATGCTGCAAGAGCCGAGGCCTTGGAGGCGCAACGCAAACTTGCCTGTTCGACCGACGTGGCGGAGGAGGATGCAGGCACGCCCTGGTATGAGCAGCAGGAGGCTTGAGGATGAGCAGCGCGGAAACGCCGCGCACGGTCGCGCTGGGCTTCTTCGAGGACATCAACGCTGGCCGAAGCGAGGATGCCTTCGCGCGCTTGGCGCCCGACGTGCGCTACGAATTGATGTCGCCGTCGCCCAACGGCGGCATGTTCGACCGCGAGGGGCTTGGCCGGTTCGTGGCGGACAAGATCGCTCCTCGGCTGGCAGGCCCGATGGCAATCGACGTTCTCGGTGTCACCGCGTCAGACGATCGGGTCGCGATCGAAACCAGCATCCATGCCCATGCAAGAGTTGGCGGCGCTTATGTCAATCGCTTCCCCTTTCTGTTCGTGGTTCGCAACGGCCTCATCGCGGTACGTGAATATCTGGTCTCTGCCACCTTCATCGCCTTCGTGGAGGGATGATGCCTGCGCCGGGACTGACAGCATGTGGCAAAGTCGATCTGGGCCCTATGCCTTACCCAACGATCCGAACGCCGAAGCTGGCCTTCAGGCCCCAGTGTTTCTGAAGGATCGCGGCGAGGCGCCGGTGACGCGCTTGAAAGCGTTGCTAAAGCTGCTCTCCGATGCGTAACCCACCGCGCCGGCGATCAAGGCAACCGGGCGCCTTGGCTCGTCACGCAAGGCGCGCTCTGCCAGGCGCATGCGCCAGTTCGTGAGATAGGTGAGGGGCGCCACGCCCGCCACCTCCCGGAATCTTGCCGCAAAGGATGTTCGCGACATGGCGCATGCCTGGGCCAGATCCTCCAGATGCCAAGCACGCGCCGGCTCGCCGTGCATCAGCCTGATGGCCGGAGCAACGCCCGGATCAGCCAGCGCTCGCAGCCATCCGGCGCGGGTGGTGCCTGTCTGCGCGAGGTGGACCCGCAGGATCTGGATGAACAGCAACTGCGCCAGTTGAGCGGAAGCGAGATCGCCGCCGGGAAGGTGACCGCCACGTTCCTCGGTCATTCGGTCTAGCAGCCATCGAAAATTGCCGGCCTCGGGACGATCGGCCCGAACATGGATCCAGGGGGGCAGGACATCGCCGAGGACGGGGCCGCTTGTGGGATCGAGAAGGACGTGACCGCCCAGATGGGCAAAGTCGCTTCCATCTCCGATCTGGACGTCAGCCCTGCCGGCGCCTGAGAAAAGCTCCATCGCGTCGACTGCGGGAAGCGCGGGATCGCTGGCCAGCTCGAAACCGACAGGCGCGGACAGGAGGCCAACGTCACCGGCTGTGAATTCTATCGGCGCCTCACCGTCGAGCCTGACCCAGCAACGGCCCTTTACCACCGCGAAGAACTTGATCGTCTTGGGCGGCGGAAAACGGATCGACCAAGGCCCGCCCGCAGTGAAACCGCCCGTCACCAGGGTTTCCGCGCGTGCCAGCTTGAGAATGTCAGAAAAGGGTTCACCAACCATCTTCGGACTATCACGCAAGTATCTCGGACGATCAAGTATTCTGCGTATCGCTCGTCCTCCGTATGTGAGCGCGTCGCGAAAGCGAAAGGCTTTCCATGACGTTGAGATCGATCTGATCGCTCACGAGATGCAGACAATCGATGAGGCACTGATGACGGGCAAGGTTGCGGGCAATCGCGACCCCGCCAGGATCGACTGTTGAGCATCGCAAGCAAGAAGGAAACAAGATGACCGACGAACAAGTGCTGGTGACCGGCGGCAGTGGTTTCATCGCGCAATATTGCATCCTGGCGCTGCTCGAGCATGGCTACCGGGTGACGACAACGCTGCGCACGCTGGCGCGCCGAGAAGAGGTGCTGGATAATCTGAGAACCGGTGGCGCCGAGCCGGCAGGCCGCCTTTCCTTCGTCGAGGCTGATCTCATGTCCGATGCGGGCTGGTCGGAGGCGGCGGCCGCTTGCACCTATGTGATCCATGGCGCTTCGCCCACGCCATCGGGCGATCAAGTGAGTGAGGAAGATTGGGTGAGGCCCGCGGTCGAGGGAAACCTGCGCGTACTGCGGGCGGCGCGTGATGCGGGCGTCAAGCGCGTGGTGCTCACTTCGGCCTTCGGGGCAATGGCAGGCGGACGAGCGGAGCCTCGCACCCGCCCCTTTGACGAGACCGATTGGAGCGACCTGTCGGGCAATATCGCGCCGTACCAGAAATCGAAGACGCTGGCCGAGCGCGCCGCGTGGGATTTTATCGAGCGGGAAGGGGATGGCCTCGAGTTTGCCACTGTCAATCCGGTGACTGTTCTTGGCCCGGCTCTTGGCGCTGACTATTCGCATTCGATCCGCCTGATCAAGAACATGCTCGACGGGCAACCGGGTTGCCCGAAGATCAACACCTGCGTGGTTGACGTGCGCGATGTCGCCGACCTCCATATCCGCGCGATGACGGATCCTGCCGCACGGGGCGAACGTTTCCTCGCGACCACAGGCAAAAGCCTGTGGCTGGCAGAGATCGCAGGATTGCTGAAGACTCGCATGGGTCCTACCGCAGACAAGGTGCGCGCGCGCGTATTGCCGAACTGGTTTATTCGCGTTGTGGCCCTGTTCAATCCGGCAATGCGGGGCATCGTCTGGCAGCTTGGTGCCGATATGAACGCCAGCGGCGACAAAGCCAGGCGCCTGCTCGGTTGGCATCCCCGCTCACGCGAGGAGGCGATCATCGCGACAGCGGAAAGCCTCTTTCGTCTGAACTTGCTGAAAATCGCACCCGAGAGGAGGTGAACATGAAGATTCTCGAACAATGTTTCCGCGTCTACGCTGCAGCCGACGCACTTGAGGCCACCATCGCGTTTACGAAGGGTTGCAGGGTGTCCCCTGAAGTCGCTGTTGGCGCGCCATCAGCAGGCCCGTGGGTACATCGCCGTCGCGTCCAGTGAGGACGCCGATCAGTGCGAGATGGCCTCCGCTCGTCCTGCCTGGATCGACTGGGCCAGCGTGCCGGGGCCGCCGACCTCGACGACATGGTCGACGCCGCGTCCGCCGGTGATGTCGCGGACATGCTTACCCCATTCGGGCGTCTTGCGATAATTGACGGCATGATCGGCCCTGAGGGCGAGGGCGCAGTCCAGCTTGTCGTCGGATGACGAGGTCACGATCACCGACGCCCCTATTGCTTTGGCGAACTGAAGCGCGAAGATCGACACATCGCCCGTGCCCAGAACCAGCACAGTTGCACCGGCCTTCAAGCCACCATCGACGACGAGAGCGCGCCAGACCGTTAGCCCTGCCGTAGTCAACGTCGTGGCTTCGGCGTGGGTGTAGCCCTTCGGCGCAAGTGTAAAGGCGTGTGCTTGTGCCACGACCACTTCGCGCGCGTAACCATCGATACCGTCGCCCGGCGTCGTTGCGAAATCGGTGACCTGCGGCTCGCCATCAAGCCACGTCGGAAAGAAAGTCGGCACGACACGGTCGCCGACCGAGAAAGCCTCTACATCTGGTCCGACCGCCTCGACGACGCCGGCTCCGTCGGCCATGGGGATGCGCCCTGGGGCGGCTGGAAGCGGCCCCGTCACCACACCCAGATCGTGATAATTGAGCGAGGTCGCAGGCAGGCGGACCCGGATTTCTCCCGGGGCCGGCGTCCTCGGATCGGGCAAGTCGACCATCGCAAGGGCTTCGAAGCCCGCCTTACCGTTCGAGCGAAAAGCGCGCATGATGAGCGTCAAGCTCCAACATAGCCGGCTAGTGCGGTAGTATCCGTTTGGGCCGTGCTGAGATGCTCGATGGGGTCACCCGGCTGTGCAAGGTGGATGCGCAGGCCCGTCTCTCCTTCGCCAAGGCCAGGCTTGAGCACCTGCTGTCCATCGTAATGGCCGCCATTCTGCTTGCGATACGGGATTGGCGTGTCGGTGAAGAGATTTTCCATCCGGACCTTGAAGGCGGCCGCGACTTCGACCCAGCGCTCTTCCGACATCCGGTCGCTCTGGAAGACGGGGAAGGGCGGCATAACCTCCATGCCCGGATAGAAGAGCTGCCCATGCTGGATGGGCCACAGGATCTCGTCGAGGCGGCCATTGACGCCGCGCTCGCTGTAGTGCGGCTCGCGGCCGCCGATGCTGACGACAATCATCGCCCTGCGACCGGCGAGCGTTCCTTCACCATACCGATCACCCCAGCGTTCACCACCATGCGGGCCAACGCCGTAGGCGAAGCCATGCGCATAGACGCGCTCGACCCAGCCCTTCAGGATCGCCGGCGCGCTGAACCACCACAGGGGGAAGGTGAGGATGACCGCGTCGGCCCACAGCAGCTTCTGCTGCTCGGCCACGATATCGGCGGGCTGGGTACCCGTGGCAAAGGCGTTGCCGGATTCTGATGCATAGCGGAGCCGATCGGCGTTCTTACGCTGCGGAAAGTCGGCGGCATCGGCGACGGCCTTCCAGCGCATGGCATAGAGGTCAGAAACCTGAACCTGATGGCCCTGCGCGGTGAGCGTTTCGACCGCGAGGTTCTTCAAAGAACTGGTCAGCGACTGGGCCTCGGGATGGGCGTGGACGATAAGAACGTTGCTCATGCGGTGATCCTGAATAAGAAACGGAAGAGGCGGCTTTCGGCCGTTCCCGTCAAAGTTAGAGACCACATCGCCATTCTTGAAATCAAAGCATCTATGTGCTGGTATCTACACTATGGATACCAGCCAACTCGACTTCAATCTGCTCGTCACGCTCGACACGCTACTGGCCGAGAGAAACGTCACCCATGCCGCTCGACGATTGAATATGAGCCAGCCCGCACTGTCGACGCGCTTGGCACGGTTGCGCGACATCTTCGACGATCCGCTGCTAATCCCGGCGCAACGCGGCATGGTGCCGACACAGAAGGCTCTGGAACTACAGCCGCGTCTACACGAGGCGCTCGAAGCCGTCCGCCAGGTCGTGGCGATAGACTCTGCATTTGATCCATCCCGGGCGAAGGGCACGATTCGTATTGCGGCCAGCGATTATACGCAGAGCGCCTTGCTTCTGCCCCTGGTCCGTACCTTACGGCAGGAAGCGCCGGGTCTTCGTATCGCTTGGCACAGCCTAGACCTCATGGCCCTTCATAGCCAGATGGAGCGCGGAGCGGTGGATCTTGCCATAAACCGCCCGCAAACGGCGCCAGAGCAGTTGCGGATGCGCAGGCTTTGCCATGAGGAATATATTCTCATCGCGCGATCCGGGCACCCTCATGTCAAGGGCGGGATCGACCTCGACCAGTTCTGCAGCCTCGATCATGTCATCGTATCTCCCGATGGGGGAGGCTTCGCCGGGCCGACCGATACTGTTCTCGAAGCCATGGGACGATCACGACATGTTGCGCTCTCCACTCCGGGCTTCCTTGTGGTTCCCAGGATCGTTGCGAATTCTGACATGATCGCAGTCGTGCCGGCGCGCATCGTCAGCGAGGAGAAGGAGAAGCTTCAGGTTCTCGATCCTCCCATCGGCGTGCCGGGCTTTGAACTTGCCATGATCTGGCATGACCGAACGACGACACATCCGGTTCAGAGATGGTTGCGCGATCGATTTGTCCTACTCGTCGAGAACCTCTAACCCCCTATGACCTCTTCAACCTGCGACAGTGGCACAGCGTGCCCACCCATGCCGTCCTGCGGACTGATCAGGAACGATCAAGCGGAGGCGGCGCGTCATAGCGCCCCGACGGCCAAGCAGCCAAAAAGAGAGGCCTACATCAATCATTTTCGGGCCCTGAGCTTTCGTTATTACGGTCTGAATGGGGCGGTTCCAGCACTTTATGCGGAGGGTGCGCTCGCCAGTCTTAGCGGCGAAGTGCGAACCCGATGATGCCCATTGTTTCCGCGCTGCGCCGTATTGCTGCCCGCGCATGCCCAGGCAAAGGCAGCGCCTGACCTGCTGCGACAACCAATTTAGGGTGTTTCAACATGTTCGGACCGAAGCTGGCTGAATGACGGAGTATCCAAGAGACCCGCATGCGGGAGGCTTGCCTGTCGCGGTTGCCATGGTACCGGGCCAGCCTTCAAAGACCAGGCATGATCACCCATGGTTCATCCTGATCGCCCTGATTGGCCTCGGTCTCAATTATTTCGTTCGCGAAGTTAAAAACGGCGGGCGATCCGGCCAGTCTTTTCGTAAAGTCATTCTTGGCATACACCGGGTTGCCGAAAATTGAGAAGGCCTGGTTAGGAAGGCGAGGGGGGATGGTCGGCGATACAAGGCAGAATGCAAGAATGGAAACAAAAGATATCTCACTCCATCTGAGTGTGGGGTATCTGGGGTTACAAATCGCTTTTGGGCTGGAAAGCGCAAATCTAAGTCGGATTTTTCAGCAACTTGGAGCAGCTAACGACCAATTAGCCCTGCTTTGGCTGGCAGGCCCCGTCACCGGTTTGCTGATCCAGCCGATCATCGGCTGGATCAGCGACCATAGCTGGTCGTCCTATGGTCGCCGTCGGCCTTTCATAGTCGTTTCAGCAGGAGTGGTCGTGGTTGCCTTGTGGGTGCTGCCAAGGTCATCGACCGTTGGTTGGGCGGTGTTGACGATCTGGATACTGGAAACGGCGATGAATGCCTTACATGCGCCATACAGAGCCCTCGTCGGTGACTGTCTCGCGGTCGAGCACTATGCTCAAGCCTACTCCATGCAAACGCTGTTCATTGGCCTGGGCGCATTTCTGGGAGCTTGTTCACCCAGCTTGATAGGGAGAACCGGTCTTTCGGGGATGGCCATGCCTGGTGTCACTTCCTCCACCATTCGCCTTAGCTTCTTGGTAGCAGGCATGTGTGTGGCACTGGCAGTCGGCTGGACGGTCGCAAAGGTACGAGAGCCCAAACGTGCCGCCCTCGCATCACGGCAAGTACATCCTGTGCCATCAACCCCCAATGCTTGGAGGCCGCGTTCGATTGGCAGGATCTTGAAGGGTTTTCGCCCGATCGCCATCGTGCAGTTTTTCAGCTGGACTGCGATGTACGTCTTGTGGGTCTATGCGACGCCTGTCGTGTCCGCACAGGCCTTTGGGGCCCGTAATCCTTTTGAACCTGCCTATACGCGCGGTGCCGACTGGGTGGGGCTGATGTTTGGCATTTATAATGGTGTCGCTGCGCTTTTTGCTCTCTTCCTCCCTCGTATCATAAGGGGGCTGGGGTTGGCGCGTGCTCATGCGCTGGCTTTGATGGTAGGGGCGGTGGCCTTCGCGGGCATCGCGTACAGCCATTCCGCTGGCTTGCTGTTGGGCTGTTCTGCCCTGATCGGCGTGGCCTATGCCTCCATCATCAGCATTCCTTTCGTGAAGGCGAGCGGTATTTTACGTGCTGAATCGGCTGGAATCAGCATCGGCATCATGAATGTCTTTATCGTCCTGCCGCAATTGCTGGCCGGTCTCCTTGCGGGCAGCCTGATAGATCATCTGCTCCATGGCCGGGCCGAACTGTTGATGCTACTGGCTGGAGCGGGGTTGGCGATGGGGGCGCTGGCTTGTCTCGTTCTATGGAGCGAGAAGAGCTGGTCGACAGACGTGATGGCCGTAAAGTGAGTTCGTGCAATTGCAAGAACCTTGCCCGCGATGATAGGGCTGTCTGATGAAGCCGCCAGCCAAATCAGCCCATACCCTTCAGGATATCGCCCGGGAGACCGGCTTTTCGATATCGACCATTTCCCGTGCGCTTGCTGGCAACACCGCCATTAGCGAGGACACGCGGGAGGTGGTGTTGGCCGTTGCGGCGCGCTGCGGTTATGAGGTGCCCCAGCGCCGAGCTCGGCGGCTGCCGATGCAGGTGTGTGATCAGATCAATGTCGTGTTGCCGGTATCTCTGGCGCATGGCAGGCAATTGGCCAATCCATTCGAACTGGCGCTGATAGGGGGGATCGGTGCAGCGCTGCGCGAGCGTCGACGAGATTTTTCGATCAATTGGCAGACGCCTTATGATGAGCAGAGCCTCGCCGATTTTCTTGGTGCTTCGCCCTATGCCGGGACAATCTTTCTTGGCCAGTCGCAGTTTCACGATACGCTCAATCGGTTTGGCGCCGCCGGCAAGCCGTTGATCGTCTGGGGGGCGGGCATTGAGGGGCAGACCTATTGCTCTGTAGGCAGCGACAATTTTCAGGGCGGTTATCGCGCGACCCAGCATCTGGCCAGGTTGGGTCGTCGTCGGATTGCCTTTGTCGGCGCGATGCCGGCAATCGCCTCGGCCCGAACGGGCTTTTCTCAGATTGCGCTACGGCTGGAAGGTTATAAGGCGGCACTTCAGGCCTCGGGGATCCCGTTTGATGCCGACATTGTGCAGACCCCACCGTCACAGCGCTTCGACGGCGCGGATGCCATCGACAATCTTCTGGAATGCCAGATCAGTTTCGACGGCATCGTCGCGGCTTCCGACATGGTCGCGCTCAGCGCCATACAGGCGTTGGTGCGTCGAGGGGCACGAGTGCCTGAGGATGTATCGGTGATCGGTTACGATGATCTCGATGTCGCCTCCTATGCCAGCCCACGACTGACAACCGTGCGCCAGGACGTGATTAAGGCTGGAAACCTGCTGGTTTCCAAGCTTTTGCGGATGATTGATGGCCACCGGGTGAGTGCCGAACTTTTGCCGACCGAGATCATTATACGCGAATCATGTGGCGCCTGATTTGTGCAATTGCGGGGATGTTTGTGCTTGCAGTTTGTGCAAAATCATTGAGCTGCGAAGATCGATGTTCGAGCATCTGTCTGAAATAAAGTAAAATAATCTAGAACAATTGACTTAGCTCCATGAAAAATGCAATCGATTGCCAAAATATATTGCACGATTTTGCATTGCGTGCGACATGAGGCGGGCCAGCCCGCGCCAGCAAGTGCGCGGAGCAAAAACGACCTGGCCTTATGTGGGGATGATGATCATGAGAGCGTTTCGTATCACCTTGTTGTGCACGGCGGCGGTGGCGGCAAACTGCCTTTCTTCCGTAGCGATGGCCCAAGGTGTCGCTCCGGGAGGCGCTGGACAAGCTGCTCAGACGGACGGTAGAGTTTCGCAACCTGCAGCAAATGAGGCAAGCTCGCCTCTTGATCTCAACACCATCGTTGTCACCGGTGCGACAGTCGCGCGCACCAAATTTGAAACATCCTATGCGATTACCACGCTGAACGGGGCCGAACTGACACGAAAGAGTCCGCGCGGCATCGCCGAATTGATCAATGACGTTCCCGGCATTTATGTCGAAAGTTCGGGCGGGGATGTCGGCAACAATGTCTATTCGCGCGGCCTGCCTAATGACAATTACCGCTATATCTCTGTGCTGGAAGACGGATTGCCTGTGTTCGAGGAGGGGGCAGGTGCTTTCACGAATGCGGATGAGTTCTTCCGTATCGACAGCATGGTCAAGAGCGCGCAGATCGTACGCGGTGGCTCGGCTTCGATCACAGCCTCCAACTCGCCAGGTGGCGTCGTGAACATCCTGACCAAGCACGGCACGGAAAATCTGGAGGGCCTGGTCAAGGTCGAAGGTGGCAGCAACAATCACCTGCGTACCGATGTCAGCCTGACAGGCCCACTTACCGACCGGATTCTCTTTGACATTGGTGGTTTCTATCGCGTCGATAACGGTGACCGCAATGTTGGTTATGCCGCGAACAAGGGTGGGCAATTTCGTGCGGGCCTGACCTTCAAGTTTGACGATGGTGAAGTCTACGCAGGCTACCGCAAACTGGATGACCATGCGGTGTTCTACACCGCCATGCCGCTGGCCAGTACATCATCGGGTCTGCCGGGGCTGAGCGCGGGGGCGGGTACTCTCTATTCCCCGGCCTTTGCTACAGTATCGGTGCCCAACGGCTATGGCACGGGCAACCAGACTGTCAGTCTGCAGGACGGGGTTCATACCAACACGGACACCTTTACCTTGTTGGCCCGCAAGGATTTCGGAGCCCGCTTCACCGTCAATGAGAAGGCCCGTTACACCCATGGGTATGTCGATTTCAATGGACTGTTCTCGAATACGGATGCTCCCTCTGCCGCTTTTCTGACCAGTTCACTTGCATCGCTCAAGTCGCTGGCGCCCAGCACCGTATCGGCTGCCTATCGAGCAATCGGCTCGAACACCAACCTTGGCGCTGCGGATATCGCCAACGGCCTCATTGAGAACGAGAGCATTTACCACACGCTGGTCAATGTGGACAATTTCATCAACGACCTGTCCGGTACCTTCAAGGCAGGGGCGCACAAAATCACGCTGGGCTATTATTTCAGCCATTATACGCAGCGCCAGCAGTGGAATTGGAACAACATCCTGACCGAGGCGACCAATCAGCCGCGGCTGCTCGATGTGGTGGGACTCGATACTGCCGGCAATGTTACCTCGCATCTCACGGCCAATGGCGTGGTCAATCCGCACGCGAACCTCAATGATTTTCATGACGATGTCACCCAGAACTCGATCTATCTGACCGACACCTGGAAGATCGACGGCCGACTGACCTTTGATGGTGGCGTGCGGATGCAGCATGAGAAGAAGACGGGCCTCATTGCGGGCACCACCACGGCCAATCTGCCCGGGTCGGCCACCATTGTTGCCGACAACAATGTGACGGTGTTTTCCGGCGCCTATACGCCTTATCGTTTTTCCACCACTCAATGGGCGTTCAGCGGCGGGTTGAACTATGAATTCAATCCGCGCCTCGCCACCTTCCTCCGCTATTCCAACAGTTTCCGTATTACGCCGGAATTCGCGCAATGGTTCAACTGCTGCAATGCTGTGGAAACCCGGATTCAGATGGTGGAAGGCGGGGTGAAATATGCCTCCCGACCGATCTCGGCCTTTGTGACGGGCTTCTTCAATGACTTCCCCAATGTGTCCTTCAACGAAATTGCCGGCAACCAGGTGATCACCGCCAAGGCATCCGCACGATCCTATGGATTGGAAGCCGAATTCGTGGCGCGGCCCACGGCCTGGTTCGATCTGGCCTTCGGTGGTACGCTGCAAAGTATCAAATATCAGGGCTTTGCTGGAACCGACCCGACGACGGGTCAGCCTTTCAGCTACTCGGGCAAACAGATCGTGCGCCAGCCTTCGCTCATGGCCTCTGTTCGCCCGACAGTCCATCTGATAGGCGGCGCGCTGGATGTGTTCAGCGATATCCGTCACACCGGCAAGCGCTATGCCGATGTCGCTAACACCATAGCCCTGCCTGCTTATACCGAAGTCAGCCTTGGGGCCGACTGGGCCATCACAAAGCGTCTGCACGCCATGGGACAGATCAGCAATCTGTTCAACACGGTGGGGCTGACCGAGGGCAATCCGCGCTCGGGTATTGTGCAGGGCGTGGCCGAACCGCAATTCCAGGGGCGGCCGATCTTTGGCCGTCGGT
Source organism: Novosphingobium sp. (assembly GCF_039595395.1). NCBI lineage: Bacteria > Pseudomonadati > Pseudomonadota > Alphaproteobacteria > Sphingomonadales > Sphingomonadaceae > Novosphingobium > Novosphingobium sp. The sequence continues at coordinate 1,961,109 of NZ_JBCNLP010000006.1, read as the reverse complement.
TCAAGGTGAGCATGACCTATTCATTTTGATCTCCTGATGGATCAGATTGTCAGAACCCAGACTTCATCGGCGCGCTGGTAGCACCTCCCCCGCGACCCGCCTGGCCATGAACCCCGGCTCCTGTTCGTTCAGGGCCGGGGGTTTTTTGCCCGCCAGATCAAACCCTTTTGTGGGACCACAGGAACGCCATGACCATCCGTTCGCTGCTCACTTGCGCAATGCTTGCCTGTCTGCTGATCTCGCCACGATCGGGTGTGGCGGCTTCGGCCCGCGCCGATGTCCGGCCATGGTGGGAGCATGCGGCGATCTATGAAATCTATATTCGCAGCTTTCAGGATTCGAACGGGGATGGCATCGGCGATCTTAACGGCATCACCCGCCGTCTCGATTATCTTCAGCGATTGGGCGTCGATGCGATCTGGATTACGCCGTTCTATCCTTCGCCCAACAAGGATTTCGGGTACGATGTCAAGGATTACGTCAGCATCGCGCCGGAATATGGCTCGATGGCCGATTTTGCTCGCCTGGTGAAGGAAGCGCGCCGCCGCCGCATTCGCGTGCTCGTCGATTTTGTGGTCAATCACAGTTCCGACCAGCACCCATGGTTTAAGGAAAGCATCGGCTCGCGCCATTCGGCGAAACGTGACTGGTACATCTGGCGCGATGGCACTCCCGATGGCGGGCCGCCCAACAACTGGCGTTCGATCTTCGGCGGCCCGGCCTGGACGAAAGACGTGACTTCCGGGCAATGGTATTATCACATCTTTCTGCCCGAACAGCCTGATCTCAACTGGCGCAACCCCGCCGTGCAGCAGGCGATGTTTCAGGTCATGAAGTTCTGGCTGGATCGCGGGGTGGCTGGATTCCGGCTGGATGCCACGCCCTATCTGGTTGAAAACGCCGATTTTGCGGATGATCCGGATATCGACCATGGTCAGCCAGTGGGCCTGAAGGGCTACAATTCGGATCACCCGGAAACCCATGCGATCCTGCGGGCCATGCGCAAGGTTGTCGACAGCCGATCTGGCGGGGCTATCCTGCTTGGTGAAAGCGCGACCGCGACGATCGAGCAACTGGCCGCCGAATATGGTGCGCGGGGCGATGAGATCACCTTGCCGATGAATTTCCTCTATGGTGATCTGCGCAAGCTCGATCCGTTGGTGATGCAACACCAGATCGACGATGCGCAGACCCGGTTGAACGGCCGTCCGCCCGTCATGTTCTTTTCCAGCCACGATCATAACCGGCAATGGAGCCAGTTCGGCGACGGGTTGCACAATGATCTGATCGCCAAGCTGACCGCGACGATGACGTTGGCGCAAAAGGGCGTGGCGCTGCTCTACTATGGCGAAGAAATCGGCATGCATGATGCGTCCCCACAGACACTTGCCGCATCGCCTCTGGGGCCCCGGCGCCCGGTGGCCGACAGACGCGATGTTGCCCGCACGCCCATGCAATGGTCGGGCAGATCCTACGGCGGATTTTCGGACGTGCGTCCTTGGCTCGACAGCGATCCTAATCAGACCGGCTATGACGTTGTCAGTGAGGTTTACCAGAAAGGTTCTATCCTGGAATGGTATCGCGATTTGCTCGGGCTGCGCAGGCACAATCCCGTGTTCCGCGATGGTGAATTCGTACAACTCGCGGCCAGCGACAAGGCTGTCGTGACGTTTGGCCGGCGGCTGACCGATGGCCGTGGCGCGATCGTGCTGCTTAATTGTTCAGATAGATCCACCGATGTTGTCGTTTCCGGGTGGCCTGGCCGCTGGCGAGTGCTTCACAGCTTGCTTTCAACGCATGGTGGTTTGCTGAGACGTGGGCACGCCTTTCGTCTGAAGCCGTATCAATCACTGCTGGTCAGCGTGAAAAGCGAATGATCAGTGTCCTGTCATTCGGAGGTGGCAACGATCGATGACGCTGAGCCGCAGATAGCCCATCGTCCGAGCGAAGGGATCAATCAAGGGCCTCGCCAGGGAAGGGGAAGGAGGCTCCATGGCGCCCAGGCTGGCATTCCGAGGCCCGCATCGCCATCCACGGAGACCACAGATAAATCTCCATCCATGTTGGTGAGCAACTGAAATGACTCAACAACCTTATGTGGAAGCTTTATACCTTAAGATCGTTGGCGATCAGGGGAATCTGATGTTAACATCTTCCAACCTGGTTGACGCAGAGGCGCATCGCCGTCGTCCCGGGCGTGACGGGGACATCCATGCCGACACTGACGATCAATGGCGAGGCGCATGACGTGACCGCAGAGGCGGATGTGCCGCTGCTGTGGGTGCTGCGCGATCTTCTCGGGATGACGGGCACCAAATTCGGCTGTGGCATTGCGCAATGCGGGGCCTGTACCGTGCATCTGGATGGGGAGGCGGTGCGCTCCTGCCAGCTTCCGCTGGGCGCCATCGGGACGCGCCGGATCACCACCATCGAGGGGGTGGGCAAGACGCCAGCAGGCGCGAAGATCCAGAAAGCCTGGCTCGACCTTGAGGTGATGCAGTGCGGCTATTGCCAGGCGGGGCAGATCATGTCGGCTTCGGCTCTGCTGGCTGCCAATCCCGCGCCGCAGGATGCCGATATTGACGCGGCCATGGCGGGCAATCTGTGCCGCTGCGGTACCTATGTGCGCATTCGCGAGGGGATCAAACATGCTGCGCGCGGATAAGCCGGTGATCGGCGACCTCAGTCGTCGATCGGTACTGCGCGCGGGCGCGGTGGTGGGCGGTGGCCTGCTGATCGGCATCAATCTGGTGAGCCGGGCTGCGGCGGATGCTGGTGGAACATCCGCCGAAGGGCCCGCCTTCAACGCCTTCATCCGCATCTCGCCCGAGGATCGCGTCACCTTTGTGATGCCCGCGGTCGAGATGGGGCAGGGGGCTTACACCTCGACCTCGATGATGTTGGCAGAGGAACTCGACGTCGATCTCGATCACGTCATGACCGAACATGCCCCGCCGGATCAGAAGCTTTATGGCAGCCCGGCGCTGGTCATTCAGGCGACGGGCGGCTCGACCACTACGGCGGCATGGTTCCTGCCGCTGCGCAAGGCAGGGGCCACGGCGCGGGCGATGCTAGTGCAGGCGGCGGCAGCCGGTTGGGGCGTGGCACCTGACACGCTGCGCACGCAAAGCGGCATGGTGCATCACGATGCCAGCGGCCGGTCGATCAGCTATGGCAAGCTGGCCGGCCATGCCGCGCATCTCGCGCCTCCCACCGATGTCCCGTTGAAGGATCCCTCCCGGTTCCGCCTGCTGGGCAAGCCCGCGCGCCGTCTGGACAGTCCGGGCAAGGTCGATGGATCGGCCAAATTCGGCATCGACGTGACCATGCCGGGCCTGCGATTCGCGACGTTGGCGGCCAGCCCGGTGTTTGGAGGCAAATTGAAGCATGTCGATGACACGCAGGCCAAGGTGGTGCCGGGCGTGCGGCAGATCGTCGTGCTGGATGATCTGGTCGCGGTGGTTGCCGACCATATGTGGGCGGCAAAGCAGGGGCTGGACGCCTTGAAGCTCGACTGGGACGAGGGCGCCAATGCCGGGGTCGGTCAGGATCAATTATGGGCTGAGCTTGAGAAGGGATCGCTGGGTTCGGGCGTCGTGGCGGAAAAGGTCGGTGATGCGGCTCAGGCCCTGAGCACGGGTACGCTCTATGAGGCGACCTATGAATTGCCCTTTCTGGCCCATGCGCCGATGGAGCCGATGAACTGCACTGCCCATGTCCATGACGGGCTATGCGAGGTCTGGGTCGGCACGCAGGCGCCAGGGCTGGCGCAGGGCGGCGCGGCCAAGGCCTTGAGCATCGCGCCCGACAAGGTGACGATCAACAACCATCTGATCGGCGGCGGCTTCGGGCGCCGGCTGGAGGTTGACGGTGTGGTGAAAGCGGTGCGGATCGCCCAGCAGGTCGAAGGCCCCGTCAAGGTGGTGTGGACCCGCGAGGAGGACATCCAGCAGGAACTTTATCGCCCGCTCTACCACGACCGGATGAAGGCGCGGGTGGAGGATGGCAAGGTCACGGCGTGGCATCACCGCGTGACGGGCCCCTCGATCCTGGCGCGCTGGTTGCCGCCTGCCTTCAAGGACGGGATTGATTCCGATGGGGTCGATGGCGCGATCAAGCAGCCTTACGACTTCCCCAATACGCTGGTCGAATTCGTGCGCCATGAAACCCAGATCCCGGTGGCCTTCTGGCGGGGCGTGGGGCCCAACAGCAACGTCTTTTCGGCGGAATGTTTCCTCGACCTGATCGCCCGGCAGAGCAGCGCCGACCCGGTGGCCTTCCGCCGCGCGATGCTGCAGAAGAACAAGCGTGCCTTGGGCGCGCTCGATCTGGCGGCGGACAAGGCGGGCTGGTCGACGCCGCTGGCGGCATCGGCGGGCGGGCGCGTGGGGCGGGGCTTTGCGCTGCTGGCCTCCTTTGGCAGCTTCCTCGGCTGCGTTGCCGAGGTCGTCGTGGGCGACGATGGCGATGTGCGCGTCACCCGTGTGGTCGTGGCGGCGGATGTCGGCACGGTGGTCAACCCTGACACGCTGCTGGCGCAGATTGAGGGCGGCGTGGTCTTTGGCATCACCACCATCCTGCACAGCAAGGTGACGATCGACAAAGGCCGCGTGCAGCAGAGCAATTTCAACGACTACCGCCTGCTGCGCATCGACGAGATGCCGGTCATCGCGGCGCATATCGTGCCCAGCTCCGAGCCGCCCGGCGGCATTGGCGAGCCGGGCACGGTCGTCGTGCAACCGGCGATTGCCAATGCGATCTTCGCTGCCACCGGCACGCAACTCACGCGCATGCCCATCGACCGCAGCAAACTCGCCAAGGGTGCGGCATGAGAGTGCTGCGCTGGACTTTCGGGGCCATTGTCGTCCTCGGACTGATCGTGGCTGGCTATGTCGCCTGGCTGGTGCTTCAGCCGGGCGTCACCGATTTTGCCGGGGGCACCGCCGTCGATCTGGCCGCTTACACGGGGCCATCGCCAACAGGGACGCCCGCCGATCTGCCGCAAGGCGATGCCTTGTCGCGCGGCGCCTATCTGACGGCGGCGGCCGATTGCGCGGCCTGCCACACTGCGAAGGGCGGTGTTCCCTTTGCCGGCGGTCGCCCCTTCAAGCTGCCCTTCGGCACGATCTACACGCCCAACCTTACCCCTGACCGCGAGACCGGCATTGGCAACTGGAGCGACGCGGAGTTCCTGCGCGCGGTCCACAAGGGCATCGGCAAGGGCGGCGAGCATCTCTATCCGGCCTTTCCCTATGCTTCCTACACCATGCTGACCGACGCGGATGTGCTGGCGATCAAGGCCTATCTCTTCTCGCTGGCGCCGGTGCATCAGGCCACGCCACCCAACACCTTCGGCTTTCCGTTCAACCAGCGCTGGCTGATGGCGATCTGGTCAACGCTGTTCAACAAGGATGAGCGTTTCAGGCCCCGGCCTGCGCAAAGCCCGGTTTGGAACCGGGGCGCCTATCTGGTCGAGGCGGCGGGCCATTGCGCCGAGTGCCACAGCCCGCGCAACCTGATGCAGGCGCCGGACACGCGGCAAAAGATGGCGGGCGGCCAGGCCGAGGGGTGGAACGCCTACAACATCACCAGCGACCGCCTGAGCGGGATCGGCGCGTGGAGCACGCAGGAGGTCACCGACTATCTCACCAAGGGGCATGCGGCAGGGCGCGGCACAGCGTCAGGGCCGATGCGCGAGGCGGTTGAGTTGAGCCTTACAAAGCTGACTCGAGGGGACATTGCCGCCATCGTCACCTATCTGCGCACCGTGCCTGCCATCCGCTCCTCCGCGTCGCCGGAACCTACAGGTCCGGCGCCGAAACTGGCCAGCGCAGGGCCGAGCGATAACCCCGTCGGCAAGCGCATCTTTGAGGGTGCCTGCACCAGTTGTCATGCCTGGACTGGGGCTGGTGCGCTGGTTGGGCAGGCGCAATTGACCGGCGGGCGGGCGGTCAATGATCCCAGTGCGACCAATGTCGCGCAGATGGTCCTCAACGGATCGGGCAAGGCCACCAGCGGCCACCCTGTCATGCCCGGTTTCGCCAGCGCCTACACCGATACCGAGATCGCGGCTGTGGCCAACTATGTCACCGCGCGCTTCGGTGCGGTGCCCTCGAAGGTAACGGCCAAGGAGGTGACCAGGCTGCGCGAGCAGAATTGACGACGGCGGCGGATGGGCGCGGCGGACGCATCCCTCTCACACCGATGGCTTGCCCAGCATCAGCAATTGGGCGGCCACGGCGATGGCGATCACGGCCGGATCCTTGCCGCTGATGCCCTCCATCCCGATGGGGCACACCAGCCGCTTGCCAGCATCGGCGATCCCCTCCCGCTCGATGCGTGAGAGGAAGCGCGCCCGCTTGGTGGCCGAGCCGATCACGCCGATCAAGGCGAAGGGGCGCTGCATCGCCGCCACCGTCAGGCGGTAGTCAAGCCCGTGATCATGGGTCATGATCAGGATCGCGGCCTCGGGCGGAGCGACGTCGATGGCGGCGAGGAGCTCTGCTTCCCCGGCGAAGCGCACGCCGGGGCGGGCAAACTCCGGCCGACCGTCATACCAGGCCAGCGCAAAAGGCAGCGGTGCCAGCACGGCCGACAGCGCCAGCCCGACATGCCCCGCGCCGAAGACCAGCACGGGGCGCCCCGCTTCGCCCAGCGGTTCGGCAAAGCTCTCGCCCGCCACCGGTCTGGCGCCGCGCGGATCGTTGAGCGGCGGCGCCATGCCGGCTGCCACCACCTCGCGCGTCACGCGCCCTTCATCCAGCCTTGCGGCCACCGTCCGGGAGGGCGCCAGATCGGCCAGCCAGTCCGCCCGCGCCGGATCGAGATGTTCGACCAGCAGCCGCACCTTGCCGCCGCAGCATTGCCCCAGCAGCGGGCCCAGCGGATAATCCTGCACCCGCCATGCGCCTTGCGGCTGGTCAAGGATCGCCTGCGCCTGCGTGATGGCGGTGACCTCCAGCGCGCCGCCGCCCACGCTGCCCGCTGCCAGGCCCGCGTGTGTGACCACCATGCGCGCGCCGGGGCCAAGCGGGGTGGAGCCCTGCGTTGCCAGAATGGTCACCAGCGCCACCTTTTGCTCGGTCAGCAGCGCGCGGGCGGTCAAGGCCCAGCCGAAAGGGGCGCGGGTGGCCGATGCGTGGCCCAGAGGCGCGGCGCTACCCATCGCGCGCCTTCAGATCGGCGATGGCGGCAAGAATGCGCTCGCCGGTGGCGGGGGCATCCAGACGGGGGAAGCCCTTGCCCGGCGCGGCGGCCATCACCGCGTTGGTCAGCGCCGAAAAGACGCTGATCGCCAGCATGAAGGGCGGCTCGCCCACCGCCTTGGAACGATGGATCGTGGGCACATGCGCCCTGCCGCGATGCCACAGGGCGATCTCCATCCGCGCCGGGCGGTCGTTGGCGGTGGGAATCTTGTAGGTGGAAGGCGCGTGAGTGGTGAGGCGGCCCTTGTCGTTCCACACCAGCTCCTCGGTGGTCAGCCAGCCCATGCCCTGAATATAGGCCCCCTCGACCTGCCCCAGGTCGATCGCCGGGTTCAGCGAGCGGCCCGCATCATGCAGGATATCGGCCGAGAGCACGCGATATTCGCCGGTCAGCGTGTCGATCACCACCTCGCTGACGGCTGCGCCATAGGCGAAGTAGTAAAAGGGGCGGCCCTTGTGCTTGGCGCGGTCGTAGGCGATCTCGGGCGTGGCATAGAAGCCGCTGGCCGAAAGCTGCACGCGGTTGAGCCAGGCCTGTTTCGCCACATCGGCAAAGGGCAGCGCCAGATTGCCCACCAGCACCCCCTTGGGCGTGAACAGCACTGTTTCGGGATCGACACCGTGTTGCTCGCCCAGCATGGCGGCGATCCGGTCGCGGATCTGGATCGCGGCGTTATAGGCCGCCATACCGTTGAGATCGCTGCCCGAAGAGGCGGCGGTGGCCGAGGTGTTGGGCACCTTGTCGGTGCGGGTCGAGGTGATCCTCACCGCATCCAGCCCGATGCCAAAGACATCGGCGGCCACTTGCGCCACCTTGATGTTGAGCCCTTGGCCCATTTCGGTGCCGCCATGGTTGAGGCTGACCGAGCCATCGGCATAGACCAGCACCAGCGCGCCCGCCTGATTGAGATGGGTGGTGGTGAAGCTGATGCCGAATTTGACGGGGGTGAGCGCAATGCCCTTCTTCAGCACCGCATGCGCCTCGTTGAAGGCTGCCACGGCATCGGTGCGGGCGCGGTAATGGCTGCTGGCTTCCAGTTGGGTGATGATCTCGGGCGCGATGAAATCCTCGACCGCCATGCCATAGGGGGTGATGCGCCGCCCGCTGTCCTGCCCGGGCATGTCGTAGAAATTGGCCTGCCGCACATCAAGCGGTTCGCACCCCAGATGAGCGGCGATGTGATCCACCACCCGCTCAATGGCGACCATGCCCTGCGGGCCACCAAAGCCGCGAAAGGCGGTGTTCGACACGGTGTTGGTGCGGCAGCGGTGGCTGATGATCTCCACAGCGGGCAGATGGTAGCAATTGTCGGCGTGGAACATCGCCCGGTCGTTGATCGCGGGGGACAGGTCGGTGGACCAGCCGCAGCGCGAGGCCAGCGTCAGGCGCAGGCCCGCGATGCGGCCCGCGGCGTCGAAGCCCACATCATAGTCGATGTGGAAATCATGGCGCTTGCCGGTGATCTCCATATCGTCGTCACGGTCGGCGCGGAATTTGGCGGGGCGGCCAGTGTGATGCGTCACCAGCGCGGCGGCGGCAGCGAAAAGCGCGGGCTGGGTCTCCTTGCCGCCGAAGCCGCCGCCCATGCGCCGCACCTCCACCGTCACATCGGCGGAATTGAGGTGCAGCAGATGGGCGACCAGATGCTGCACCTCGGAAGGGTGCTGGGTGGAGGCATGAAGATGGATCGTGCCATCGTCGCCCGGCACCGCCACGGCGATCTGGCCTTCGAGGTAGAAATGATCCTGCCCGCCGATGTCCAGATGGCCGGCAAGGCGATGCGCCGCTTGCACCAGCGCGGCATCGACATCGCCGTGGCCCATGGTCTGGCTGGCCTCGATCAGGCTGCCTTGCGCCAGCGCCTCCTCGATGGTGAGGATGGCCGGGCGGGGATCATAGGTGATGCGGCCCAGCCTGGCCGCGCGCCGCGCCGCCCGCGCGCTGGTGGCCGCGACCAGAAAGATAGGCTGGCCGAGGAACAGCACCTCGCCCTGCGCCAGCATGGGATCATCGCCCGCGAAGGGGGAGACATCGTTGCGGCCCGGAATATCGGCGGCGGTATAGACGGCCACCACCCCGGGCGCGGCGCGGACGGCGGCCAGGTCGATCGCGGTGATCCCGGCATGGGCCTGCGTCGACAGCCCGAAGGCCAGATGGAGCAGGCCCGGCATCTCGGGCAGATCGTCGGCATAAAGCGCGCGGCCTGAGACCTGCGCCGGGGCGCTGTCATGCGCGGTGGGCTTGTGGACGAGAAAGGTCTGCGCCTTATCCATGGGCCACCTGTGCGTGGCTGTCCGTTATGGCGTTGTCCAGCACGCCGGGGCCGCCGGCATGGATGCGGCGCAGCAGATTGGCGGCGGCGGCGAGGCGGTAGGCGCCCGAGCCGCGCATGTCGGTCAGCGGGGTGTAATCCCGCGCCAGCGCCGCGCAGGCCGCCTCGACCGTGGCGGCGGTCCAGGGGTGGCCGATCAGGGCAGCCTCGGCATGGGCGGCGCGGGCAGGGGTGGCGGCCATGCCGCCGAAAGCGATGCGGGCACTTTGCACGATATCGCTGGAGATCGTCAGGGCGAAGGCGCCGCAGACGGCGGAAATATCGCTGTCGAAGCGTTTGGACAGTTTGGCGATATGGATCTGCGTTTCGCCAGCGGGGCGGGGGATGAACACGCTTTCGACCCATTCGCCCGGCGCGCGATCCTGCTTGCCATAGGCGATGAAGAAGTCCTCCAGCGCGATCTCGCGTCTGGTGTCGCCATGGCGCAAGGCCAGGCGGGCATCGAGCGCGATCAGCGCCGGGGGCATGTCGCCGATCGGGCTGCCATTGGCGATGTTGCCGCAGATGGTGCCGGCATTGCGCACCTGAGTCCCCGCGATGCGGCGCACCAGCTCGCCCAGATCGGGGGCGAGGCGGGCCAGGGCGGGATGCGCCTCGCTGTAACGCACGCCGGCATAGAGGCGCAGCCCCTGCGGCGTCTCCTCGATACGGCGCAGATCGGCGCAATCACCAAGGAACACCAGCGCTTCGAGATCGCGATGCTGTTTGGTGACCCACAAGCCAACATCCGTGGCCCCGGCCACGATCCGCGCCTGAGGATGAGCCAGCAGCAGGGCGGACAAGGCATCGGCGCTGCGGGGGGCGAAGGCCTGGCGGGTCTGCCCGGCGGTGGTGTCATGATGAGCAAGCGCCAAAGCCTGTTCGCGCCGGAGCGCCAGCAGCCTGCCGCGCAGCGCCGCATCCTCTACCGCGGCCGAGCCGGGGGGGGCAGCGGCGCCCCGCCTTCAGAATGGGGCCATAGCCGGTGCAGCGGCACAGATTGCCGGCCAGCACATCGCCAATGCTGGCGTCTTGCGTGCCCATGGCGCCCATGGCCCGGCCTTGCAGGCTCATGACGAAGCCCGGCGTGCAAAAGCCGCATTGCGAGCCGTGGCAATCCACCAGTGCCTGCTGCACCGGGGACATCGTGCCCTTGGGGGCGAGGCCCTCCACCGTCATCACCGCGCGCCCGTCGAGCATCGGGAGGAACTGGATGCAGGCGTTGACCGCGCGCCACGATATGCTGTCATCTGCCTCGGCCAGTTCCCCGACCAGCACGGTGCAGGCGCCGCAATCGCCCTCGGCGCACCCTTCCTTGCTGCCGGTGGCGCGGGCCTGATAGCGCAGCCAATCCAGCAGCGTACCGGTAGGGTCGGCATCGGCAAGCACAGTGGGCTCGCCATTGAGCAGAAAGCGGATAGCGTTGGTCTGTTTCATCGGTGGCCCCAACAGGAATAAACGGTCGTTGGCCATGGGGTGAAGGGGAGCGCAATGGGCATCAACATCGATCTGTCATCCTGCCGTTTGCTGGACCGCTTCATTTCCATACCTTGTTCAAAGCACCGCTCATGTCGGATCCATCCGACGGGAGTCGGACCATAAGAGTTGCAGGCGTTCCAAACCAATAGAATTGATCGTCAGAAACTGACAATTTTTCGAACGCTCTTTGCTTTTGCCTCGGGGCCTTCGCTCACAGCCTAGAGACTTGTGTGGACGGCCGCACTCTTGCAAGGATTTTTAGCGGATAATTTGAACGGATCGCTTGCTGCCATGTGTCCGGCCTGTACCACGGTGCCGGACTTGATATCGAGGGCTTTGCTCTCATTGTGGCCGTACCGGGCAGAAACAAGGATCCTTATCCAGCATGTCGTGGGGGCGGACAGCAGCGTCTTGAGCTTGGGCAGCGCCGCGCCTTTTTGCGCGGGCCGCCCTATCGTGCGGGAGGTTCGTTGCGGGGGAGGGGCGAACAGGCGTGAATCCACCCGCAGCCGGGTGATGAGCGTTGCACGCCGTGTGATAGCATGGACCAGTTCGTGGACGGCAAAACTGCTGTCGCCCACGAAGATCACCCGGCGTCCTGGCAACCCAGCGGCACAACTGGAGTGCGCCCTGCCGAGCCCGGTCCGTCAACAGCTTGTACCGTCCACCGCGTTGGCGGTTGGCTCGCTCTGATGGAGCAAGCAAGGTCAGGACCGGCAAGTCCTTGATCAGGCTGGTCCATGACAGGGGCGTTAGCACCATGAAGCTCAGCCAGCGCAGCCCGTTGGCTTGACGAAATGGCCCTGCCTGGAGCGGACTGGGTTGCGGTATAATCTCCCGCGCGTTGATCCGGCGTCCCCACCGATGCTCGATGGTATCATCCATGCCGATGATGACACGACCGTGGGGCACGAACCGCTGAACGAACATGGTGAGCAAGCGCCTGGCAACGGCGCGCGTTCTCCAACGGGCTCGATTGAGGATCTGGTGGTGGGTCGCGAAGTTGATCGCCTCGGCCCGGCCAGTCATGCACAAGCACGAACTGACGGTCCGTTTGCCCGATGCCAGCGCTTGGGCGTGCCCGGACGGTCAAGCGGGCTTCTTGCATGGGGTGTTCCAAAACCTCCCCTTCCTTGTATCTTCAACATGCCTCGGTCGCCATGCAATTTTGGTTCTCAAAAATCGCCCGATCTACGCAGCCTTCATTTACTGGAAATTCACCGTTATCGCTCAACTAACCATGGTTAATGACGAATATGATCCGTGTGAGCACATGTTCGCTGGTTCCAGACATGGGGGTAGGCCCATATGCGCGTGTTGTTGATCGAAGACGAGCCTACCACGGCCCGCGCGATTGAGTTGATGTTGACCACGGAGGGCTTCAACGTCCATTCGACCGATCTTGGCGAAGAGGGCCTGGATCTGGGCAAGCACTATGATTACGATATCATTCTGCTCGACCTGAACCTGCCCGACATGCACGGCTATGAGGTGCTGAAAAAGCTGCGCGTCGCCAAGGTGCAGACGCCGGTGCTCATCCTCTCGGGCATTTCCGAAATGGATTCCAAGGTCCGCTCCTTCGGCTTTGGCGCCGACGATTACGTGACCAAGCCGTTCCACCGCGAGGAACTGATCGCCCGCATCCACGCCGTGGTGCGCCGGTCCAAGGGGCATTCGCAATCGGTCATCCGCACCGGTAAGCTTTGCGTCAACCTTGACGCCAAGACCGTCGAAGTGGACAGCGCCCGCGTCCATCTGACCGGAAAGGAATATGCCACGCTGGAGCTGCTTTCGCTCCGCAAGGGTACGACGCTGACCAAGGAAATGTTCCTCAACCACCTCTATGGCGGGATGGACGAGCCCGAACTCAAGATCATCGACGTCTTCATCTGCAAGCTGCGCAAGAAGCTGGCCCATTCATGCAGCGGCGAGAATTACATCGAAACCGTCTGGGGCCGCGGCTATGTGCTGCAGGATCCCTGCGGCGAAGTTGTAGCTGCTTGACGTCCGCCCGCTGCATGATCCTGGGTAGCGTGAAATCATGTCTCGCCAGCGCTCGGCAGCCGTGGGTACTTCGAACCGTAGGGGCAATTGGCATCCCCGGTGTTGCGGATCGCGCCACTGCTAGATCGACGACCATTATTTACTGGTCACTTTCGGCTGCACGCTCGTAAAACACAGGGATCAATGTATCGGGTGTCCGCCCGGTATGCGAACGCAGGAGGAAAAATGCGGACCATTCGGACTGTTGCCTTGATGCTCGTCACGGCGATCCTTGTAGCGTTCATCGCGATGAATTGGAGCAGGGCGGTCATCAATCTTTGGCCGCTGGGCGATGGCACCTACGTTCATCTGGAATGCCCTATTGGACTGATCGCCATTCTGTTCCTCTTTCTGGGAATATCGCCGATCTGGTTGTATTCACGGGCCGTTCGCTGGCGATTGGGGCGGCGTGTTATCGCGCTGGAGAACAAGCTGGTGCATGGTTCCATGTGATCTGCCCCCTTCTGAGTGGCCCATCGACTATCATAGTCTGGATCACGAAGGAGGAATGGAATGGCTCGGAAGCACAAGCCGGAGGAGATCATCGGCAAGCTGCGTGAAGCGGAGATCGTGCTGGCGCAGGGTGGGACGGTGGCGGATGCCTGCCGACGGATCGGCGTCACCGAACAGAGCTATTATCGCTGGCGCAAGGAGTATGGCGGCCTGAAGATGGATCAGGCGCGGCGGATGAAGGACTTGGAGCGCGAGAATGCTCGGCTTCGGCAGGCGGTGTCGGACCTAACGCTAGACAAGATGATCCTCCAGGAGGCTGCACGGGGAAACTACTGAGCCCCGCGCGCCGACGTCGCTGTATCGACCACATCCAAGGGATGATGACTGTCTCCGAGCGGCGGGTCTGCCGTGTGCTCGGCCAGCATCGATCGACACAGCGCAAGGCCCCCGCGGGGCAGACGAGGAAGCAGCTCTCACAGAGGACATCATCGCTCTGGCTCGGCAATATGGTCGTTATGGCTATCGCCGGGTGACGGCCTTGCTGCGCGATGCCGGCTGGCACGTGAACCGCAAGCGGGTCGAGCGCATCTGGCGGCGCGAGGGGCTCAAAGTGCCGCAGAAGCAGCCGAAACGCGGCCGTCTCTGGCTCAATGACGGATCGTGCATCCGGCTGCGACCCGAGTATCCGGGGCATGTGTGGTCCTACGACTTCGTCGAGGGCCGCACCCACGAAGGCCGCAAGTTCCGCATCCTATCGATCATCGACGAGGCCAGCAGGGAGTGCTTGGCCTTGCCGGTCGCGAGACGGCTCAGAAGCGAGGATGTGCTGGCGGCGCTGGCCGATCTGTTCATCACCCGCGGCCCGCCGGCACATATACGTTCGGACAATGGTCCTGAATTTATCGCCGCGGCCGTGCAGCAATGGCTGGCCAGGATCGGTGTGAAGACGCTCTACATCACGTCCGGCAGCCCATGGGAAAATGGCTATTGTGAGTCCTTCAACGGCTCGATGCGCGATGAACTGTTGAACGGGGAGATCTTCTACACGCTGGCCGAGGCGAAGATCCTGATCGAAGCCTGGCGGCGGCACTATAACACCATCCGCCCGCACAGCTCGCTCGGCTATCGACCGCCGGCACCGGAAACAGCGACGCCGCCATGGCCGCCCTCCGGTTCCGCTGCGCTCCACCTACGGTCGACCATGGCGCCGGAAGCAACAATGCACTAACAATCAACACGGACCACTCAGTGGGGGCCGATCAGTCGGTGGTGAGCCGCCCGCTGAGTGGTGAAGCGCCCACGATCGACCTTGCCGTGGGCTATCGGGCGGACAATCCTTCCGAGGTTCTCAGGAAATTTCTAAACGATATTAATCAACTGATTGATATTGGCCCTGCTGGAATGCGTGCGCCTTCGGGTACTTTGATACAGCGGCCTGTTGGCTAAGGTGTGTCTGTAACCCAGTGAGGGGTAGGCTACAATTCGCCGTTGACGATGGGAAATCCACGGCGCTTTGCCGAGACACTGTTCAAAGGTCTGGTCCCCAAACTTGATTTCCGGGCTTTGCGACAAGCTGGGACCTTTGCCGTTATCTGCCTTTGCTTTTTGGGCGGTGCCATGGTTGGCGGCTTCTCGACCCCTCGTTTTGGCAATTCGGCAGTTACGATACCTTTCGTCGCCCTGCTGTCCCTTCAGCTTGAGATATCCCTGAAACGGCCGTTCCAAAGTTGACCCTCTTAGGCTGCGCGCAGCAGACCTCGGTCTGAATCGCCATCAATCTCGCATGCATTTGGCCTTGCGGATCGAGGACACGTTCTCGATCCGCAAGGGATGGGCCGCCACCGTATCGGTAGGAAATGCGCTAGCCCCAATCGACGGGGCCGATACGGCGACTGGCGCATGCCCACCAGCGCACCGACACTCCCAGACGGACGCGAACATCAGCGGCCGCAAGGTCAATGGGTCCGATCCGGCCGGTTGCGCGTCGCTTAAGATGCGGAAGCCTTCTGCCGCGTCTCGCGCGGCACGCCCCAATTCGCGCAGCCATGATGGTTTGGGTCAAGGCCACCGACCTGGAACTGATCAACCTGCCGATGCCGCTCAAAAACTAATGAATTAGCGCCGCCCAAGTCTGACGAGACTGAGCATAAGGCTTGGAGCAAGCTCCATCTCGCATCGTCAGGCCTGGACCGCGTTCGCCCGCGCAGTGAAAGGAGTATCCATTGGCCTGCCAGCACGGCGGGCTGCGTGAAGTGAGGACTGCAACATGATACAAATCATCGATTATTCTCAACTTTGATCAACAATGCGATTCGATCTAAAATGAGAATCAATCCATGAGGCATCGAACTTCTGACCCATAGATTCGATCCACAAGGCTGATCCATCTTTCGGCGGAGACATCTTTACTAGAAGCATCGCACAGCTCCCAAATGTGTCATCCACAACAGGTAGAATCATGCCAAGCCTGTTCATCACGAAAAGCGTAGCGGGCGTTTTCCGAGATGGCATGATTTCCTGTTCCATTGATTTCCTTCCCTATTCCAATGCACATGCCTTAAGCGGTAATGCGTGGATAGGTACTGAACGAAAGAGCTTGACTACGGTTCCGAAGCGGAAATCCGAAATGTCAACCTGACCTTGTGGGCAATGATAGAGAGGAGCAGGGGGCCAGCGTTGCCGTCCCCGCTAAGACATGGGTGGTCCAGCGGATCGATCGCGAGGAGCCCTAGACGGATCTGTTCAAAAGGCCGGCCTCGCGAAGACTCCGGGTTTTATTGCCGGCTCCCCGCTGAGGAGCTTCTCAGGCGGTTGAACCGCACCGCATTTGCCCGAGGCTTCAGACCTGGAGTGCCGCATGAACGAAGGCGAGCATTCGACGAGCAGGAATGTGCCCTTGGACGTCAGCTTTGTCAGCGGCAGTGTACGCTCGCTGCTGCGATGTGAGCCATGCACTGGTAGATCCGCGCCCTGCCACGGTTGCTCGTAAGGGATAGGACCCGAACCAAAGATGCAAGCGCGCGGGGCTGAGGCCGCGCGCTTGCCTTGCAAAGACGGTTCAGGGCTGGAACAGCTTTGCCCATGGCTCAATGGCGTTTAACCTGCTTCGGCCATCCACTGCACAGCATCCTCTCCTGCCGCAATCCTGAGCGGCGCGCCCGGATCGGTGGCGGCCTGCCACACCGCCTCGGCCACGTCACTCGCATGGGTAACCGGGCCGCTATCCTCACGGAATCTGGCGATCATGCCTTCGATCATCGGCTTGTAATCGGGGTTATCGAGCCCACGCAGGTGCGGCAGGGCATTGTTGCCGAAATTCGTCTCGGGCGAGCGTCCGGGCAGGACGATGTGCACACGCACGCCGAACGGCTGCATTTCAACCGCCAGACTTTCGGTAAGAGCGTTCACGGCCGCCTTGCTCGCGCGGTAAACGCTGACGAGAGGCAGCGGCTTGAGCGTGACCGTTGATGTGACGTTGATGATGGTGCCGCTGCGACGTTCGCGGAATTTGGGCAAAATGGCCTGCAGCATCGCCAGCGTGCCCAAGGTGTTGGTCTCGAACAGTTGGCGCGCCGTGTCCGGCTCAATCAACTCGATGGGCACAGCAGCACCGAACCCGGCATTGTTGACCAAAACGTCGATATCGCCCGCCTGCGCCAGCGCTTTGGCGATGCTTGCAGGATCGGTGACATCAAGCGGCAATATGGTCAGCCGATCGGATGCGGGCAGGATGTCGGCCTTGGGCTGGCGCATCGTGGCAACGACGTTCCAGCCTTTCGCCAGAAAGTGCCGGGCGGTTTCGAGACCAAAGCCCGAGGAACAGCCGGTGATGAAAACGGTGGGCATGAGATTACTCCACGAGTGTGAACGGTCATCCCGATGTGGCCATGGCTTGCAGGATCAGTTATGGCCAGCTGTCTCGAATTCATTGGCGATAGTCCTGTTATGTCCGTTGACCCGCTTGCCGAGATCGTGACGCTGCTCCAGCCCTCGGCCAGCTATTCCAAGCTCGTAGAATATGGCGGGCGGTGGCGCGTTCGCCGCGACATCGAAG
Organism: Novosphingobium sp.; assembly: GCF_039595395.1. NCBI lineage: Bacteria > Pseudomonadati > Pseudomonadota > Alphaproteobacteria > Sphingomonadales > Sphingomonadaceae > Novosphingobium > Novosphingobium sp. Next base: position 1,943,563 of record NZ_JBCNLP010000006.1, on the reverse strand, counting down.
GCAAGCCTGTCTTTTTCGCGGTCCTGGAGGGAGAGTGCCGGGTCGTATCGTCGGGCCGCCCGCCGATCATCGTGCGTCAGGGCGATTTCGTGCTCTCGCCATCCACCAGCGATCACATCGTGGAAAGCATTGAGGCGCCGCCGCATGGGATCGCGATGATGCCGGTGGACATCGGCGAGGGGCGATTTCGCATCGGCCCGCCGTCAGAGCCGGTCAATCTGCGGATGCAGGTCGGGCTGTGCAGCTTTTCCTCGCCCGATGCCGCTTTGCTCGTGTCACTGTTGCCCGCGATGATTGTGGCGCGCGGGGCGCCGCGGCTTGCGCTGTTGCTGCAACTGGTGGGCGATGAAACCCGCCATACAAGACCGGGACGCGAATTGGTGCTGGAACGCCTGCTCGAGGTGTTGCTGATCGAGGCGCTGCGGTTTGGCGCTGATGTCACGTCCGTGCCCAGTGTCGCGCGCGGCCTGTCGGATGAGCGTCTGGTTTCGGCTTTGCGCGCCATGCATGGCCGGCCTGCGCATGGCTGGACGGTTGCCGATCTTGCCGCTGAAGCGGCCATGTCGCGCTCGGCTTTTTGTGCACGCTTTCATCGCGTCGTCGGACTGCCTCCGATGGAATACCTGCTGGCGTGGCGCATGGCGCTGGCCAAGCGCCTGTTGCGCTCGCATGAACTTGCTATCGAACATGTCGCCGCCCAGGTCGGCTATGGTTCGGCAAGCACGTTCAGCACCGCTTTTTCACGCCATGTTGGCATGCCGCCGATGCGCTATGCTCGGACGGTGGTTGCGGTTTAGCAAGGACGGCTTGTTTTCATCCGAATTCTTCGCGCATTATGCGCGATTGGGCAGGACACAAAGTCTGAGGCAGTTCGTCGAGGGCTGACTGATCCACGTGAATGATCGGCCGCTCTTGAAGAGATCGGGCGGGGCCGTAGACGACTGCTATGGCGGCGGGAGTGGGCAGACGGAACGCGCTGCCTACTCATCCCTGCGCTGGCCTTGCGATCCTGTAGGCACTCTTAGCGCATCGATCACGCGCCGACGAGTTCGGCAAGGTGCCGTTTCGCCGCTGCATTGGCTGGGTCCAGCTCCAGAACACGTCGGTATTCTTGTGCCGACGCCGCTCTCTCTCCGACGACGTGATAAGCCTGAGCCAGACTGTCGTGTGCATTCACGCTTTTGGGAAATTCGGCTGCGATGAAGGCGAACAGCGGCACCGCATCCTGCGCCCGCCCGTTGCTGAGCAGGCGATAGCCCCAGTCATTCAGCTCGTCTTCGGACCATACCAGCCCCGGATTTCCGGCCTTGATCGCCGCTGCTGCCGCAGCCGCATGCTCGTACCCCTCTTCCTCAAGTCTGATGCGCAGTGCGGGCACGCCTGTCAGCGGCAAATCGGGCGCATAGAGTGACGCGATCTTGTCGACCATATCCTCGGGAAATGCGCCTGTCAGATTGGTGAGGATGACAACGCCGACATGATCCTCGGGATAGTAAAACACCGCAGCGCGTCCTCCGCCGGTCATGCCGACCGCGCGATGGCTGCCGCGCGCGAGGATCTCCCAGCCCATGCCCCATTGGCCGGGCGTTCCGTCGGTAAAGGCAAGGGGCTGCCACATCGTTTCGCGGGCCGGGGCGGTGAGCAGCGAGCCCTTCTCAAGGGCGATCAGCCACTGCGCCATGTCGATCGCCGTGCTGTTGAGCCCCGATGAGGCGCGCCGGAATGGCAGGAAGCGTTCCGATGTCTCCTGCATCTGGCGCGGCGTGTCGGGCGCTGCAGCGCTGTAGCCGTTCACGAAAGGCCCAGGAAGCGACCAGCGATAGGTCGGCACCTTGTTCGGGATCATGTCATAGGCATCGCCATAAGAGGTGTGCGCCATGGCCGCGAGCTGCAGTTGCTCCCCGGCAAGCGGCGCGTCGAGGGCTCGCCCCTCGATCTTGTTGAGCACGCGCTGAACAAGCGTGTAGTTGGTCTGGCAATAGTTGAAGTGATCCCCCGGCGCGAAGCGGACCGGTTGTTGCTGGACCCATGTCCATGCCACAGCGGCATCAGTTTCAACCGTGGGCGCGCGCATCACATCAGGCAGGCCGGATTGGTGACTGAGCAACTGGCGGATGGTCACGCCGCGCCATGCCTCAGGCAAGTCTTTCAGATATCGGCCAACCGGCGCGGAGAGGTCGAGTTTCCCCTTGTCGACCAGACGCATCGCCGCAACGCCGGTGAAAGCCTTGGTGATCGAGTTGATGGCAAAGACCGTATCGTCTCTCACCGGAAGGCCGAATTCGACACTGCCGATCCCGTAGCTGCGCGCCAGGACAATCCTGCCCTCTTTGACCACTGCCACCGCAAGGCCCGGAATGCGCAGCCTGGACATTTGCGCGCCAAGATAATGGTCAACGGCGGTTGCAGCATCGACCGGAACGCTTTGCGCGGGCGCGGGCATCGGCAGGATGGCGAGGATCAGCGGGGCTATGCGGCAGACAAAGCGATGGCGGCTGCCGAACCAAAGGTGCGGGGTCATATCAAGCTCCAGCAATGTTGTGCGGTGCAGGAAGCGAATGCGATTTATGAGAGCGGGGATGGCGTCAGGATCGGCCGGCCGCGCGCCGCTGCGGCAGCTTCGGGGGAAGGGTAGCGGGCCTGTGCCCGCGCCAGGCCCGCTGCGGCGCGCTGTTCGAGATAGGCCGGGTCATTGATCGGGCGCCCTCTTGCTGCGGCCAGCGCTGACGCAGCCTCTGTCGTTACGGCTGCGCGATCGGCCTCGGGCGCGTCAAATGACGGAGATGGCACGGCCTGAACCCGTGCGCTGCCTGTGGCGATACGCGCCGGTACCAGCCTTTTGCCGACCATTCGCGCGGACTGCGGCGCCATGCGCTGGGGCGAGGTTGCGACGGGGATTATGGCTGTTGCGGAAGGCGTCATCACGCGCGTCGCCGCGCTGAGCACAAGGGCGCCACCGCCGAGCGCAAGTACCAGCGCCGGGATATGTCCCTGTCGGCGCTGCGGCAAGTCGAGCGCAAGGCCGCGCAGGCGATGCTTCAGCAGCGCCACCTCGCTGAGGCGACACAGCACGGCCGCCCCGCCTGCGGTCGCCTTGAGCAGCGTGCGGGCATAGGTGCCGGCATGCGCCTGTCCCAGCTTGCGCAACACATCGGCGTCGCAAGCCAGCTCCTGATCCCCACGGAACAGCAGATGCGCGCGATGGGCGAAGGGGTTGAACCAGTGCAGAGCCAGCACCACCATCGCGGCCAGATTGGCGAGCAGGTCGCGCCGCCGGTGATGCATCGCTTCATGGGCAAGGGCGCAATGCTGCTCACACGGATCGAAACGCGCTTCGAAATCGAGCGGAATGAGTATCTCGCGCCGCCATATGCCCACAGCGACAGGGCCGTCGACAACGCCGCTGCCGTGAACGGGAATGCCGGAGGCGAGTATTGTGGTCTCGATGCGATCGCTCCGCGCCGTTCGCAGGAAATGCCAATAGCGCGCGCATTGCCAGGCGAGCCAGAGGAACGCGCCGATCAGCCAGACCGTGAGCAGCATGGCGGCGAGATCCGGCCTTGTCGCATCGAGGAGGGATGCATCGGCCCTCGCTGCCGGTCCGGCGGGGAGAGGCTCTGCGTCCAGCAATGGCAGTGGCGGTATCGCCATGCGCAAGGCCGGCAGCAACCAGAGGGCGTAGATGAATTTGGGCCCCACGCGGCCGCTCAGCAGGCGGCGGAGTGCCGCCACCACGATCATCAGCAGCGTTGAGGCAAGAAGTGTCTGCGCGATCCAGCCGGTCACGCCTTGATCGCCTTCAACAGGGCCTCGATTTCGGCAATGTCATCGGGCGTGAGTGCGCCGCCGCGCGCCAGATGCGCAACGAGGGGCGCCGCGCGTCCGCCGAACAGAGTGTCGATCAACTGCCGCGACTGATGCGTCGCGAAATGTTCGCGTGACAGCGCAGCACGATAGATAAAGCGACGTCCATCTGCCTCATGAACCACCGCATCCTTAGCGACGAGCCGTGCCAGCAAGGTCTTGACGGTGCTCAGGCTCCAGCCGCGTTCGCGCTCCATGGCTGCCCCGACTTCGGCAGCGGTCATGGGTTGCCCATCCCACAGCGCCCGTAAAATCAGCTGTTCGCTTTCGGTAATGCGCTCCATGACGCCTCCTGTTTACATTTGTAGATGTATCATCGACAAATGTAAACGACAAGACGGAAACCGCGATCGGCAGGAGCAAACCCCTGCATCAGCCTGGATGAGCATCCCTGTTGATGTGAGAGGGCGGGCGCCTCTGATGGCACGGTTTCAGCCAAAGAAAGTCCGCTTTGGCGGCGAAACGAACATTTTCCATTGGTTGGCTGAGCATGCCTCGCGGGCGTAGACCATCATGCAAGCTCTGTTGCTACCGACCGTGCTACGCCTTCGAACAGATCCTTTTTCTGCAGCGGCGTTGGGTTGCCGCCTCGAGTGTAAACGCAGATCGCGATTGGTTCGTCCGGGCGTGGCCAAACGAGCGCAATGTCCCCTGCGGCATCCTTACCATTATTGCCGGTTTTGTTGGCAATCACCCAATCCGTGGGCAATCCTGCACGCAATCTGTCGGCACCGGTCTGGCATCCGATCATCCAGTTGCGGAGCCGACCACGAGCATCGTTCGACAACACCTGTCCGAGCAAAAGTTGGCGCAGGATTGAGGCCATCGCGACCGGTGTGGTGGTGTTGCGCAGGCCGTCTGGCGGCGTGGTATTCAGTGAAGGCTCGGTATCGTCCAACCGCGTGTCGCGATTACCTATCGCCCGCCAAAACGCGGTTAACGCGGCCGGTCCACCTACGCTGGCCAGCAAGAGATTGGCGCAGGTGTTATCGCTTTGCTCGACAATGGCCTGGCACATCTCGCTCACCGATAGTGCGCCTCTGGCCAGTTTGGCCTTGGCAACTGGCGCCCACCAATCGGGTACATCAGTAGGTGAGAACGGAATTTCGCGGTCAAGCCGATCGCGGCCTTGATCGACCCGCGCCAGAACAAGACCGGCAAGCGAGGCCTTAAAGGTGCTGCACATCACGAACCGTTCTGTCGCACGCCATGCAAGCTGAACACCCGTGCGCAGATTTTGGGCGTAAACACCGGCATGTCCGCCGCTGCCGGCCTCATAGAGCGCGACGGCGGGGAGCACCGTTCGCAGGCCAGACGATGCACGAGATGCTAGCAGCGCTATCGCACTGCCTGCTATGAAATGCCGCCTTTGCATTAGCCGAACGCTCCATCTTATTGTTGCCTGCTTGCTTATATCTCAAACCAGTGTGGATGCGACGAGCCTGCCGACGCCGGAAAGGTCCTGTCGAACTGCGTCCCGGCCGGCTTTCCCTGCGCGTATAAACCGTGATGACGATCCGCATTTTTGGCCGTGGCAACGCGACGCCAGTATCGCGGGCCATGTCGTGACCGATCCGTCCCCCGGTCGTGCGCTCATACGCGTGATCAGGTCAGCATCGCAGCGGGCGAACGCAGGCCACCACAAAAGCGCCGGTACGCCCAAGGCGAGGGATCGTGTTGTGAATTTCATCGTCAAACGCCTCTGTCTTTGGCGAGATGGCTAGGCTCCTCCATCAGCGAGGAAGGAAGGCATATCTGCGGAGCATCGGGCTGACAAAAGATCATAAATCGTATCTGACATGAGATTATCTCATGGCGGGCCTTTACCGGTATTGCTCAACGATCTGCGCTCCTTCGCGAGCGCCGCACGGCTCCTGCCGTTACGCGGAGCCCCTCCGGGCGGCGGGTTTGTTCCAAGCAGCAGCGTTCGCTCTCTGCAGGATATCGATGAACGAATGGCAGGAGACCGGGGCGCATCTAAACTGGGTGAGCGTCCGCTTTGTCAGCGCCATCGGTCTTTTCAACCATCCTGTGGTAGAGCCACCACGAAGGTCGTGGGCAGTGTCTCTCGCAAGTAGAGGTCGCCGCGATGACCACGAGCGATATGGCGGCTGAGGCTGAGGCCGATACCTGTGCCATTGGGTTTCGTTGTATGAAATGGATGGAAGATCTTCCCCCGTTCAGCAGAGGCCACGCCTTTGCCGCTGTCGCTGACAAGGATCAGGATCCGGTCCTTTTCGCAGGTGATGTCGAACCCCACCCAAGGCGTCTGCTGCCCGTCCAGCGCAGCCTCAGCAGCATTTTGCAGCAAGGCCCAAACCGCCTGGGTCAGCTGATCCCGGTCGGCCATGAAGCTGGCGCCGTCTGGTCCCGGCTCCACCCGCAAGGTGATCCCGCTGCGCCAGCGCCCTGCGAACAGCAGGGTGAGATCGCCCATGAAATCATCCATGGCGATGGGTGCGCGGGTGGGTTCCGGCAGGCGGGCAAGGGTGCGATAGGCTTCGGTGAAACGCTGAAGGCTTTCAGCCCGCCGCGCCAGCGTGGCAAGAATGTCGGGCATCAGCAGCGCGCGTTGCGCCTCACTTTGTTGCCAGGCAGCCAGCCCGCTTTCGGCGAGTGAGGCGATGGGCGCCAGGCCATTGAGCACCTCATGCCCCATCACCTGGATCATTTCGGCGGCGGCGCGCGCTTCACCGGTGCGCTCCTCGGCCTCGATGTCGATCAGCGCGAGGATGGTGCGGGCGCCGGTCGTCCCGCTCGCCTCCACCCGGTCGATGCGCCAGTGACGCCCGGCATGGGCCAGACGCGATGCGGCCGGAGATAGCAGCGGATCGGGCACCGGCGCGATGTGATCCTGCGTGGCAAACAGCGCACGGGCTGCGCGGTTCAGCGCTCGCGCGCCATCGCTCTGGATGCCGACCAGCGGGGTGGGCAGTTGATCGAGCAGCAGGCGCAGCGGCATCGTCTCCTCGCCAGTGGCGGCGGCAAGGGTCGCGTCACGAGGGGGCGAAAGCGCGGCATGCCCGATCCAGAGCCGCGCCAGCAGGCAGACGATCACCAGCAGCGCGCCCGCCACACTGGCCCACAAGGCATGTTGCCAGGCGCCGGTCATTGCCGCGCCGCCCAGGGCCAGCGCGACCCCCGTCATCAGCGCGCTTGGATCGCCTTTAAAGGCCATGGCGCTCCATCCGCCGATAGAGCGCGCCGCGCGTCAACCCTAAAGCCGCAGCGGCATGGGTGACATTGTGATGATGCTCGCGCAGTGCGGCGGCGATCATCGCCTTTTCGCTGTCGGCCAGATCGAAGCGTGCTGTAGGCTCGGTGGCGACGACGACGACAGGGGGCGTGATGGCCGTCGCCTCGATCACGCCATTCTCGGCGAGCAGCACCGCCCGCTCGATGGCCAGCGCCAGGCCACGCACCTCGTCCGGCCATGTCCTGCGCGTCAGCAAGGCTTCGGCGCCGAAGGTGAAGCGCGGCGCCGGGCCGCCATGGCGCTGCGCCGCGATCCGCGCGAAATGGCGCGCCAGCAGCAGGGCATCGCCATCGCGCTCCGCCAGCGGCGGCACGGCAATCTCGATGGTGGCGATGCGGGCGCGCAGCGGCGCGCCAAGCCCGGCGGCATGGGTGAGGATGGCGATCACCCTGGCCTCCGGCATCAGCCGCTCCAGCAGGCGGCCCTGCATCACCGCATCGATCTGGTCCGCATTGCGCAGGATCAGCGTGGCCTCTGTTGCGGCCAGCCTGCCCCAGGCCTCGGGATCGGCAAGATCGACCGTGACCGATGGCATCGCCCCCCGCGCCGAAGCCGCATGCAGCGCGGCGGCCACCAGCGAGCGCCCCGATCCGGCAGGGCCGGTCACTGCGACGCTGGCCTCGGTGGGGCCGATGCGTTGCACCAGCGCGCGCATGCGTTCGATGGCGAGGCTGTCGCCCAGAATATGCACCGGCTCGCCAGTGGGGGCCGGGCGCGGGGCGGCGGCGATCCGCGACGGGCGGGCGATGGCGGCCTCGATCTTGGCGATCAGCTCGGCATTGCGCCATGGTTTCATCACGAAATCGCTGGCCCCAGCCTGCATCGCGGCCACGGCGATGCGCACCCCGCTATGCGCGGTGATGACCAAGACCCGCGCATCGGGCGTGGTGGCCAGAATGCGCGCCAGCAGGGCCAGCCCCTCTTCCCCGTCAGTCTGGCCGGGCGAGAAGTTGAGATCGAGCAGAATGGCATCGAAGCGCTGCAGCGCCAGCCGTGACAGCGCCTCCTCGGGCGAGGGGACCGCCACGATGTCATGCCCGGCGATGCGGCAGGCGATCTCCATCGCCCGCGCCACATCGGCATTGTCGTCGATCAGCAGAATCGTCGCGCCACTTGCAGCGTCCCCGCACTGTCCATTTTCGGACACTGCGTTCGCATCCGGACGGTCATGCTCCGGCTGACTGTGTGATTGTCCTTGATTCATAGTGCTTTAGGTTTTTTCGCCGTTTCACATGATAATGGCTTCATGATGAACGAACCGGCAAGCCAGACAAGCCCCTCCAGCGGCGGCGCGATGGACAGGCGCATCGCGCGCGCCGCCGCGCCATGGTGGCGGCAGCGCCGTATGCTGCTGGGCGCGGGGGTGGTGGCCGGGCTGGCGCTGTTGTGGTTCTTCCTGCCCGCGGGGGGCTCGACCGACCTCGCCGCCGCCGATCTGGAGACTGGCCTCGTCCAGCACGGGCGCTTCGACGACACGCTGCCGCTGCGCGCCTCGGTGGCGCCGCGTGTCACCACCCTGCTCAGCGCCATGGCGGGCGGGCAGGTGGCGCGGCTGGCGGTGCAGGATGGCACGCTGGTCACGGCGGGCCAGCCGCTGGCCGAGCTGACCAATCCGCAACTCAAGCTCGATGTGCTGACCCGCGAGGCCGCGATCACCAGCCAGCTGGGCCAGTTGACCGGCGAGGATCTGGCGCTGGAACGCAGCCGCCTCGACCGCGCCGATCAGACCGCGACCGCCAGCTACGATCTGCTCAAAGCCCGACGCGAGCTGGATGTGCGCCAGCAGCTGCACGATATGGGCTTCGTCTCCGACGCAGGGGTGCGCTCCTATCGCGAGGAGGCCGATTATCAGGGCCGCCGCCTCTCCGGGCTGGCCAAGGGGCAGGCGGCGGAAAACCGCACCGCCACCCAGCAGGCGGGCCGTCTGGCGCAGGCGCGCAGCGAGCTTGAGGCCAACCGCGCCGCCGTGCGCGCCGGTCTCGATGCGCTGGTGATCCGCGCCCCGGTGGCCGGGCGCCTGACCAATTTCACGCTTCAGCCCGGGCAGACGCTGAAAGCGGGCGATACGGCGGGGCAGATCGACAGCGAGGGATCGTGGAAGCTGATCGCCGATGTCGATGAATTCTATCTGGGCCGCGTGGCTGTCGGGCAGAAGGCGGCGGCGGGCGATCTGCGTCTGACCGTCTCGCGCGTGCTGCCCAGCGTGACCGATGGCCGCTTCCGCATCGAACTGACCTTTGCGGGCGCGCCGCCGCCCGGGCTCAACCGGGGCCAGACCATCGATGCGCGCGTCACGCTGGGCGCGGCGCGAGAGGCCTTGCTGGCGCCGGTCGGCGGCTGGGTCGACAGCGGCGGGGGCAGCTCGGCCTTTGTGGTCGATGCCGATGGCCGCCATGCCCGGCGCACCGCGATCCGCATCGGCCGCCGTAATCCGGAGGTGGCCGAGGTGCTCTCGGGCCTCGCGCCGGGGGCGCGCATCGTCACCACCAACACCGCCGCCGTGAAGGGCGACATCATCAACATCCGCTGAAGCGTCATCAACATTGGCCAACGCAAGGGACATTGCCATGATCCGGCTCGAAAACATCCAGCGCCGCTTCACCTCCGACGAGGTCGAGACCACCGCCCTTGCCGACATCGATCTGGAGGTCGCGCAGGGCGAATTTCTGGCGATCATGGGGCCTTCGGGCTGCGGCAAATCGACGTTGCTCAACACGCTGGGCACTGTCGACCGGCCCAGCGAGGGGCGCTATCTCTTCGCCGAACGCGATCTGGCCATGCTCGATGAAAGCAGCCTGGCCCAGTTCCGCGCCGAGATGCTGGGCTTCGTGTTCCAGAGTTTCAACCTGATCGACGATCTCACCATCGAGGAGAATGTCGCGCTGGGGCTGGCCTATCGCCGCCCGGCCATGGCCAACCGGCGCGAGAAGGTGATGGCGGCGATGGACCGGGTGGGCATCGCCCACCGCGCGCGGCACTTCCCGCATCAGCTGTCGGGTGGCCAGCAGCAGCGCGCCGCCATCGCGCGGGCCATCGTCGGCGATCCGAAACTGATCCTTGCCGACGAGCCCACCGGCAATCTCGACACCGAAAACGGCGCCCAGGTGATGGACATTCTCACCGCGCTCAACAAGGCGGGCGCGACCATCGTGATGGTCACCCATTCGCCCGCTCACGCCGATCTGGCGCGGCGGCGGATCGACATGCTCGACGGGCGCATCGTCGCCTCGGCCGCGCGCGCGATCTGAGGAGGGCGATGATGAACCGTTTCGCCCTGCTGGCACTTTACCGCTCGCTCAGCCGCCACAAGCTTTATGCCGCGCTCAACATTGGCGGGCTGGCGGTGGGGATCGCGGTGTTTCTGGTGCTGGGCCTCTATGTCCGTTTCCAGACCAGCTTCGAGACCTGGTTGCCCCATCACGAGCAGATCGAGGTGGTGCAGACCGTCTGGCACCTGCCCGGAAGCCCCTTCGATGGCGCCAATTCCTACACGATGGGCGGGCTGCTCGAAGAGATGCAGCAGGATTTCCCCGGGCTTGTCGGCACGCGCGTTCAGGGCGGCGAGGGCGGCGGTCAGGTGATCCGTGGCGGCATCGCCACCGTGGAGGATGTGGCGCAGGTCGACGGCAGCTTTTTCGATGTCTTCGATCTTGCCATGGTGAGCGGCAATGGCAAAGCTCTGACCGCCCCCACCAATGCCCTTGTCAGCCGCAGCTTCGCGCGGCGCTTTTTCGGCGACACCGATCCTGTCGGCCAGATGCTGACCGTGGGGACGGGCAATGACGCCCCCGCCGATTTCCGCATCGCTGGGGTCTTCGAGGATCTGCCGAAAAACAGCGATTTCCATATCTCGTTGCTGGTGCCGCTGCCGCGCGCGCATCCCGAGGATTGGTGGCATCATTGGGGCAGCACCTCGCTCAACACCTATCTGCGCTTTTCCTCGCCTCAGGCGGCGCAGGCTTTTGCCGGGAAACTCGATGCTTTCGTCGACCGACGCGGTCTCAGGGATATGGGATTCCATGCCTCGCGGACGATGAGCCTGGCGCTGCTGCCGCTGACCGCCCTGCATTTCACGCCCGAGGGCACGCAGAGCGCCAGCACGAAAATCACCGTTGTCACGCTGGGGATCGTGGGTGTGCTGACACTGCTGATCGCCATCGTCAATTACGTGAACCTCGCCACCGCCCGCGCCGGGCTGCGCGCCCGCGAAGTGGCGATGCGCAAGGTCCTGGGTGCTGACCAGCCCCGGCTGATCCGCCAGTTTCTGGGCGAGGCGGTGCTGACGGTGACGGTGGCGGCGCTGCTGGGGCTGATCCTGGCCGAACTGGGCCTGCCGCTGATCAATGCGGCGGGCGGACTGTCGCTCTCCATTCCCTATGGGCTCGTGGTGCCGGGGCTGGTGGTGCTGGCGGTGGTGGTCGGCGTGGCGGCGGGGGCCTGGCCCGCGCTGCTGCTCTCGCGCTTTCCGGCGACGGCTGTGCTGGCCTCGGCGCGGGCGCCGGGCGGCGGGCGCAGCGGCAACCGCCTGCGCGAGGGGCTGGTGGTGTTCCAGTTCGCGTTGGCCACGGCCTTCATCATCTCCACCATGGTGCTGGTGGCGCAGGTCCGCCATGTGCGCCACACCGATCTGGGCTTTGCGCGGCAGGGGCTGATCGTGGTGCGCGGTCTGAGCGATGCGCAGATCGATACGGCGCGGCTGCGGCGGATCGTCGATGCCTTCCGCCGCATGCCTGGCGTGCAGAAGGTGGGGATCGGCAACAGCGCCGCCGGAGGCGGCTATGAGAACGACACCGACAGCATCGCCATCCCCGGCCGGAACGGCGACGGACCCTCGTTGCGCCGGATCGATGTCGGCCCCGATTTCTTTGGTGCCTATGCTCCGCGCCTGCTGGCCGGGCGGCTGTTCGACGATGCCCATGGCACCGATGATGCGACCGGCTGGTTCAAGCGCCATGTGTCGCGCAATGTGGTGATCAACCGCAGGGCGCTGGAGGTGCTGGGCTTCCACAGTCCGCAGGAGGCGGTGGGCAAGGTGCTGGGCGGCAAGCAGCCGGTGGTCATCATCGGGGTGATCGATCAGCTACGCTTCTTCTCGCCGCGCCAGCCCGACGATCCGACTTTCTATGTCTTTTACCGTGAGATGACCTCCAATCTGGTCGCCTCTGTCCGCTTCTCGGGTGATCCGCGCGCGATGCTGGAACAGGTGAGGGCGCGCTGGGGGCAATTGGCGCCGATGGTGCCCTTCCAGAGCGATTCCGCCGACCGGCGTCTTGCCAAATTCTACGAGGAAGACGACCGTGCGACCCGTCTGTTCGGCATTGGCGCGGGGCTGGCGGTGCTGATCGGCTGCGTCGGCCTGTGGGGGCTGGCCTCGTTCAACACGGCGCGGCGGGTGAAGGAGATCGGCATCCGCAAGACGCTGGGCGCCTCGACAAGGGATATCGTCCGGCTGCTGGTGGGGCAGTTCCTGCGCCCGGTGCTGCTGGCCAATGTCATCGCCTGGCCGCTGGCCTATGGCGCGATGCGACTGTGGCTGGCGGGGTTCGACGACCGTGTCGCGCTTTCGCCGCTGTATTTTGTATCGGCCAGTGTGCTTGCGGTGGTGATTGCGGTGGTGACGGTGATCGGTCAGGCCCTGCGCGCCAGCCGCGCCGCGCCGGGCTGGGCCTTGCGCCATGAATAGGGCGCTGCTGGCCGCCGCGCTGCTGCTGGCGCCGTTGTCGGCTCCTGGCCCGGTCAGCGCGGAAACGCTGGGCGAGGCCATCGCCGATGCCTGGCGCAACAATCCGACCCTGGGCGAGGCGCGGGCCCGCCAGCAGGCGCTGGAGCAAAGCCCGGAGAAAGCGCGTGCCGCCGGTCGGCTCACGGCTGGGGTGGATGCCACGGGGGGTTATGACCATGTCAATTACGGCAAGGGCGGCGGGGGCACGGTAACCGCCAGCCTGTCGGTGTGGATGGGGGGCCGCGTGTCCTCGGCGGTGCGTGTGGCGCAGGGTAATGTGGCGGCGGGCGCCGAGGGGTTGCGTGACAGCGAGGCGGCGGTGCTGGAGGCGGTGGTCGGTGCCTATGCCGATGTGCTCTACAGCCAGCAGGCGGTCGAGGTAGCCGGGGCGGATATCGGCCTGCTCGACGCGCAGGTGAGCGAGGCGCGGGCCCGTTTTGATCGGGGGCAGGCGACCCGCACCGATGTCGCCCAGTTGCAGGCGCAAAAGGCTTCCGCCGAGGCGACGCTAGCGCAGGCCGGGGCCACCTTGGCGGGCGTGGTGGCAAGCTATCGCGCGCTGGTCGGGCATGAGCCGGGGGTGCTGGTGGCCGCGCTCCCAGTGCCGGGCGCCTTGCCCGCCACGCCGCAGGAGGCGCGCGCGCAGGCGCAGCGGGCCAATCCGCTGGTCCGCCAGCAGCAGCGCACCGCGCAGGCTGATGCCGCCGGGATCGACCAGCAAAAGGCCGAAAGGCTGCCGACGCTGACGCTGGGCGGCAGCTATGGCTATGAGGGCGGCACGGTGCAGCCCGGCGTCACCATCGCCGCTTTTGGCGGTGTCACATTGCATGTGCCGCTGCTGACCGGAGGGCTGGTGCGGGCTAAGGTGCGCGAGGCCGAGGCGATCCACCGCGCCGATCTCTTCGCCACCGCCGCGGCCCAGCGTGAGGCCGAGCGTGCCGCCGACACGGCCTGGGCCAATCTGGCCGCCGCGCGCAGCCGCATTCTGGCCAACCAGGCGCGGGTCGATGCCGCCGATCTGGCGCTCAAGGGCGTGCGTGCCGAATATGGCTTTTCCTTGCGCTCCACGCTGGACATTCTGATCGCGGACGAGGCCTTGCGCGCGGCCCAGTTGGCGTTAGCCCAGAGCCGGGCTGATGTGCTGATCGCTCAGGCAGCCTTGTTACGCGCCGTGGGCAGGCTGTACGATGGAAGCTTCTAAACTGGTGAGCCAGATATGAATGGATGGCCGGAATTGAGGGCCCAAGCCAGATCGTCGAACGGCAGCCTAGTCAGCGAAACTGGCGTTGTGGCGTCTCGCCAAGGCGCTACGACCATGAATTGTTGATCGCCCCTTCTCGTGCCAGAGGGGAGGGGCAGCCTCAACTCATCGTGGTATTTACTTATTCGTATCGATTCGGCAGCTAACTCTCGGGGATGCCCGGGCGCCAGATAAAAAATTTGCAGGATTTTGCGTGTTTGGCGCTATGCGCGGCCGTCTGTGCAACGGCCTTGCTGCAAGCGACAGCGTTTCCATCCCGTCTGGCGGCAGCGGGCATTTCTCTGATCGCAGTTGCGGGCCTATGGGCTGGCCGCCTGCGCGACAGCCATCGCCTTGCTCTTCTGGCCAATCGGTTGGGTTGTGAGCCATCTCGGGGATGGGAAGGGATATTGGTCCGGGCCATCGACATCGAGAAAGAGTTGCAGGAGCTCGGCACGCGTCTGCCACAGCGCCACCCCGTGTCAGACCTGCCGACCCGGGAGCCACTGCTTTCTTTGATGGCACAGGATGGCCATGGTACGCTGGGCATTGTAGCTCTTGACGATTTCGACCGGCTTTGCGCGCTCGATCCTGCTCAGGCAGATGGCATGCTCAAGGCGTTGGCGCTGCGCCTGTCGCGCATGACCGGAGCGCGGCGCATGGTGGCGCAAGTTGACCGAGCGCGGCTCGCCATCTGGTTGGGTCCGGACGTGGCCGCCCGGGATGCCCATGGCCAGCTGGAGGCGATCAGCTATGTGCTGCATGCACCGCTGGAGGAAGGAACGCCCTTCGCTGGGCAACTGACCGTCCATCACGCCGCCTTCGATCATGCGGTTGAAACGCCGCAGAATGCTCTTGCGCGCCTGCTGGCGGTGGCCAGTTCGCGGCCGGGGCGCGGCGGCGCGGTGCATCGCGTTGATGACACCTGCGATGCAAGGGAGCGCGAGCAGTTCGCGCTGGAACAGGATGTGCGTCATGCGCTGGCGCGTGGTGAACTGGAGTTGCGTTTTCAGCCGCAGATCGATGCCCGCAAGGGGCGCACCGTGGGAGCCGAGGCGCTGCTGCGCTGGCGCAGCCCGGTGCATGGCATGGTCTCGCCCATGCGCTTTATCCCCTTGCTGGAGCAGCTTGGGCTGATCGAGGAGGTCGGCCTCTGGGTGCTCAACGCCGCCTGCCGCATGGCCCGGCAATGGCAGGCGCTGGAGCTGGGTAACCTGTCGATTGCGGTCAATGTCGCGCCGCAGCAGCTGGAGGATGCCAGCTTTCACGCGAGGGTGCGCCGCACCCTTGAGGCGCAAGGTCTGGCCCCTCAGGCGCTGGAGATTGAGCTGACCGAATCGCAGGCCGTCGCCGATCCCCACCGCGCCGAGCGGCAGTTCACGCCGCTGCGCGCGCTGGGCGTGAAGATCGCCATCGATGATTTCGGCACCGGCTTTTCCAGCTTCTCGGCGCTGCGCAAGCTCGATTTCGACAAGATCAAGATCGATCGCGAATTCGTGACCGATGTGGAACAGCGGCGTGACAGTCAGGCCATTTGCCAGAGCATGATCGCTTTGGCGCGGGGCCTTGGCATCCGCGTGATCGCCGAAGGTGTCGAGCGGGCCGAGGAATATCGCTGGCTGCTGCATCACGGCTGCCACGAATTTCAGGGCTTCTTTTTTTTCCCGGCCGCTGGCCGGGCCCGATTTCGCCGATTTCCTGCGCGATGGCGCCGGGCTTGCGGCGAAGCTGGCTGTCGATCCCCGGCAGTCTCAACATAAGATTTTACAAAGGTTTGGTCCATGATCCGGCGACTGGCTGGCCAAGGCGCAGCGGCATTTCTTCTGGCTCTTGCTGTGGCGGGCTGTTCGCATGACACAAGGCCCAAGCCCGTGGCCGTCCCGGCGCTGACGGTCACGCCCGAGCGGATCGATGCCATCCAGACCTGCCTGTTGGCGGGGGACCGGAAAGGGGCTGAAAAGCTGCTCAAGGCGCTGCTGAAGCTGGAGCCGATGAACCCCAAGCTGCAGCTGCTGGCCGATTCGCTCGACAAGGATCCGCAGGAGCTGCTGGGGCCGAAAAGCTATCCCTACACGGTCCAGCCGGGTGAAACGATCACCGATGTTGCCGAGCGTCTGCTGGGCAATCGCCTGAAGGCCTATCAGCTGGCCCGCTACAACCAGCTGGCAACAATCGTGGCCCTGACGCCGGGCCAGGTGCTGCGCATCCCCGGCGAACAGCCGGTGGCCAAGCCCCAGCCCGCGCCACCCGCGCCCGAAAGGCCCCGCCGCCCGGCTCCTGCGGCAAAACCGGCGGCGCCCGCGCCTGCAAAGCCTGTCGTCAATCCCGGTGCCGCGCAGCATCTGCGCGCGCAGGGCCTTGCCGCGCTCAACCGTGGTGCGGTGGGCGAGGCGGTCGGCCTGTTGCGCAAGGCCAAGGCGCTCGATCCCGGCAATGCCCTGATCGCCCGAGATCTGGGCCGGGCCGAGCGGATTGCCGCCACCGTGCGGGCGAATGCCAGAAAATAGGCGCATGCTAAATTTTGTTAAGTCATTTCCCTTAGGACGCTGACGACAACGGGGGGGCCGGAGGGCATATGCAGCAACTTGGCCGTTATCAGATTGCAGGGCGCCTGGGCGAAGGCGCGATGGCGGACGTCTTCCGGGCGTTCGATCCCGATATCGGACGCACCGTTGCCATCAAGGCCCTGAAGTCCGACTATCGGCGCGACCCGGAGCTGAGCGCGCGCTTTCTGCGTGAAGCCCGCGCCGCCGGGGCTTTGACCCATCCCCATATCGCCACCATCTTCGATGTCGGCGAGATTGACGGCATCCCCTACATCGCCATGGAGCTGGTGGAGGGCAAGCCGCTCGACGCCGTGCTTCAGGCGCAGGGCCGCATGCCCTTCGAACGCGTGCTGACGCTGGGCCTCCAACTGGCCGAGGCACTGGCTTTCGCCCATGCGCGCGGCATCGTCCACCGCGATGTGAAGCCCTCCAACATTCTGATTTCCAGCGATGGGCTCACCGCCAAGCTGCTCGATTTCGGCGTGGCCCGCATCGATGGGGGTGAGGGCGCCGGTCAGGACCGTCTGCTGGCGCGCACCATGGCCGGGCAGATCATCGGCACGCCGCGCTACATGAGCCCCGAGCAATGCCTGGGCCTGCCGGTCGATCAGCGCGCCGATCTCTTCTCGCTGGGCGCGGTGCTGTATGAGATGGTGGCGGGCACGGTGGCCTTCGATGCCACGGGCCTGGCCACGCTGGCGATCCAGATCTCGCAGGATAAGATTACGCCGATCGAGCGCAGCGCCGCCGATTGCCCGCTGGGCCTGCGCCAGATCATCGACAAGCTGCTGGCCAAAAAGCCCGAGCAGCGCTTTGCCGACGGCACTCAGCTGGCTCAGGCCCTGCGCCGCGAGATCGCCGCGCTCCATGCCGATGAGGGCGCGGTGCGCCGGGGCCTGTCGATCCGCGTCAAGCTGCCGCTGGCGCTGGTGGGCATCACCCTGGCCGCGCTGCTGCTGTGCATTTCCGCCGTGCTCAACCGGCAGCAGCATGCGCTGGAGCATATGGCGGTGACTTCGGGCGAGACCATCGCCACCTTCGTCAGCAAGAATGCCGCCGTGCTGCTGGCCGACAATGCCGGGCTGCCCGCCGATCAGCAGGATTGGGCGCCGCTTCAGGCTTTCGTGGCGGCTGCCGATCAGGACGGCGGCGTGAAGGACATAGTGGTGGTCGATGCGCAGGGCATGGTGCGCGCGGCCAGCCAGACCGGTCTGGTCGGCCAGCGCTATCGCCCCGTGGCGGGCGAGGCGGCGCTGGAGTCCTCCGGTCATGCGGCGGTCACCGATGTGCCCGGGCACAGTTCACTGCGCTTTGTCCGCGCGATCCATTACGCGGGGGCCGATTTCGGCAAGATCGACATGCTGGTGCCGCGCACCGCTCTGGATGAGGCGGTGGCCAATGCGCGCATGCTGCTGATCGCTCTGGCCGGTGTCGTGCTGGCGGTGGTGCTGGCGGTCGGCTATCTGAGCGGCGCATTGGTGGCGCGGCCCCTGCGACGCCTGCAACAGGCGCTGCAGGAGGCGGGAGAAACCGGCCTTGCCTTGCGCATCTCCCACAATCGCCGCGATGAGTTCGGCGCGGCCTTCACCGCCTTCAACCAGCTGGCCGAGACCATCGAGCCGCAATTGGGCGGCCTGCCCGAGCTTGCGGCGCCCGCGCTCGATGCGACCTGCATCCAGCTTCCCCCCCGTCAGGCGGCGTAAGGAACGCGGGCGATGTATATGTTGCAGCTTTTCACCGAGGACAGCGCCGTCGAGCCGGTCGATGCGCGGCTTTTGCGTGATGGCACCATCACCATCGGGCGCGGCGCGACCTGCGATTGGCCGATCAACGATCCGCAACGCGCCCTCTCGCGTGAGCATTGCGAGCTTTCCGCGCTGCCCCACGGGCTGATGCTGCGCACCACCGGCGCCAATGGCGTATTCGACGATGCCACCGGCGAGCGGCTGCCCGATCTGGTCGATGTGCCGGTGGCCGTGCCCGCCACCTTGCGGATCGGCGGCTTTCGCCTGGCGGCCACCCATGCCAAGCTGACCGATCAGGATCAGGTGGAGGACCGCACCATGGTGCTGACCCCACCCATCGGCATGTCCGCCGCCGTGCCGACCGATTGGGAGGATGCCTCCTTTCCGCTGGCCAGCCAGAGCGAATCGCTGATGGAGGCCTTTTGCCGGGGGGCGGGGCTCGATGCCTCGATGCTGTCCGGCGACGATCCGGCGCTGGTGATGGAGCGCGCCGGGGCGATCTACCGCCAGATGGTGCTGAGCATCGCGGATCTGATGCGTGAGCGCGAACAGGCACGGCGTCGCTACAATCTGGCGCGCACCACCATCAGCGGTTCGGGCAACAATCCCTTCAAATGGGCCCCCACGCAGCGGCTGGCGGTCGATCTGCTGCTCTCGGAGATCGGCAGTTTCCTCTCCGGTCCCGAGGCGATTGCCAATTCGCTGCAGGATGTGAAGCGGCATCTGATCGCCACCTTCGCGGGGTTGCAGGCCTCGCTGCATGAGGCGGTCGATACTTTCGATCCGGAGGCGGTAGCAGCCGCAACCGAAGGCAAGGGCGGCCTGCTCAAAAGCCAGCAGGCGCTGCAGATGCGCGAGGTACAGGAGCGCCACGCCGATCTGCGCCGCCAGCTCGATGGCGCCGAAGGCTCGCTCGAACGCGCTTTCGTCAACGCCTATGCGGCGGCGGAGCGGGACTGATGGGCGCAACCCTCGACCGGCCCGAAGCGCAGGCAGCACAGGCCTTCGCCTCGGCGGCGCGCAGCCATGTGGGCCATGTGCGCAAGATCAACGAGGACCGGCTGCTCGATTGCCCGGAGCGCTGCCTGTGGGCCCTGGCGGACGGCATGGGCGGCCTGCATGGTGGCGATGTCGCGGCCGAACTGGTGATCGGCGCCTTGCGCCAGCTGGTCCGCCAGCCCGCGACAATCGAAGCATCGATGATTGTGGAGGCCTTGCAGCAGGCCAATGCCGCAATCCTGGCGCGCGGGCGCGACACGGGCGGCATGATCGGTTCCACCGTGGTCGTCCTTCATATCGAGGCGGATCAGGCCACGCTGTTCTGGGCTGGTGACAGCCGCGCCTATCATTGCAACGGGGGCATATGGACGCAACTCACGCGCGACCATAGCGTGGTGCAGGAGCTGATGGATGCCGGGCTGATCGATGGCGATCAGGCCAGGCGGCACCCCAAGGCGCATATCGTCACCCGCGCGCTGGGGATCACAGAGCCCATTGAGATTGCGCAGATGGCGCGCACCGTCGCGCCCGCCGACCGGTTGCTGCTGTGCTCCGATGGCCTTACGCGCATGCTCGACACGCGGGATTTTACCTCCAATGCCGCTATCGGGACGGCGGCAGACACCCTGCTGACCGAAGCGCTTCATCGCGACGGATCGGACAACATCAGCCTGATCCTGATCGAGCCAATTGCGCCCTGATACCCCAGGCCCTGCTGCCCTTTCTGGTGAACATCACCATCGCCGCCATGCTGGTGGCGAGTTTCCTCACCATCGGCCAGCTCAACCCCAGTGTGCGCAGGGCCCGGTGGATCGCGCTGTGCTATGGGCTGGGGGCGCTCAATCCGCTGGGCGAGCTGGCGATCCTTTTCGGGGGTGATCTGAAATGGATGGGGATGATCGCCGCCGGCGGTTTCCTGTCGGGGATCACGCTCTATTCCCCGGTCATGTCCCAGTTTTACGGCAAGGCGGCGCGCCGCTGGGTGTCGCCGTGATCGACATCGACCATTTCAAGCGGATCAATGACAGCTTTGGCCATGCTCAGGGCGATGAGGTGCTCAAGACCATCGCCTTGTGCCTCGACCGGAACAAGCCGTCATCCGCCATGCTGGCTAGGATCGGTGGCGAGGAGTTCGTGATCCTTCTACCGGGGCTGAATGAGCAAGGCAGCTTGCTGGTGTGCGAGCATCTGCGGCTGGAGGTCTCCCGTCTGGTGACAGGATCGTTCCGCACGCTTACCATGAGCGTGGGTTTGACTCTCTTTGATAAGGGCGAAGATCTGGCTGATACGCTGCGTCGGGCGGATCGCGCGCTCTATGACGCCAAGCGCGGCGGGCGCGACCGATGCCGTGTTGCGGCTAATCAGGTCCCCCCGGAACGATTCCCTCGCCTGGAACTCGTTGCGAACGGATGAGTGCAAAATTCAGGGTTTTGGCGCCTCCGCGAACATCCTGTTTGGTCGTTGATCAGGTCCGGGCCCCATTGATGAGCAGCAGGCGATGTGTTTCACGCTCCATCACCTGGAGGCATGCCAGACTGGACCTTTAGAGGCGCGGTTAATGATCGGCAGCTATCGACGCTTGATATTCGGTCATTCAAGGTCGGCTTTTGTGAGCGAAAGCGCCTGTTCGTGGCAGGGCCCGGCTCGCCACCGCACGAGTAACGCTAACCCTCCCCAAGGCCCTTGCTTCAAGTCCTGCCTGCTTGACGCCGATGGAATTCGGCCCCGGGCCTATCCCGAACGTCGCTTCCGCCAGGCGGGCACGGATTGGCCGCCACGTCCCCAGTCTTCAGGTTCCACCTCCTGAATGATGACGAACGTATCCTCCGGGTCCTTGCCCAGCACAGTGTGAAGCAAGTCGGAGACGCCCGCGTGAAGCGCCTCCTTCTGCTCGATGGTGGTGGCCTTCGCGCCCGGGAGGGTGCCCTCGCGCGTGATCTGAATGGTCACGATTGGCATCGCCTGTCTCCCGATCAGTGCCCGGCGGACTGGCCGCCATCGACATGCAGGATCTCGCCGGTCACGAAACCCGCATCCTCAAGATACAGCACCGCTTGGACGATATCCTCCACCTCGCCCATGTGGCCGATGGGATGCAGCGCATCGAGAAAGCTATGCGTTTCAGGCGTATGCATCGGGGTGCGGATCACACCGGGCGACACGGCGTTCACCCGGATGCCGCGCGCGGCATATTCGATGGCCAGACTGCGCGTGGCGGCGTTGAGCCCGCCCTTGGTCAGCGCCGCCAGCGCCGAGGGCACGCCCGAGATCGCGTGATCGACAAGGCTGGTGGTGATCTGCACCACATGGCCCTGGCCCTGCCGCTCCATCGCGGCGATGGCGTGCTGGGTGATGTGGAAGAAACCATGCAGGTTGGTGGCGATGTTGGCCTGATACTGTTCGGGCGTGAACTGCGTGAAGGGGCTGGCGGTGAAGATGCCCGCATTGTTGACCAGCGTATCCACCCGCCCGAAAGTCTTGAGCGCCGCCTCGATCACGCGGGCGCCGGTGTCAGCCAGGCCGATGTCGCCGGCGATGGTCAGCAGGTCGGGGTTGTGTGAGGGGGCAATCGAGCGCGAGGTGGCGACGACCCGGTAGCCGCGCTGCAGAAAGGCCTCGACGAAACCCGCGCCCAGTCCTTGCGATGCGCCGGTCACGACGGCGACTTTGCGATCTTGTGTCATGGTGATGCTCCTTTCTTCTGGTGGGCCTCAGCGCCCGCGATGGAGCGGAAATAGGATGCTGCGCCTTGTGTGAAAATTCGCTATGATTGCGCAATGGCTGAGCAAAAACGCACAGACCCGGATTGGCAGGATCTGCGGGTGTTTCTGGCGCTGGGGCGCCATGGCAGCCTGTCTGCCGCCGCCCGCGCGCTGGGGGTGAACCATGCCACCGTCGCCCGGCGCCTGCATGCGCTGGAGCGGGCTGCGGGCGAAAAACTGATGGAACGCCGCCCGGATGGCTATGTGCTGACCGCGAAAGGTGCGCAGGTGCTGTCAGCGGCCAGTGACATGGAGGCGGCGGCGCGGGGCATTACACGCGGCGCGGCGGGTGAGGGGCCGCATGGGCTTGTCAGGATCAATGCGCCGCCCGCCCTGTCGCAGGGCTTTCTGGCCCGGCGTCTGGCGGAACTGGTCGCCGATCAGCCCGGTCTGGACGTGGATCTGGCCACCGGAATCCGCGCCGTCAGTCTGGAGCGGCATGAAACCGACATCGCCATCCGCATGAGCCGCCCCGAGGATGGCGATGTGATCGCAAAACGTCTGGTGGAGGTGGGGTTTGGGTTCTATGCCGGCGCGCGATGGTGCGAAGGCATTGCGGCAGGGCAGGAGCCAGTCTTCATCGGTTTCGATGAGGCCGATGTTCATGTGCCCGAAGCGGCCTGGCTCGCGCGCCATTTTCCCCGCCGCCGCGTGGCATTTCGCGCCGGTAACCACGCCTTGCAGGCCGTGGCGGCGCAGGCGGGGGCAGGGGTGGCCTTGCTGCCTCACTACATCGGCGCCGTGGCGCAGGGCTTGCAACCTTGCCCTCTGGGCGCCGATCCGCCCGGGCGTGAGGTCTGGATGCTGACCCGCCGCCGCGACCGCCACGATCCGCTGATCCATGGCGTGGCGGAGCGGGTCGCGGCTTTCTTCGCGCGGGAGGCTGCCCTATTTACGCCGGGCGGGGAATGAAACCGGGCACGCCTGTTTCCACCACGCCGTTAAAGCGGATCTGCGTGGCGATGTCCTCGCGCATGGCCCGCATTGCCTCGGCGGGCAGGCGCGAGATGGCGAAATTCTCGGCGATATGCGCCGCGCTGGTCGAGGTGGTGAGAAAGGCCGTTCCGCGCTGCGCCGCCCAGGCCAGAGCCACCTGCGACGGGGTCTTGCCGGTCTGGCGGGCGATGGCCTCAAGGGTTGTGTCCTGCGTCAGGCGCGGCTCCATGCCATGGCCCAGCGGAGCGAAGGCCAGCAGCACAATTCCTTCACTGCGGCAGTAATCCAGCAGCTCCCATTCGGGCAGATAGGGATGGGCTTCCACCTGCACCACGGCGGGCTTGATCCGGGCGATGGAGACGATCTCCTTCAGGCGTTCCAGCTTGATGTCGGAAAGGCCGATGCTGCGCGCCTTGCCTTCATCCACCAGACGTTCCATCGCGCCCCATGTCTCCTCCAGCGTGACGTCTGTGTCGTAGATCGTCTGCCCCTGGGCATCGCGCGGATGTTGTTCCTCGCCCGCCGGGAAGGCGAAGGGCGTGTGGATTAGATAGCAATCCGCCGCCTCGATCCGCAGCCTGCGCAGGCTGGCCTCCAGCGCGGGAGTGACCCGCTCGGGGCGGTGATTGTTGTTCCACAGCTTGGTGGTGACGAACAGATCCCCGCGGTTGAGCACGCCCGCCGCGATGGCTTCGCTGATCGCCTCGCCCACCACATCCTCATTGCCATAGCGCTCGGCGCAGTCGAGGTGGCGGAAGCCGGTTTCCAGCGCGATCCTGATCGCCGCTTTGGCCTTCACCGGATCGGGGATCAGCGTGCCGAAGCCCACGGCGGGCATGCTCGCCGGGCCATAGGCCAGCGGAATGTTCAGATGGCGGAGGGTGTCGGGGTGGCTCATGGGTCTTCTCCTGTTTCAGCGGGTGGCCAGGGATTGCTGGCGTTCAAAGGCGCCGCGCGCGTGGCCGCCCAGCGCGACGGACAGATTGACGGCATCGAGATAGCGCGCGGTGCGGGCCTGGATCTGGCCGAGCAAGGCGCGTTGCCGCGACCGCTGGGCCGCCAGCACGGTGAGCATATCGTTCTGGCCCGCGCGGTATCCGGCCTCGGCGAGGTGCTGGCTGGTTTCGGCGGCGGACAAGGCGCCTTGCTGGGCGGCTTCCTCCTGCCCGTCGTGGCGGATGGCCTGCAAGGCATCGGCGACCTGCCCCAGCGAGGCCACGACCGTCTGCTTGTACCCCGCCAAAGAGGCCTGATAGCCATCGACCGCCGCGCGCTGATTGGCTTTCAACGCGCCGCCGTGGAAGATCGGCGCGGTAAGACCGGCCGCGATACTCCACAAGGTGGCGATGCCCGGCGCGCCCTGGCCCAATGCGGCGGAGAGCTGCAGAAGCGGATAGAGATCCGCCGTGGCGATGCCGATCCCGGCACTGGCGGCGTGAAGCTGCGCTTCGGCTTCCAGAATGTCGGGGCGGTCATGGGCGAGGTCTGAGGGCAGGCTGTCGGGCAAGTCTGCGGGCAGGGTCAGATCGGCCAGATCGACATCGGGCGGTGTCCAGTCGCCCGGCGATCGCCCCGCCAGAACGGAGAGCATATGGCGCGCCAGATCCTGCTGCTGGGCGAGGGGCGGCAGCAGCGTTTCATCCTGCGCCAGTTGTGATCGGGCCAGCGCGATATCGACCTGCGTGGCGCTGCCGTGATCATGGGCTGTTTCGGTCAGCGTCAGCAAGCGGCGGTCCTGCGCCAGCAGATCCTCCACCGCTGCCATCTGCGCCCGGGCGCTGGCCAGTTGCAGCGCCTGTATCGCAACATCGCCGGTCAGCGTCAGCCATGCCGCATCGAAGCGATGTCTTTGCAGATCGGCGAAGGCGCGTTGCTGGGCGATGGCGCTTCTGGTGCCGCCGAAGAGATCGAAATCGAAGCTGACCTGTGGGCCGATGCCGTAGACATTCGAGGACACGCCGCCCATGCGCTGCCGTCCGCCCTGTGCGGTCAGATCGATGCGCGGGCGCAGTCCGGCGCGGGCGACGGTGATCGCCTCATCGGCCTGCGCGATGGTGGCCTGCGCGGCGGCGAGGTCGAGATTGTCGCTCACCGCCTGCCGCATCACGGCATCGAGCGTAGGGGAGCGGAAGATCGCCCACCATGAGGCATCGGGGGTGGGGGCGGCATGGGCCTCCACGGCGAAACAGCAGGCGGACAGCAAGGCGAGGGTGAAGTGACGGCGTGTCATCGAAACTCTCCTCTCAGGATTGGGGTTTGCGCAGCAACAGGATCAGCGGGGCGGCAAGGACCATGGCGAACATCAGGATCTTGAACTGGCCCAGCAGGGCGATCATCGCGGCCTGCCCGGTGACGGTTGCGTTCAGCAGGGTCGGGCCGGGGCCAGCCAGCAGCGCAGGGGCCTGAAGCGTGGCGCGATGCAGGGTGACATGGCTGGCCAGCGCCAGATGCATCGCCTGCGTGTTGTCGGCGAGGAACCATTGCACCACCGCGATGCCCAGCGTGCTGCCATAGAGGCGCGCCATGTTGAAGACCGCCATGCCCTGGGGTTTCAAGGCAGCGGGCAGGGTGGCAAAGGCAGCTTTCCCCAGCGCGGGCATCAGCATGCCCAGCCCCGCGCCCTGCAGCACCCCTGCGGTCACCACCGGCCACCGGTCCATCAGCGGTGAATAGGCCAGCATTCGCCAGTTGGCCCAGGCCGTCAGCGCAAGGGCCGTCAGGATCACCAGCCGGTTGTCGATGCGGGCGGGGGCATGGGCGGCCAGCGCCATGGCCAGCAGCAGCGCGATACTGCGCGGGATGGTCATGGCGCTGGTGGTGTCGGGCGGGTAGCCCAGCAGTTCCTCCAGCATCGGCGAGGTGAGCGCCACCGTGGGCAGTAGCACAAAGCCGAAAGCGAAGAACATCAGGCTGGCCGCCAGGAAATTGCGGTCACGCAGCAGGCCCTTGTCGAGGAAATGCCGGGGCGTGGTGAGGCTATGCGCCAGCCAGAGCGTGAAACCCAGCACGGCGGCGAAAGCCTCCAGCCGGATCTCGGGCGAGGCGAACCATTCCAACCTCTCGCCCTGGTCGAGCAGCAGTTGCAGTCCGGTGAGGCCCAGCGTCAGCGCGGCAAAGCCTAGCCAGTCGAAGGGGGGCGCGGCGGGTTTCTTCTCCTCCAGACATAGCGCCATGGCGGCAAACACCCAGACGCTCACCGGCAGTCCCAGCCAGAAGATCCAGCGCCAGTCATGATGCTCGCTGATCCAGCCGCCCAGCGGAGGTCCGCTCAGAATGCCCAGCATCACGCACAGGCCCGAGATCAGCGTCAGCCGGGCATGGCGCTGCGGCGAGGCACCGTCCAGCAGGACTGCCAGTGACAGCGGCGCCAGCGGTCCGCTCGCCGCGCCCTGAACGATGCGCGCGGCGATGAAGGCGCCGAGCGTATCGGCCTGCGTTGCCAAAACCAGACCCACAGCGAAGACCGCGATGCAGCTTAGAAGCACCGCCTTGCGGCCAAAGCGCCCCGCCAGCCAGCCGGTCATCGGCATGGTGATCGCGCTGGCGGCGATATAGGAGGAGAACAGCCAGCCCATCTCGTCATCCTGCATCGAGAAGGCGCCGCTGATATGGAACACCGCCGCGTTGGGGATCGAAATCGTCACCGCCTGCAGCCAGCCGGTGGCCAGTGCCGCCGTGGTGGTGGCGCGGCTCACCGTGCTTCTCCGGTGAAGGGGTGGGCCCATGTGCGACGCCAGCCCGTGTCGATCCGCGCGGTGACGCTGATGCCCGACCAGAGCGGATGCGTGCCATCCACATGGTCGAGTTGCAGCCGCACCGGCAGGCGCTGCACCACCTTCACCCAATTGCCCGTCGCATTCTCGGGCGGCAGCAGCGCGAATTGCGAGCCCGTGCCGGGGCTCATGCTGACGATATGAGCAGGGAAATGCAGGCCGGGATAGGCATCGACCGTGATGCTGGCCTTTTGCCCTACGCGCATATGGGTGAGGTCGGTTTCGCGGAAGTTTGCCTCGACCCAGATGCGGCGCGACAGGATGGCAAAGATCGCCGTGCCGGTGCTGACATAATCGCCCGGTTGCAGATCCTCGACCCTTGCCACAGTGCCATCCTCCGGCGCGGTGACGCGCGTGTAGGACAGATCGAGCCGCGCCTTGTCCAGTTGCGCCTGCGCCTCGCGGACGGTGGGGTGTAGGCTGGTGGCGATAGCGGGATTGCCGTCGAGCGCGGCCACGGTGTTGGCCACCTGTTGCTGGGCCTGTGCGATGCCTTGGCGTGAAACCTTGAGCGCGGTTTCCGCCTGCTCATAGCTTGCGCGCGAGGTGATGTCGGAAGCAAGCAGAGCCTGTTTGCGGGCGAAATCGCTGGCATTGTAGCCGGCTGTGTCACGCGCCGCCTGTAACGCGGCCATCTGCTGGCGATAGGTTGCTTTCAGCCCCTCTACCTGCAGCCGCGTGGCGTTCAGATGCGCCTCGGCCTGCGCCAGGGCGATCTCATAGGGCTGCGGATCGATGCGGAAGAGCAACTCCCCTTTGCGCACCACCTGATTGTCGCGGACGGCAATCTCCACCACCTGCCCGCCGACACGCGCATTGATCGAGCCCTTGGTGCTCTGGATCGTAGCGTTGTCGGTGGTGGCATAGGGCTCATCGGCCAGCCACAGGGCGCCGCCGCCCAGGGCCAGCAGCAAGGGCGCGAGCACCAGCAGCGGGCGGCGCAAGGCAAGGGTTTTGGAACGGGAAGGGGCGCTGCGCATCGCCGCGCCATCTTGGCTGGAAAGGCTGATCTGCATGGGTTGCTCCAACGCTCTTGAATTTTGTACTGTGTCGCATAAATATGGTGAGGCAGAATGCTCGTCAAGGAATTTATGCGAAATGGTACAAAATAAAGATGGAGCCGAGGGGAAGCGCCGCGGGCGCCCGCGCGCCTATGATCCCGCCGCCGCGCTGGCGCAGGCCCGCGATGCCTTCTGGCGCCATGGCTATTCGGGCACCTCGCTTGACGAGATCTCCGCCGCCACCGGTATGAACCGCCCCAGCCTGAGCGCCGCCTTTGGCGACAAGCGGGCGATCTATGTGGCGGCGCTGCGCGACTATTGGCTGGCAAAATATGCCACGATGGACCGGGAGCTTGCCGCCCCGACGCTGAAGGAGGCGCTGCTGGGCGTCTATGATGCCGCGCTCTCGCTCTATGTGACCGATGGCGAAGAGGGGCGGGGGTGCTTTGTGGTGGGCACCGCGATCACCGAAGCGGTCGATGATGCCGAGATCCGCGCGATCAGTCAGCAGGGCTTTGCCGCGATGGACGCCAAATTCGCCGCCCGGATCGAGGCGGCGCGTGTGTCAGGCGAGATTGCCGCCGACAGCGACGTGGAATCGCTGGCCCGGCTGGCGACCGCCACGATGCACACGCTGGCGGTTCGCGCCCGCGCCGGGACACCTTGCGGGGACTTGCGTGAGATGGCTCGCAAGGCGGTGGCGCTGATCTGCCGATGACGGGGCTGCCGGATGTTATCCAGCCCAGCTTGCGGGTGCTGTTCTGCGGCATCAATCCGGGATTGCTGGCGGCTGCAACCGGGCATCATTTTGCGGGGCGAGGCAACCGTTTCTGGCAGGTGATGCATGAGGCGGGCTTCACGCCGCATAGGTTCGCCCCGCAGGACAGCCGGGACTTGCTACACCATGGCTGCGGCCTCACCACAGTGGTTGCGCGCCCGACGGCGCGTGAGGATCAGATCGATCCGGCTGAATATCGCGCGGCAGCCGATGCCTTCGGAGGCAAGATCGCCCGTTACCGACCGGCCTTTGTCGCCTTCCTGGGCAAGCCGGCCTGGGCGGGGATGTCGGGCCAGCGGGAGATCGCATGGGGGCGGCAGGCCATGGGCTTTGCCGGCGCGACGACCTGGGTGTTGCCCAATCCCAGCGGTCGCAATCGCGCTTTCACGCTGGAGCAACTGGTCGAAGCTTATCGGGGCCTGCGCTGCGTGGCGTTTGCTGGGCCAATTCCATCACCGTGAATGAAGGGCGACTTTCGAGAGTTTAAGGTCACCACCTGAACGGCAGGAATCAGGCGGGAGAGGGCACCGCCTAGCTTGACGGTAAAGGGTTGACCGATGGGTCGTGCGATCCGGATCGGCAGCTTTCGATTATAAAAGTTGATGATCTGCCGTTCGGTCTGTTAGCACTCGGCAAGGCTGCTTTCCGAACCACTCGTGCTTTCATCGAATGGCATAGAAAGGTCCAAAACCATTCGTCCCTCGATCTTGCCTGCCTTTAGTCTGGCGAAAATCGCGTTGATCTCGGCCAACGGTGCTTTGGTTATCTCTGCGGTGATTCCTTTGTCAACCGCCATGGCGATGGCCTCATCCAGGTCGCGGCGTGTTCCGACGATGGACCCGCGCACGGTGAGACGCTTGAGGACGACATCGAAGATAGGCGTTGGGAATTCGCCAGGCGGCAAACCGACAAGTGCAACCGTGCCCCGGCGCCGAACGAAGCCTAGGGCTTGAGAAAACGCGGGCGGCGAGACCGCCGTCACCAGAACACCGTGAGCGCCTCCTCCGGTCGCAAGCAAAACTTTGGCCAAGGCATCGGGTGAACGTGCATCGATTGCGACATCGGCACCTGTTTCAAGCGCCAGTGCCAGTTTTTCGGGCGCGACATCCAGGGCCACAACCTTGAAGCCCATCGCCTTGGCATATTGGATGGCGATGTGGCCGAGGCCACCGATCCCCGAGATTGCGACCCATTCACCGGCGCGTGCTTCGGTTTCCTTCAGGCCCTTATAGGTCGTGACGCCGGCGCAAAGGATCGGCGCGATCTGGGCAAAGTCGACGTTGACGGGAAGTCTCGCGGTGAAGGCAGCAGAGGCAATGACATATTCCGCGAAGCCGCCATTGCAGCTGTAGCCGGTGTCATGTTGGTGCTCACACAGGGTTTCCCACCCGGTTTCGCAATACTCGCATCGCAGGCAGGCGTCGTGCAGCCAGGCCACACCGACCGGATCGCCCTCCTTGAAACCGGTCACATCGGGGCCGATGGCCGCCACCACACCGGCGACCTCGTGGCCAGGGATAAAGGGGGGCGAAGGCTTCACAGGCCAGTCCCCATCGGCGGCGTGCAGATCTGTATGACAGACACCGCAAGCAGCAACTTTGACGAGAAGTTCGCCCGAACCGGGGACCGGCACCGGAACATCCTCGATCACCAGCGGTTCGCCGAAACGGTGGACGACTGCGGCCTTCATCATCTGGGGGATCATCGCTCAACTCCTGTGTTGATGACGCCAGACTAGACGAGTCGGCCGGGGATGCATTGATGACGGTCAAGTTTGCTGCGCGATCCGGTTCCGGTGTGCGAGATGGCCACGTACCCGACAATAGGATGGACTTTACAGTACCGTGTCTTTGGACGTTAGGCATATGCCGGCCACATGTCCGATTAGGCGATTGGCGCCATGATTGAGGCAAATTTTCTAAGCGCCGAACGGAAGTGAGCTCCTTTGACCGCTTTAGCGGCTTCCTCAAGGATTACCCAGCGGCGCTGGCGTTGAAACATCTCCGGCCAGGTTGGTAGCAATGCTTCGACCTCCAGCGAAAAAATCTGCATGTGCTCGCTTGCCATGCCTTCTCCGCTTTCAATCAGGGGAAAATCACACCGGGTGACGAGAGGCTGGTCGACGGAACCTCGTGCGCCCGCCTCCTCATAGACCTCTTCTTGGGCGGATATGGCAGCCGTTTTTCCTGGTTTCACCTTGCCCTTTGGCAAGATCCAGTTCCCTTTCCCACGAGACGTGACCAGCAGCACCTCAATGTCCCCGGTTTGGGTCCGGCGGTAAGGTATTGCTGCGCACAGCATGATCAGTGCCTTTTCTCACGGTGGTGCCAACACGCACGATATCGGTTTGAGGCATTGTCTCACAAGGGCGCAGCCTCAGTTTTTCCTAACTTCTTTTGATCTCCAGCAAAGAAGTCCGCCTCTCTGGATGCTAGAAATTGCTCCCGATGAGAGTGCCAAGTCCTGCTCGTGCGGCTTCAAGCCTGTCATAGCGCTTGTCCTTGCCAGCGCAAAAGTCCTCATCCTTTGGGTCGATTTGACCGGTCGCAAATACGTGGCGGCTTTGGCGGGCCTAGGCATGGCCTGTCGCGGCGATGGAAGCCCGGTTTGGGCAGGGCGGCGAGGATCTGAGGAGATGACAGATGAAGTCCATGTCCCGCATGTTGCTGGCCAGCGTTCTGGTATTTGCGGCCCAATCTGTGCCCGTTCAGGCGGCGCCCCACGCGACCTCGCTTGAAGCTCAGGCCTTGCTTGAAAAGGCTGTGGTCGAGGTGAAGAGCCAGGGAGCCGACAAGGCCTTTGCCGAGTTCAACCAGCCCAAAGGCGTATTCAACACTGGCGAACTCTATGTTTTCGCTTTCGATCTGCATGGCATTTATCAGGCCTATGGCGCGCATCCCGGGCTTGTCGGGGCCGATGTGAGTGATCTGACCGATGTCGAGGGCAAGCCAATCGTGAAGGACATGATCGAGATTGCCCGAACCAGTGGTCATGGCAGGATCAATTATCTGTGGCTAAATCGCGGGGACAATCGCCTGGAACACAAGATGTCTCTGATCGAACTGGTTGGCGATCATGTCATCGGGGTAGGCTATTATCCGAATTGAGGCGCTTCATGGAGTGAGCCGCCCAGGTGTGCGGGGTGCCTGGGCGGGTCATCCATGTGAAACGGTGATAATAATTATCATTAAAATTGATTTTGACATTCAATATAAATAATAACTGAATTATAGGCTTTGATTTGAAATATGTCAAATATACGAAGATTGTTTATTTGTAATTTTTGAATCATATTTTTCTTTGTTAATCGCCTCCACATTTGAAGGGGAGGGCGAAATGGCCTTGCATATTTGCAGAATGAGCGCCGTATTCCTGTCGATGATGGCTGCCCTGTCCCTGCCGCACCCGGCCATGGCCGCCCCTGAGGAAATTCAGGTCTATATGGACGAGATGGACAAGCCGGGCCATTTCGGCCTGGATACCCATCTCAACTATGTTCCCGATGGCGTGCTGACCGATGATTATCCGGGGCAGCAGCAATCCCTGCGCCGCCTGCGTATCACCCCCGAATTTTCCTATGGTATCACACACAATTTTGAGGCTGGCCTCTATCTGCCGCTGGCCACGCTGGATGGTCAGGGGCGGCTCGACCCAGGTGGGTTGAAGGCAAGGCTCAAATTCATCGCTCCGCGTGCCGAAGGGCAGGCCTGGTGGTGGGGCGCCAATTTCGAGATCGGTCATGTGAATCACAAGCTCGACATCAATCCGTGGAACGCGGAGTTGAAAGGCATTGTGGGAACACGTCTCAACAAGTGGACACTGGCCGAGAACGCCAATGTCGATTTTGTTGTTTCGGGCCCGCAGCCGCATTCCCCCGAGGTCGAATTCGACACGAAACTGGCCTACGCCATGACCAAGGCCGTTTCGCTGGGCATCGAGAGCTATAATGGCACCGGCAGCTTCGCGCATTTTGGCGCTGTGGGAGACAGCGACCAGTCGATCTTTGCAGTGGCGGACATCGATCTAGGGCATTGGGCGCTCAACATCGGTGTGGGCCACGGTTATGGCACCAATGCCGATCATATGATCCTCAAGGCCATCGTCAGCCTGCCGTTGGAGCGTATCCTTGGTCGAAGGGGCGCTGCGGACTGAGTGCTGCCAGTTCAGTCTGATCTGTCGATTCACGATTGCCGGCTTTGCTCATTGCCAGAAAGCCTTGTGATCCATCAGATCTGCCCATGACTGCACGGCCTTTGAAATCAGGTCGGTCTTTCTTTGCTGGAGCATCTGCCTTTCAGTTGTCGCGGCTTCGGCCAGTCCCAATCGCTCGAGAAGGACCGGAATGGAGACGAGGTCGTTGAGTTCCCCCAAATCGTCCTGAAGCTTTTCGAGAGAAGCGGAAAATTTACGATAGCGTCGCTGAGCCTTGTGCTCGGGGAACAGCGAGCCGAAAAACTCCACTCCGTAGCGAAGGCGCTTCGCGGCCTTACGCAGATCGTGCCGCTCGACGTCAGTGAGCGTGGCCAGATCTCCGCCGCGCCTTTTCACCTTTTTGCGCAATTTGTGCAGGGCTTCTTGGGCATAGCATTTGGCCGTGGAATCTAGCCCATCGCGCGCGACGGACCAGGGACCTGCGGCGATCCACTCGGCCAGTTCAAGCAGAAGGTCTCGGACCCGTTTCGTAGCGAGCGTTGCTGCCAATTCGGCGTGAGATGTTGCGCAAGCATCCTCAAGCTGTTTGCGCCGCTCTTCCTGTCGGGTTGTGTCGAGCAGGACATCGATATCGCGCGTGCTGCCCAGAGCGGCGGTCAGCCAGCGCAGCTCGGATTGGACGTGGGCGAGGTGTTGGTTACCCAGCATCGGTTTGAAAATTGCGATGGCTGATCGCAGCCGCCGCAAGGCAACGCGGGCTTGATGCAGGGCTTCTGGCTGGTGGCCAGCCAAGAGCCTTGTCTCATTGAGGATGTATTGGTGCAGGCATAACCCTGCAATATCACGGTAGGCCGTCGCTGGCGAAACATCTCGTGCCAGATCCACCTTCTCGGCCTTGAAGGCGTCGATCACCGGGCCAAGCAAGCCATAGCCGCGCTGGGCCTTGCTCAGCACGCCCGGACGGACGGGCACAAATTCAGCGATCTTGCGGGCAAATGCGAAGACAGCTTGCGGTTCCCCTCGCTTGAGTTCCAGTTCCAATTCGCAGAAGGGAGCCTGTCGGTCGCTGGCTTTGACCAGTCCCCGGTCCAGCACCACCTCAATCGAGCTGCCGCCCTCTTCCACCATCCACCTTAGGCGTTCGACGGACACCTCAAAAGCAGGAGTGAGACCATCTGCGGCCCCGCTCAGCAGTTCGAGGATGGGCGTAGTTGGGTCCAGCATGACACGATTGCCAGAAACGGGCCGTTCCCATTCCTGGCGTATGAAAAGACCCGACATTTTTGAACCGCGACTCTTGATGGTCTGAATGTATTTTCGGCCTGATCGGCGGATGCGCAATGCGAACCCGGCTCGATGCAGAAGGTGATCGGGGGTGTCGAAGTAGGTTGCATGCAGCAGCTGCCTGGACGGTTTTTTCGAGATGATCGCTGACCGCACAAATGCCTCAGCCGCGTCGGCCGAGAAATCCAGCTTTAATTCGACTTCTTGTGTCACGACACACCCACGCTGCTCAAGGCGATACAAGCTACGTTTTATATCCGGGAATGAGCGTGTCGATGACGCATATCAAAGTCGATAGGCAACGTCACGAAGGAGGAGAGGTAACGCTGGATGCCATTACCGCCCGTAATAGGGGTTTGAACGCACTAGGGATGGGCTGAATGAAGGGCAGGTTTCAAGGATGAATTTTGATGGCATGAATGGCCGCCTTGTCAGCGATCCCCGCGCGGCGCAGAGGCGGCAGCCCGCGACCAAAATGCGTCGTTCGCACATGCTGCCCCGAATGGCAGATTTCGACGAAACCTGATGTCCAGCCCG
Organism: Novosphingobium sp.; assembly: GCF_039595395.1. Lineage (NCBI taxonomy): Bacteria > Pseudomonadati > Pseudomonadota > Alphaproteobacteria > Sphingomonadales > Sphingomonadaceae > Novosphingobium > Novosphingobium sp. The sequence goes on along the minus strand of NZ_JBCNLP010000006.1, from coordinate 1,908,968 downwards.
GGCGCGATCAGCGCGATCTCCTTCGCCCCAGAACCAGCAAAAAGCCAAATCCCGCAAGATTGAGGATCGCTAAGGGCAGAAGGGCAAGAGCATAACGACCCGTCTTGTCCAGGATGAAACCGTAGATGTTGATGGCGATGCCTCCTCCGATAAGGTTTGAAACCGCGCCCACAACCGCCAGCCCCGCCGCCGCCGTTCGGGGTGAGAGCCACTCATAGCACAGCGCCCAGAAGGGCCCCTTGGCGCTATAGGCGCCCACCAGGATGGCACACAGCATGACCATCGTGGGTATCAGCGCTGTTGTTGTCATCGTGGACAGCACGCCGGCCACGATGAGCAATATGGCAGCGCAGGCGTGCCATTTCCGTTCGCCGGTCTTGTCCGACGAGGCGCCCCAAAGGATCATTGCCACCGAGGCGATGCCAAAGGGCAGGGCGCTTATCAGCCCTACCTGAAAGTTGCTCAAGCCACCGGCGGACTTGATCAACTGCGGTTGCCACACGCTTAGAACCGTGCTTGCCGCAGAAGGGCCTGAATACGCGAGCGCCAGAGCCCAGATGAAAGGATTGAGCAACAGTCGCCCTGTGGAAGGCGCGTCGGCAAGCGAAGTCGACGCCTGTTCTTCCTTCAAGGTTGCGTCAAGCCATTCGCGTTGCACGGGCGAAAGCCAGGCCGCTTGCGACGGCCGATCGGTCAGGACAAAGAAACAGAGGCAACCCAGCAGCAGCGTCGGCACACCTTCTGCAACGAAGACCCAATGCCAGCCCCGCATCCCCAAGCTGCCGTCCATTGACAGCAACGCTCCGGACAGCGGCGCTCCCAAAAAATTCGCGGCGGGGATCGAAGCCATGAAGGTGGCGACGACCCGGGCTCTGTATTTGCGCGGCAGCCAGTAGCTGAGATAAAGAAGGACGCCGGGAAAGAAACCAGCCTCCGCCGCTCCCAGCAGAAAGCGCATAACGTAGAGCATGTTAGCGCTCGAAACCAGGGCAGTCGCTGAAGAGAGCAAACCCCAACTTATCATGATGCGAGCAATCCAGCGGCGAGCGCCGAACCGTTGCAGCGCGAGATTGCTGGGGACCTCGGCCAGAAAATAGGAAACAAAGAACAGGCTGCTTGCCAGTGCGAATGCGGATTTCGACAGCTTGAGGTCTTCGTTCATTTGAAGCGAAGCCATGCCAATATTGCCGCGATCGATGATTGAAAACAGATAGCATATCATAAGAAACGGCACGATCCGCCAAATGACGCGGCGCATCGTGCTGCGCTCGATCGCAGAATCGACGAGACTGTCCATAATCCTCACCCCGGGCGGTATGCCGCCGTCTTTGTTTGTGTCAGGCTGCCTTCAGCGCGATGGGATTGGCAACCATCCATTGATCCGGCAGGCGGCCTTCAATTGCGGCCAGAGCCTGTTCCATCACCATGACACCAACCCTTTCGCGCGCTTCCGCTGTGTCCGCACCCACATGCGGTGTGACAACCAGGTTGGGCGCTGCCCAGAGCGGTGAATCGGGACCGGGCGGCTCAGATGCCACCGTGTCCAAGCCAGCTCCTGAAAGCTTTCCATCCTTCAGGGCCGCCACCAACGCGGCTTCATCAATGAGTCCCCCGCGCGCCGTGTTGATCAGCATTGCGCCATCGCGCATCAGTGCAAAGCGCCGGGCGTCGAACATGTTCGCGGTTTCGGGGGTGAGCGGACAGTGAAGGCTCACGACATCGCTATCGCAAACCAACGCATCAATGCTCGACGCAACTCCGTAAGACAACGGCAAGCTTTCAGCGGCCACATAAGGGTCATGAACCAAGATTCGCATACGCAAAGGTTCGACCAATTCGGCCAGGCGACGTGAAATGGTGCCGAAGCCTATCAGGCCCAAGGTCTTTCCGGTCAATTCTTGTCCGGGGACCTTGTCCCATGAACCATGTCGCGCGGCGTGGTCGAGTGCCACGATGTTGCGCGCCGCCGCAAACATGAGTGCAAAAGCGTGTTCGGCAACAGATTGCGAATTGGCCCCAGCCGCAAACGCCACTGGAATTTTCTGAGCAGTCGCGGTGGTGACGTCAATCGAGTCAACGCCCACCCCATGTTTCGTGACAAGCTTGAGCCGCTTGGCAACACGGATCGCGGCTCCACTCAATTTGCCGCTGCGCATGATGATCACGTCGGGCTGATGAGCCTCGATCGTTTCGATCATTTTCTCCTCAGGTGGATGAGGTGGAAGAGTTATGAGTTGTACGCCCCGAGCTTGCGCCAAGGCAACAGCTGCCGGTGCCAGGCCCGCCCCGACGAAGAGAATGGATGACGCCCCCCGCATCACTGGTGGATCTCACAACCTGCCGCCACCAAGGCGTCCTCGACCCATTGCCGATTGTTTTGGCCCTTGGCGATGCGGTCAAGTTGAGCGGTTTCCGCAGAGTGTTTCTTGGCCGCTGCAGCGTAGACGTTTTCGACATCGGCAAAGGGTATCGCGACCAAACCATCGTCGTCGCCCAACATAAGATCGCCCGGTTCGATGACCATGCCACCAATGGCGATCGGGACGTTCACCTCGCCCGGCCCCATCTTGTACGGACCGCGATGCGTCACGCCCGCTGCAAACACTGGAAAATCGCCGTCACGTATAGCAGCAAGATCTCTTACTGCCCCGTTGATGACAAAACCACCCAGCCCCAGCCAGGCGGCATGGGCAATCATGAGTTCGCCAATAATTGCATTGGTCAGATCCCCTCCGGCATCGACGACGATAATGTCGCCAGGGGAAGCCCGATCAATTGCTGCGTGAACCATCAGGTTGTCACCAGGCCGCGCCTTGACTGTGATAGCAGGACCGGCAAGGCGACTTCCGCGATGAAGAGGCCGTAAAGTAGCGCCAGCGCCTAACATTCTATCCATCGAATCGCTAACGTTGGCCACCGGCAACTGTTTGAATTTCTCCACCTGATCGGCCGAGACGGCCCTTCCTCGCGGCAGAATGCGAAAACCCACAGCCATACCTCAGCTCCATAACCGTCGTTTTTGATGTGCGGCAAGGAATAATGAAACACCGTTGCATTGTCATTAGCTAATTTGGGAAATTCAGCGCAAATTAGGCTGAAATCCTGCTTTTCACCGTGGCTTTGGTTGATGTGTGAGGCATTAATTGAAACGCCATTTCCATTTTTCGCGTCAAGGCGGCAGCCAGCCGCGCGGAGTGCTGCTTGGAAACGGGCAGTTTTGCTATTTACGAGCGGGTGCGATTCGCTTCCTGTAGAATGACGTCGCGGTGCACATCGGCGTTCATGCCACTGAGCAAATTGGAGAGCGCTTCCGATAGCAACGGAGCCAGCTCTTCCAGCCTTCCCTCATGGAGACGATTTGATGGCCCGGAAAGGGTCAAAGCTCCAACCGGCGGCCCATCGCCCAGAAAGACAGCTATGGCCATGGATGAGGCATATGGATCTTGCGACCCGGCCGAGTAGAGGACGCGCACTGCTTGGGGATCTGTCAGGCGCAGCGCCTGAGCAATCGCGGAATTATCCATCGGCCTGGTGTCACCTGGCTGGAGGTGAATGCGCAGCCGGTGCGGAGAATTGATCCGATACAGGCACATCCGATACGCCCCGTGCCTCACATAGAACGAGGCGGTTTCTCCCGACTGCTCCGAGAGACGCTGGAGGATAGGCAGGATTTGGCGCTCGAAACCGAAAGCATCCTGGTAGATGCTGCTGAGGCGAGCAATCTCCCCGCCGAGTTGGTATTGCCCGTCAGCCAGCCGCAGCAGAAAACCTGCTTCTTCCAACGAAACAGCCAAGCGCATCACGGTGCTTTTGACCAGATCGGTGCGCCGGGCGAGCTCGGAAAGCGTCAGCACCGCATCACCGCGCTCGAATGCCCGAAGAACGCTAAGGGCCCGATCGACGGCTGCAACACCGCTAACTCCCGGTCGATCACGTCTTGTCAATTCGCTGTCATTTGCCATGCCGTTTGCGATAAGGCCGCTCCCTCATAAGCACAAGGCCAGTCCTGCGCCCGTGGGTCCGGAAGACCTTGGGACCGGGCAAGTCCGCTCACTTAATCTCCCGCCCTTTTGTTTCCGGTGCGATGGCCACGATGACGAGAGCGAGCAACAAGGCGACCACCGTCGAGCCCAGTCCGGCTGCCAGACTGCCCTTGCCCGAGGCCAGCATGCCGATGATCGTGGGTGCCGATACACCGCCCAGCCTGCCCCCATTGTAGATCAGCCCCATGACGAAGCCACGCCGAGGGCTGGTGGCGATCAGTTCCGCGATGAAAGGGCCCAGTCCGGCGAAGATGCCATTCACCGAAAAACCCGCGCAAAACAGCGCCAATGGCAGCAGGGCATCGGGACCGAACACGAAGGTAGCGACCGCAACCGCGCCCAGCAGCAAATAGGCCGCGAACATCGGGCGTCGGCCCAGCCGATCGACGAAGACGCTGAAAACCAGAAAACCGGCAAGAGCGCCAAGCTGGAGCAGCAACACATGGCTCAGGCTCGACATCAGGTTCATGCCCCGGGCGGCAACCAGATAGGTCGGGGTCCAGCTTGTCACCCCCCAGAATACATATTGCAGGCAAAACACCAGACCGAAGGCGATGAGAGCAGGCTTGAGGATACTGGGGCCCACACCCTGTCTTGCGTCATGCGCTATTTGTTTGCGATGTCGTTGCGCTATCCAAACTGGAGACTCAGGCGTGGCCCGAGCGACGAAAAAGAGGATCAGGGCCGGCAAGGCCCCGATGAGATAAGGCACGCGCCACCCTTCATCGGCGAGGCCGATCGTTTCACCGACGACAGCGGAAGCGGCGATCGCCACGATCGCCCCGGTAGGCAGCCCCGCCTGCATCAGAGCGCCGCCGCGACCACGCAAATGCGCAGGCCAGCTCTCGGCGACGAGCGCGGCCCCCGCTGTCCACATACCACCCATGCCGAAAGCGCCGCAGACCCTAAGAATGAAGAGTTGCTCGACCGATTGGGCGCAGGCGAAGAGGCCCGAGAACAGGGAATAGATGCAGATACAGAGAAAGGCGGTTTTCACCCGCCCGATCCGGTCGGCCACGAAGCCGAAGAGAATGCCCCCGACCATTTGGCCTGCCGCGGTGAGGCTGAGGAGCGATCCGACCAAGGTTTTCGACATGGTGAAATGTTGCGAGATGAACGGGATCGTCAGTGACAAGGAGTAGGAGTCGTAGCTTTCAAACGTCCATCCCAGCCCGGCCAGGGCCAGGGCCATCCATTGGGCTCGCGTGATGTCGCGATACCATTTGGCGCCACTCACTTGCACATCAGACATCGCATGCTCCCGCGGCTCGTTTTATCGTGGGGCGAGCCTGCGCCCGGACCATGCACGGCCAAACCGAGAATCGCAATCAAAAATGAAACGCTGTTGCGTTATTGAGGGTGTGAGCTTAGGCGAGTCCCGAATTTTTGGAGAGTGCACGTGGCCGAACCCAAAGCGATAGCCTTTAGTCATGTCCCCGTCCGCGAGGATTGGTTGGCACTGAATGTCGAACCAGCACTCGATCCTGAGCTACCCATTATCGATTGCCATCACCATCTCTGGGACCGTCCGGACGGAACCTATCTCTACCCGGAATTGCTGAGCGATATCAAAAGCGGGCATCGTATCGCCGGCACGGTGTTCGTCCAGTGTCGTTCGATGTACCGCAAGAACGGGCCCCTCGCGCTCCGTCCGCTTGGCGAGGTCGAATTCGTCAACGGCGTGGCAGCCATGGCGGCCAGCGGCATCTATGGGGAGACGCTGGCCTGCGGAGGCATCGTGGGATGCGCCGATATGACGCTGGCGGCAGAGATTGCCCCGATTCTTGACAGGATGCAGCAGCACACCGACCGCCTCAAGGGCATCCGTTTCCCAGTTGCCTTTCACAACGATCCAGCAGTTCAGTCGACCCCGGTGGCTCCTCCCGAGGGACTTCTGCAAAGCCCGAGCTTTATTCGTTCCTCCCAGATCCTTGCGCAGCGGGAGCTCACGCTCGACGTCTGGGCCTATCAAACCCAGTTGCACGAAATTGTGCAGCTCAGCCTATCGGTCCCGGATCTTACCATCGTCGTCGATCACTGCGGCGGACCGATCCGCGTAGGAGGTTATCGCGACCGGCCGCGAGAGGCTTTTGATGCGTGGCGCGCCGGAATCGAGGCGGTTGCATCGCGACCCAATATTCGCATGAAGCTTGGTGGACTAGGAATGAAGGTTAATGGATTTGACCTCCATTTGCTCCCGGAACCGCCCACATCCGACCATCTGAGCCAGATCTGGCAGCCCTACATAGACTTTTGCATCGAGGCTTTTGGCGTAACGCGCTGCATGTTCGAGAGCAACTTCCCGGTCGACAAGGGTATGGTCGGCTATGCCAATCTTTGGAACGGTTACAAGCGGATCGCTGCATCTCGGACAGCACAAGAGCGTCACGCGTTATTTTTTGAAACAGCGCGGCAAACCTACAGCCTGAACGATATGTACCCCCTCGGCTGACGACATAAATTACCGCGAAAATGAAACACCGTTGTATTTATGCTTGTCACAGCCGATTTCTCCGGTTAACCCACCCCTCGTAAACCGGCCTGTCGAAAGGCCGAACGAATCGACCAGGCAAAGTCTGGCGAATGAAAGGGAAGGGACCGATGATGGGCCGTTACGCCTCCACTATGCCATCCGCTGTCCGCGTCATGCTGCTTGGAGCAGCAAGCGTTTTTGCATTGAGCAGCACCGCACATGCTCAAGGTGCTGTGGCCTCGTCTGAAACGCCTCCGGTCACTGCTCCAACGACAGCCAGCACCTCGGACGCAGGCAAAGTGAATGCCGATATCATCGTCACCGGGTCGCGCATCGCCCGGCCAGGTCTCACGGCCCCAACGCCGGTCACTGCCCTGAGCAGCGATCAGCTCATCAAATCCTCGCCTTCGACAATTGCAGAAGCGCTGCGCACCCTGCCCGCCCTAACCAATACGTCGGGGCCTCAGCGTAATTCGGGCACCACGAACGGAGGGCAGAGTTTCCTTGACCTGCGCGCGCTTGGACCTTCGCGGACATTGACCCTGCTCAACGGCCAGCGTTTCGTCGCTGGCTCGCTCAACGGCAGCGTCGATGTCAACATGATCCCCTCAGCGCTGATCAGCCGCGTGGACATCGTAACGGGCGGCGCTTCCGCCGCCTATGGATCCGATGCCGTCGCGGGCGTCGTCAATTTCATTCTCGATACGAAATTCACCGGCCTGAAGACCGACGCCTATTATGGCATCTCGCAGCGAGGTGATAACAAGGAAGTCAAAGCCTCCGGCGCTTATGGGTTCAAATTCGGTGGCGATCGGGGCCATGTCGTGATGTCGGCCGAGTATTTCCAGAATGACGGCGTGCGCCCGCAGGATCGCAGCTGGAGCAGCCAGGGTCATTACTATGTGCAGGGCCCGGCGGGCGGCCCTGGCCTCATTTCGGCTTACAATGTACGGACGATCGGCACACAGGGCGGCATGATTTTGAATGGCAATGGTGGCTCTGCGGCTGCCAATGCCGCGCTAGCCGGCATCCAGTTCAGTCCAAATGGCACACCCACGCCTTACAGCTTTGGCAGCTATCGTACCAGCTCGCAGCAGATCGGCGGCGATGGCATCAATTCGGAACTGGTGCAGGACCTGATCCGCCCGCTGCACCGCATCTCGCTCTTCGGTCACGCCGAGTATGATCTGACGGATAATGTGACGCTCTACGGCGAAGCTATGTGGGGTGACAGTGAAAGCACATACGTGACAGGCCTTAACCGTAATCAGGTCGGCAATGTTCTGACGATCCAGCGTGATAATGCCTATCTTCCGGCGTCCATCAGCAGCCAGATGCTCGCGACAGGTGTCACGTCCCTTACCTTCCTACGCCACTCTTTCGATCGTGGGTATGTCTACACCGACAATGACGCCAAGACGCAGCGCTATGTCGGTGGCGCCAAGGGCAAGCTGGGTTCCTGGAAATGGGAAGCCTATTTCAACCACGGTCAGTCCAAGGCAACGACCCAAATCCTCAACGTAGACAACACCCAGGCGTTGGCGCGTGCTGTCGATGCGGTCATCAGTCCTGCAACCGGGCAAGTTGTTTGTCGCTCGACACTGACCAACCCGACCAACGGCTGCGTGCCCATCAATCTATTTGGCATCAATGCGCCGACCTCGGCGGCGCTGGACTACGTTTCGGGTACCAGTTCCTCGGTTTCGACGCTTACCGAAAACGAGGCTCAGGTCAATTTTACCGGGACGTTGCTGCAAGGATGGGCAGGCCCGATTTCACTTGCCGTGGGCGGCGAATGGCGCCGGGAAAGTGCGGTCACGACCTCCGATCCGCTATCGCAAGCCGGCGCGTGGCTTTACGGCAACCCGCAACCCTGGGCCGGACATTATGAGGTCAAGGAGGCCTATGCGGAAACCGTTATCCCGCTTCTCAAGGACACCCCTTATGCTCGCAGCCTGGAATTTAACGGCGCGGCGCGCGTTACGAACTATAGCACCAGCGGAACCATTCCTTCATGGAAGGCGGGGATCAGCTATGTGCCTACCGAAGGTTTCCGCCTGCGGGTAACCCGATCGCGCGATATCCGCGCACCCAACGTATCTGAATTGTTCAGTGCCGGGCGCCAGCAGACCTCTTCGCCCATTGATCCCTTCAAGGGCGGCGCAGTCGTTCTTGGCGTTCCCACTATCTTGTCGGGCAATCCCAACCTAAGGCCGGAAAAAGCCGACACCTTCACCGCGGGCGTCGTGTTGCAACCGCCGGTCATTCCGGGTTTCACGCTGTCCGCCGACTACTACGACATCAAGATCAATGACGCGATCCAGTCTGTGACGGCGCAGCAGCTTGTTGACCAGTGCTACGCAGGCAATCCACTCGCTTGCTCCCAGACCGTTCGAGACTCAAGCGGGACGCTCGTTCGGCTGCTTAGTGTGCCTCTCAATCTTGCTCAACTCAGGGCTACGGGTATCGATTTTGACATCGGCTATCGTCATGCGGCTGGATCAATTCTCGGCGATGGCAGTAATGTGAACCTGCGCACCATCATCTCCTACCTCGACCGGCTCACCAACACCGTCCCGGGGTCGGCTCCGATCAACCAGGCTGGTCAGGTCGGCCTGAGTACAACCCCTCATTGGTCGGGCACGACTCAGCTTGGTCTCTCAAGCCGGGTGGCCTCGATCTTCTTTCAGGGACGGCTGATCGGGGGCGGGCTCTGGGATATCACGAAGAACGATACCCAGGTGAATTTCAATCATATCGCCCCGCAGTTCTATCTGGATGCCCAATTCTCCTACAAGCTGCCGGTGCTCGAGCGCCGGGCTGAGGTTTACATCGATATCCGCAACCTCCTCGACCACAATCCGCCATTTGCGCCAGGCAACGGCAATCTTGCGATCGCCACCAACCCTGGACTTTACGACGTTGTGGGCCGTTCCTTCCGTTTTGGCCTTCGCTTCAAGATGTGAGACATGAGATGAGCAAAATGAAAAACATTGCAGGCATTCTCCTCTCTTCCGGCCTCTTACTTGGATCGGTCACTAGCGCCGTTGCCGATCCCAACAAGCCGTATCCCAAGCCCGTCCGCACCTACGAGGACCTTGATCGGGAAGACGGTCTGAAGGATCCGGCCGCCATCGGCTTTGGCAAGATGGCGGTCGATGTCGGTGGCAAAGACTGGCCCACCACGGTCTCCTTCCGCTGCAACGCGACGGGTGGGCACATCGTTTCGGGCCTCACCGCGCCCAAAGCCACAAAGGTTTTCGACAATCTCTACTATATCGGAGCGGCCGATGTTGCCTCCTGGGCAGTGGTTACTTCGGAGGGGATCATTCTGATCGACGCCCTGACCACCCAGCAGGAAGCGCAAACCTATATCGTGGATGGCATGCGTTCGGTCGGCCTCGACCCGGGCAAGGTGAAATATATCATCGTTAGCCATGAACACGGCGACCATTATGGCGGTGCGCCGTTGATCCAGTCGCTGTCGGGTGCCCATGTCTTCATGAGCGAGATCGCGTGGCAAGCTTTGGAACATATGAATGAGCGCAGCCCACTGGCCCGCTCGCCCCGTCCGAAACGGGATCTCGTCCTTGAGGATGGCGGCCATGTAACGCTGGGCGACACCACCGTCACCACCATCGCAACGCCCGGCCATACGCCCGGAACCTTTTCCTTCATCATTCCGGTGAAGGACCATGGGCAGATGCATCAGGCGGCATACTGGGGTGGCAATGGCCTCCCGCTGAAAATCGAGGGTCAAAAAGTTTTTCTTCAGTCGCTCGGGAAGTTTTCCCAGGCCACGATGCTGGCCAAGGTCGATGTCGAAATTTCGCCTCACGGCGATACCGACGACACCGTGCAGCGCTTGAACGAGATCGGCCGTAGCAAGACCAATCCGTTTCTGGTCGGGCGGGAAAAATATGAGCGCTATGAGGCGGTATTCGACTTCTGTACGAGGGCGCGCATGGCAACGACCCTGGCTGCGGGAGGAACTGCAGCCTCGGGTGAATGAGAGGGCGCGTGATGCTGTGCGCTGGCTCAAGGCGTTGTAAATGGACCGAGATAGGGAGGGGAGGTGTCCATGCGCGCGATGAAACTGCTGGTGAGTGGGTTCGTGCTGGCCGGAGCGGTGTCGGTGCATGCCGCAACGCCGCAGGAAACGGTGGAAACCCGACAGAAGAATTTCAAGCAGTTCGGCGCCGCGGCCAAGGCGGCAGGTGACACGCTTAAGACCGGCACGCCCGATGTGGCCGTCATCCACAAGAGCGCGGCCACCATCAACGCGCTGGCACCCCGCATTGCCACCTGGTTCCCGAAAGGCACCGGCATCGGCCGCTACAAGGGGAAGACCGGCGCCAAGCCCGGGATATGGAACGACAACGCCGGCTTCAAGGCGGCGGCCGCCAGTCTGGTCAAGGCCGCCGGCGACTACAAGACCGCCGCGGATTCCGGCAATCTTTCCGAGATCCGCGCCAAGCAGATGGCGCTGGGCATGGCCTGCAAGGGCTCTCATGACAAGTATCGCCAGAAGGACGACTGAGCTTGGCGGACCAGCTCGTGACCGGCCAAAGCTTGACCATTCTCATGGCTCAACCGCACATGGTGACCTTGTGGCTGATCATTCCAGCGCTGATAGCGGGGGTGGTCACCTTGGGCTTGGCGCATGGGGCCAAATGGCCGCGGGTTTAACTGGAAGAGGTAACAAAACGCATCTCAGCAGTGCGAAACTTCGGCAATCCATCGTGAAGGAATGTGCCCCAAATCCAGCAGCCTTCAGCGGCGCCGAAATGGATCGTCCCCTGTGACAACGGATGGCATGATTAGGCTAAGGAGGCAGGTTTCGTCAAAATCTGCCATTCGATGCATCATTTGCGAAAGGCGGCAAAGTCCCAGACCCAGTCTTTCAGCAGCGCTGCAGCCAACGTAAATGTATGCCCGGTTTCAAAGCTCCGACCACGAGCGCTGAACGACCGGTATTGAGGCGGAGGCAGGCAAATGCCGTGATGCCATCTCAGGGATTGCATTACCCCTTGCCGCGTAAGCGGCACGGTGTGAAGGGGGAAGGCATGAATGAACTGGCAGCTCTATCGCTCCGCCGCTTGCAGGTCTTTCTGGTTGTGGCCCGTCATTTGCACATCGGGCGCGCGGCCGAGCAACTGGGCATTGCCCAGCCAGCCGTCAGCCAGCAGATCGCCGCGCTGGAAGAAGCGCTGGGCGTGCGCCTGTTCCACCGGCGTAAGCGCGGCATCGATCTGACCCATGCCGGTATCGCCTATCGCGACGCCTGCGCGAGCCTGCTCGACCGTCATCATGCGGATGCCGAAACCGCCCGCCGCACCGCGCGGGGCGAGGCCGGGCGGCTGGCGATCGGCTATGTCGTCTCAGCAATGTTCGGCGATACCCTGCCCGCCCTGCTGCGCCATGTGCGCGATGAACGGCCCGGTCTGGCGCTGGAGCTGCATGAGGGCAACATCGGCAGTGTGCTGCGCCAGCTGGAAGAGGGGCGGATCGACGTCGCGCTGGTACGCGCGCCGCTCACTTTGGCACCAGGATGGAGGCATCTGGCGCTGGCCCCTCAGCCGCTGCGCTTGGCCTTGCCCGAAAGCCATGTGCTGGCCGGGCGCGATCATGCCACGCTGGCCGATCTCGATGGGCTGCCGCTGATCAGCTACAGCGATCCGGGCGATTTCGGCGTGATGCAGGTGATGTCGCACCTGGCGCGGGAGGCTGGATTCTCGCTCAATGTGCAGTGGACCTCTAGCTCGGTGACCGGCGTGCTGGGGCTGGTGGCGGCCGGGCTGGGATCAGGGATTGTGCCGGAGGGATTGGCCCAGCTCAATCCGGCGCGCATCGTGCTGCGCCCTATCGTTCACCCCGAGGCGGTGGCCAGCCTGTGGTTTGTGTGGGATGAGGCGCGCGTGTCTCCCGCGCTGCAATGGACACTCGACGAGATCGACCGCAGGCTAGCCGCGCAAGAGCGGTGACTGGCCCGGCCCATCACGATTCAGCGCTTCGACTTGGACCTCGAACAGCTGTTGCCGTAGCTGCGCCCAGCGCGCCTGTCCTGTTTGCGGGTCATGCAAGGCAAAGCGCAGCGCACTGGTGATGCTGGCATAGGGCGCACTTTTGTCGCATACCGCAATTGGCTCGAGGCAGAAGCCTTGGAGATCCGGACCGGAGGCTTGGCTGGGGAGGGCAAGGGTGCCCACCAGCGCCAGACGGATCTCGAACACGCCTTCGGGGCTGGCCAGAATCAGGCAGGCCTGCCCGGTTGCCACCAGATTGTGGGTCCCGCGCGAACCGGCCCAGAGCGCCAGCCGGAGCTGACCCATGGTGTCGATCACCACCTCACCGCAGCTCAGATGGGCCAGATGCGGCCAGCCATCGGCGCGGCAGGTCAACAACTCGGCGGCCAGCGTGCTATCCAGGCCATGGCACCAGTCCCGCACCATGAGGGGCAGGGCGATCATGCGCGCCGCTCGATCCGGGGGACGACCGCGCTGTCCTCGTGATCTGTACTATTGCCTTCCAGCGGCGTTCCTTCGCCCCAGCGGATCATGTCGGGCATCTCCACGTCGAACAGGTCGAGCGCGCGCGCCACCGAATGGTTGACGATATCATCGAGCGTGCGCGGCCTGGTGTAGAAAGCGGGCACCGGCGGACTGCAAATCGCCCCCATCTCGGTCACGGCGGCCATGTTGCGGATATGGCCGCCGTGCAATGGCGTCTCGCGCACCATCATCACCAGCCGGCGGCGCTCTTTCAGTACCACATCGGCGGCGCGGGTCAGCAGGGTGGAGCTGATGCCGCTGGCCACTTCGGCCAGCGTGCGCATCGAACAGGGTGCAATCAGCATACCCAGCGTGCGGAACGAACCGCTGGCGATGCTGGCGCCGACATCGCCGATGGGGTGGACATGATCCGCCAGTGCATGCAACTGCTCACGCGTCAGATCGGTCTCATAGCCGCGCGTCATGTCCCCGGCGCGTGAGACCACCAGATGGCTCTCAACGCCCGCCGCGCGCAGCATCTCCAGCGCGCGAATGCCATAGATGATGCCGGTGGCGCCGCTGATGCCCACGATCATCCGGTCGGGGGCAGCGCCCCGCGACCGGCCGAGCAGCGTGCGCCCGCTCATGATGCCGCGCCCTTGAACAGCTCCGGCGCCCACGGAGCGGGGTCAACCTCGACGAATTGGGCGCGCTTGAAATGCTCCTTCATATGGAAGGGCACGGTGCAATCGAACACGGTCTTGCAGCTGTTGCCGCGCACCGAAAGGGCCGGATTGTACTCGGGCGTCTGCGATGGGTCGAGGATATGGCCCGGTACGTTGGGCAGGAACATCGTGTCGACATCGCCCTGATAACGCGTCTGCATCGCCCAGAGCACATCGTCGGTGTCGAAGAGATCGACATCCTCATCGATCAGAATAACATTCTTCAACTCGCGATAGGCTGCCAGCGCCAGGATCGCCGCCTGCCGCTGCTTGCCCTCGTCGCCCGCCGCGCGCTTGGCGACCTGGATCACCGCCAGAAACTTGCCGCCGCCCGAGGTATGAGCATAGACATTGGTGACGAAGCCGGGCAGCGCCGCCTCGCAGGCGTTGAGGATGCTGGCTTCGGTGGGGATGCCCGCCAGGCTGGTGTGCTCCTCGCCGGGCCCCACCAGTGTCTGCAGGATGGCGCCCTTGCGCATGGTCACCGCCTTGACCTTGATGATGGGCAAGGCAGGGTGCGCCGGGCCGGTGTAGCCGGGGAATTCGGGCATGGCATGGCCGGTATCGGTGTTGATGTCCTCGCGGATGCGGCGTTCGGGCAGGATCTCGCCCTCGATGACGATTTCGGCGCGGGCGATGGAATGCTCGTTCACCGTGACGGCTGGCACCAGCTCGACCGGTGCGCCGCGCAGCGCGCCTGCCACGCCCAACTCATCATAGCCGAAGGGGGTGGTGGGGGCCTCGAAACAGGCGCCGATGGGAATGGCGGGGTCCAGACCCATGTTGATGGTGACGGGCAGGGCCTCGCCGCGTGCCTCGGCCTTCTGGCGGAAGGCGTCGATATGGCGGCCCGGCGCGAAGAAGATCGACAACTCATCCTTGCCCTGCACGCAGAGGCGGTGGATGGTGACATCGCTGTGGCCCTCGTCGGGATCGGTGCCCAACACCAGGCCGAGGCAGAAATAGGGACCGGCATCCTCGGGCGTGTTGGTGGGGGCGGGCAGCAGCTTGCGCAGGTCGAAGCCGGGTTCGTCGGCGCGATAGACCAGTTCCTGACAGGGCGAGCCTTCGCCCGAAACCAGCAGCGGCGCCACCGGATTGGCGACGGCCTCGCCCATATGGCGGGCCAGATCCCGCGGTGCGCTGTCGAGCAGCAGAGCGACGCGCTCGCGGCTGGCCATCAGCCCGACCAGCACCTGCGAGTCGGGATAGCCGGTTACATTGCGGAAGATCATCGCCGGGCCGGTGCGCGTGGGGCGCGAGACCGTGCCGCCCGCGCCGATACGCTTGTAGACGCCCGCCAGTTGGGCGTCGGGATCGACGGGATGGTCGGTGATGAGGAGCTGGCCGGGCACGCTTTCCAGCCGCGCCAGCACCGAGCGCAAGTCATTGATGGTAGCGCGTTCCGGCGCGGATTGGGTGCGATTATCGGGTGAGAGATCGTTCATGGGGGACTCCTTGATCGGAATGCCCCCGGTCTAAGCTTCGGTAATATCATCATCTATGGCCTTCAAACGGCAATATTGATAAGTTTTAGATTATAGATTCCTCCATGGTCGGCGCGACGCGGTGATGCGCAGCCTGGGGGCGTGAGCCACGCTCGGAAGTCATCGGTCTCTTAATAGCCAGCCCTGCCCGCTTCAGGGCCTAAGGTCGCCGAACGTGGGAGTGGCGGAATTGGCGGGAAGTTGACCTTCGGTGAGCCGGATTGCAACGACGGCTTTGTCCGTGCGCCGTGCCAAGGCGGCGTTTTCCAGTGGGTGAAAGCCCCACCCGGCTATGCTCCAGCCGGAAGCAACCGGGGCAGGCATGGAGGTGACGAAATGTCTGAAGCCCCTGGATGACAGTCACATAGGTGACTGTGCGAGTGTGCAGGCCGCAACGTGAGTGAACGCTGAGCAAACCTCGAAAACGTCGATGTGTGGGCCGACCCGGCCGGACTTCCGGGGAAGGCTGATATGGATGGGGGAGTTTGAGCGACGCTGAACCCATCCGCCACACCGGGGTAGTGGCGGCAGCATGTACACAAGGAAAGCGCACGCAACACGGGAAACCCCATCACGTGCTCGGGGACGAGCAACCGGACGCCCGCGAGGGATGGGACGGGCGGGGTGGGGTGGCGGAGAGGCCCGTAGTACCGGGGAAGCCGGGTAATGCCGGTGGAGGGAAGGAGCCTCAGTTCAAGGCGAACGCACCAAGTAGTGAGGGACCGCGAGATTGGGAAACCTATCAACTCCGAAAAGCGTCCAGAAACTGCAGACGGCGTTGCACGCGAAAGCGAAGGCGGAAGCCGACTATCGCTTTTACGCGCTGTACGACAAGATCAGCCGCGACGACATTCTGGCGCATGCCTATGCCCAGTGCCGCTCCAACAAGGGCGCACCGGGGATAGACGGTCAGGACTTCGCGGATATTGAGGCATACGGCGTCGAGCGGTGGCTGGCGGAACTGGCGCGTGCCATCAGAGAGGAGACGTATCGACCGGAACCGATCAGGCGGGTCCATATACCGAAAGCCAATGGCAAACTCAGGCCGCTGGGCATTTCCACCGTGCGGGATCGGGTCTGCATGACAGCAGCAATGCTGGTGTTGGAGCCGATCTTTGAGGCCGACCTTCCGCCGGAGATCTATGCCTACCGAGCTGGGCGTAATGCTCAGCAGGCCGTGATCGAGGTGGAGGATCAGCTGTTCCATGGTCGTCCCGATGTCGTGGACGCCGACCTTGCCGACTACTTCGGCAGCATTCCCCATCCCGAGCTGATGAAGTCCTTAGCCCGCCGGATCGTCGATCCACGCGTGCTGCATCTGATCAGACTGTGGCTGGACTGCGCTGTCGAGGAAACCGACGACAAAGGCAGGAAGACACGAACGACGGTGGCCAAGGATCAGCGACGCGGCATCCCGCAGGGGTCACCCATCTCACCATTGCTGGCAAATCTGTACATGCGCCGGTTCGTGTTGGGGTGGCGGAAGCTCGGTCTTGGGCAACGTCTTGGCGCTCGGCTCGTCACCTATGCCGACGACCTCGTCATCCTGTGCCAGAAGGGCAGCGCGGAAGCTGCGCTCGACCATATGCGCAGGTTGATGGGCAAACTGAAGTTGACGGTGAACGAGGAAAAGACACGCATCTGCAAGGTACCGGACGAGACGTTCGACTTTCTGGGATACACATTCGGTCGGATGTACTCTCCGACGACGGGAAGAGCCCGCATGGGCTACCGACCGTCGAAGAAGAGCATCAAGCACGCGGTTGAGAAAATCCACGCGCTGACCGAGATGACGTCTACGTGGCAGGATTCCGCAGTACTGATAGCCAAGATCAACCGGGTGCTACGCGGTTGGGCCAACTATTTCTCGGTCGGCACAACGAGCAAGGCATACCGGGCCGTCGACAGCTATACGTTGGTGCGGGTGCGTCGGTGGCTGCGTATCAAACATCGAGGCAAGCGACGCAGGGCTCGGACCTATCCAGACGAGTACCTCTACGAGACCATCGGCCTCGTACGCCTGACCAAGCTTGGACGTGGCTCGTCGTGGGCGAAGGCGTGATGTCTTGTCCGAGAGCCGGGTGCGGGAAATCTGCACGCCCGGTTCGCCGAGCGGGGGGTGAAAACGGAACGTCTGGCAAGCCCCACAGGCGCGCCGCACGTCACCGCGTCACCTCCCGACTCTACCACTTTTTGTTATTCTCGACGCTCGGCCAGCACCTGAATGTATGGCAAGTTTCGACAGGCCCCATTGGAGGCGGGAACGACCGCTCTGTCAGCGTGAGCCGCGAGAGGCAGGCTGTGGGCGGCTCCGGTCGCCGACCGATTGCGACCCAGTGTACCCAAGTTGGCCGCGCAGATGGACAGCAGCGAAGATGAGGTGCTGGCCTATATGCACTTCCCGGCCTCGCACCGGATTAAGCTGCACTCGCACCATACGCCACTACCCACGAGTCGCAGCAGAAACTTCGGCACCGACATCCTCATACCGGTTACCAATCCACTGGAAAGGAGCAACAAAGAAATCAAGCGTCGGGCCGATGTCGTCGGCATCTTTCCCAACGAGGCCAGCATCACCCGCCTGATCGGCGCCGTCCTGCTCGAAATGAACGACGAGTGGGCGGTCCAGCGCGGGCGCTACATGACGCTGGAAAGTCGCGCCCAAGTCAGCAATAGTGCCTTCGTCACGCTTGCGGTCGCCGTGCCAGCCTGACAAACCCTGCCTTGCCGGGGTTCCTCGTGGCTCGCGCCCAAAGCTACACCACGAAATGGAACACGATCGTGTGCAATCGTGCGCACCCCTTCCAGCGCAGCTTCCGCAGTATTTTGCAGCAAGCCCCAAACTGCTTGGGTCAGTTGATCTCAATCGGCCATCAAGCTGGAGCCGATGGTTCGAGCTTCTCCTGCAAGGTGACCCGACCGCGCCAGCGTCCTTTGGAAAGGAAGGGTGCGATTGCGTGCGAAATCATTCAGGCGATAGGCGCGTGGATCGGTTCCGGAAGACGCGCAAAAGTACGACACGCTTCGTTAAAAGGCCGGATGCTTTCAGCCCGCTGCACCAGCCGTAGGAAGGATTTCCAGCATCGGTTGCGCGCTTTGCGCCTCACCCTGCTGCTCGGCAGTGGCGTTATACGCCTGGTCATTGATGATTGCGGGTATAAAGGATCGCCAGACACATTGGCATGGTTTCATGCGCGAAGAATGATATTTATCATCGGGAAGGTGAAGATTTACGGAGTTTTGGCTGTTATCTTCAGTCAATTATCTAAAAGGTGGCTCAGCAATCAAATGTTATGCCGACCATGACTGTCAAAATCGATAGGCAGCTTTTCTTACGATGCAAACAAAACCAACGATAATCAATATATAAAATATATATAGAAAACAAATTGCAGAAAAATAATGTGATGTCACAAGCGTGAAATGATGCGATTTTAATCGCCGCCCCTTGCTGCTCGAATGTTCGGCAAACAGGGGAAACATTCCATGTCACGTTATTCGCGCTTGATTTGCGCGCCGCTTCCGCTCGCCTTTTTTACATGCGTTGCGCCTCTGGCCGCGCATGCGCAGAATAGCTCGCCCGCGCCGGTCAGTTCGGATGATGGCGCGCCGAATGCCGGCGACATTGTCGTAACCGGAACCTATGCGCGCAGTCTGGCCGCAGCGACCGAAACCAAGCGCCGCGCAGCCTATGGCGTGGACTCGATCAACTCTACCGACATCGGCAAATTCCCCACCCAGAACGTTGCCGAAGCCCTGCAGCTTGTCACCGGCGTCGCGATCACGCGGCCGCGCGGTGAAGGGCTCTACGTTAGCGTCCGCGGCCTCGGCCCGCAATTCCAGAGCACGCTGGTCAATGGCCGCACCGTTGCCATCAACGATCTGATCGAGAACGGCGGCGCCAATGGCCGCCAGTTCCGCTTCGAGATGTTGCCCGCCGAATTCGTCTCGCAGATCGACGTGGTGAAAACGCCGACGGCCGACATGACCGAGGGCGCGCTGGGCGGCAACATCGACGTCAAGACCTTCCACCCGCTGGAAGTCGGCACCAAGACCACGCTGAACCTGCGCGGCACTTACACCTCTATGACCGGCAAGGTGAAGCCCAACGCCACCGTGCTGACCAGCTTCAAGAGCAAGGATGGCACTTTCGGCATTCTGGTGGGCGGCCAGCATTGGGCCAAGGCCGTTCGCAACGACCGCTTCTACAACACCGGCTGGAGCATCGTGCCGCGCTTCACCAGCGCTCTTGGCGGCAATTATTACGTGCCGATCCGTACCCGCCCCACGGTGGAGAATGAGGATCGCAAGCGTTACTCGGGCCTGCTCTCGGCCCAGTGGCGCCCCTCCAAGGAGCTGGAAACGACGCTCGATGTGTCGCTGACCCGGCTCGATGTCGCCTATGACGAGTTCGGCCTCGATATCTACCCCGATGACGGCCCCGGCAGCCGCTATGCCGGAGACCCTGGCACAAGCATCGTGCCCGGCTCCTTCACCATTTCGGGCGATACGGTCACGCGCGCCACGATCAACAATGTGCGCTTCATGGCCTCACGCGAATACAGCCTGAATCGCCACGATCTGGTCAATGTCGGGCTCAAGCAGCTCTGGAATCCGGGCGAATGGCATATTTCCGCCAACGCCAATTGGTCCTTCGCGCACAGCTATCATCCCAGCTTCGCGCAGGGCACCGTGCGCAGCCGCATGATGGTGATCGCGCCCCTGACCTATGACGCGACCGGCGGCTACAAGGTCGCGCCGACGCTGAGCACCACGGCGGATCTGAACAATCCGGCCAGCTATTCCTATTACCCCTTCAACATCGCACCGAAGAACAGCAAGGACTGGGACAACTATGGCCGGCTCGACGTCGGCCACGATCTGCATGGCTTCCTGACCAAGCTGCAGGGCGGTTTCGAATATCACTGGCGCAAGCGCGATTACTGGCGCCGTGATTTCACGGTGGGCTCCACCAGCAGTCCGTTGCGCCCGATCTCCCAGGTGGTGCCCAATGCTTCGGAGCCGTTGCCCTTCGACAGCTTCCTCTCCGGCGTCGGCGGCAACTTCCCGCGCACATGGCCCGCGCCAATCACCAGTGCTTTCTACAACACGCTCTTCACCGATGCCGTGAAGAACGCGCCCCTTTCGGCCAGCGACTTGCGTGCCTCCTACATCGTGACGGAAAAGGTGCTGGGCGGTTATCTGCGGGGCGATTACGGCTTCCAGCTTGGCGGCATCGACGTCACGGGCAATGTCGGCGTGCGCTATGTGCACACCGATCAGGTGGCCAGCGGCACGCTGACGACCGGCTCCTCGCCCACGGCCGTCAGCTTCCCCAAGACCTTCAACAACTGGCTGCCCAGCTTCAACCTGCGCGCGGAACTCACCCCCACGCTGATCGGCCGCCTGGCCGCAAGCCGCGTGCTGACGCGCCCCAACATCACGCAAAGCTCCCCGCAGATCAGCGTGTCGACCGACGCGCAGACGGCCAGCGGCGGCAACCCGGACCTCAAGCCCTTCCTAGCCACCCAGTTCGACGGGTCGCTGGAGTGGTATTTCCGCCGCGACGGCTCGCTGACGGGCGCGCTGTTCTACAAGAAGATGGATGATTACATCACCGCCCAGAACGTCAACATTGACATTCCCGGGCGCGGCACGGTGCTGCTCAGCACGCAGGTCAATGGCGGGCAAGCCAAGGTCTATGGCCTTGAGGCGGCCTATCATCAGGTCTTCAGCTTCCTGCCCCAGCCCTTCGACGGGCTCGGCATGCAGGCGTCCTACACCCACACCTCGGTGGAAGCGAGCTACACGGCGGGCGCCCGCCCCATCGTCAACCAGTTGATCGGACTGTCCAAGGACAGCTTCAACCTTGTCGGCTTTTACGAAAAGGGTCCGATCTCGGCCCGTCTGTCCTATGTCTGGCGCGGCAAGTATCTCTCGAGCAGCGGCAGCACCACCCAGACGGAAATCTATGTCGCGCCCTTCGGCTCGCTTGACGGAAATCTGTCCCTGCGCGTGATGCCCAGAACCACCATCAGTCTGGAAGCGATCAACATCGCCGGAGCCAGGAGCTATTCCTACAGCGGCACGGAAAACCGCTACAATGAAATCCAGTATTATGGCCGCACCATCCTGTTCGGCGGGCGCGTGGAGTTCTGATGGTGAAGAGGCTTTTCGCCACGATGCTTGGCTGTGCCGCGCTGACCTTGGTCGGCGCGGCGGGGCGGGGCACAGCAGGCCCCGTCGCCATGAACGATGTTCAGGTCGTGGGCTCTCACAACAGTTTCAAGGCGCGCATTCCCGCAGCGGTGATGGCGAAGATCCGCGCCATGGAGCCGAAACTGGCCGACGGTCTGGACTATTATCATCTGCCCCTGCCGCAGCAGCTTGACGCCGGTGTGCGTCAGATCGAGCTGGATGTCTTCGCGGACCCTCAGGGTGGGCGCTATGCCGACCCGAAGGGCGAACAATGGGCCAGGGAAGCCGGGGAGCGCACTGGTTTTGACCGCGCGGTCATGCTGAAGCCCGGTTTCAAGAGCTTCCATATCCCCGATGTGGATTATCTGAGCACCTGCGTGACCTTGGTGCGCTGCCTGACCGAGGTCGACCGCTGGTCACGCGCGCATCCCCGCCATCTGCCGATCATGATCACGATCAATGCGGCGGACACGCCCTCGAACCGGCCCTGCATTAGCAATCCGCTGCCCCTTGACGACAGGAAACTGCTGGATGATCTGGATGCGGAAATCCGCTCCGTGCTGCCGGGCAAGCGGCTGATCACGCCCGACGATGTGCGCGGCAAGGCGCCAACCCTGCGCGAGGCGGTGCATGGGCGGGGCTGGCCAAGCCTCGAAGCGGCGCGTGGGCGGATTTACATCCTGCTCGATGTCCGTCCTGCAGTGTCGGACGTGTACCGCGCGGGCCATCCCTCGCTGGCCGGGCGGGCGATGTTCGGCTGGTATCCGGACGATCAGCCCGAATCCGCCATCCAGATCGTGCAGGACCCGCTGGTGGATGGCGCCAAAATCCGGCAATGGGTGAAAGAGGGTGCCATCGTGCGCACCCGCACCGATGCCAACACCGTGGAGGCCCGCGCGCATGATCTGCGCAAGGCGCAAGCCGCGATGGCGAGCGGCGCGCAGGCGGTGAGCACCGATTATTACCCGGGCGCGCCTGATCCGCTCAAGCTGGGCTTTGCCGTCACCCTGCCCTATGGCGCGATGGCGCGGTGCAGCACTTTGCGTGTCCCCGGTGGATGCAGGCTGCGGCCATGAAGGCAAGCGCGCTGGCGGCCCTTCTGGCGCTCTGCCTCGCGGGAGGATCGTCTGCCGCGCAGGCAAAAACCGGCAAAGGCCCCGACTTTGTGGTGGAGCGCGCCGTGCTGGTGATGCGGCATGGCATTCGCGCGCCGCTGGCGGGGGAGGTGCCTGATGCCACGCGCACGGACCTGCCATGGCCGCAATGGCCCGTGGCGGAAAGCCGCATCACGCCGCATGGCGTGCGGGCGCTGGAGATCATCGGCGGTGCGGACCGCCGCCTTCTGGCCCGGCGCGGCTTGATCACGGCCACAGGATGCCCGGAAAGCGGGGCAATACGCATCCGGACCAACAGCTCAACCCGGACCATCGCTAGCGGTGAGGCCTATGCGCAGGGCTTCGCGCCTGGATGCCCCCTGCCGATCATGCATCGCCCCCTTGGTGAAGCTGACCCGATGTTCGAGCCGTTGCGGGCCCGTGCAACGGCCTTCGACACCAAGGCCGCCATTGCCGCGATCAATCAGGAGACAGGCGGCATGGCCGCGCTGGTCAGGCGCCATCAATCGGCGCTGGCGAATTTGAACCGGGTTTTGGGATGCCGTGGCACGGCGGCCGGATGCGCGGACAATGGCGTGCCCGGTCTGGCGCCCAGCGCCGATGGGCGTGATCTGGTGCTGACCGGGCCCATTCGCGCCACCTCCGGCATCGCGCAGGTGCTGCTGCTGGAATATGCCGAAGGGTTGTCTGCAAGGGATGTGGGCTGGGGCCGGGTGGATGCCGCGGGGCTTCGCAGGTTGGGCGAGCTGCATGCCGCCCTTTTCGCCGTGTTCACCAAACCGGCCTATATGGCGGCTCACCAGAGCGCGGTGCTGGGGCGCGAGGTCCTGCGGGGACTGCAGGAAGACAGTCCCTATCGGCTGGAACTGCTGATGGGGCACGATACCAATGTCACGGCTCTTGCGGCCGCTCTGCGCGTTGATCTCGATGCGCCCGGTTATGCGGTTAATGATGTTCCGCCCGGAGGTGGCTTATTCTTCGAGCGCGTGCGCAACCGGAGGTCGGGCAAAATCTTTGTGCGTGTTTCCTACCGGACGCAGTCGCCCGATGCCTTGCGAGCACTGACCTCTGGCGTGTCGATCAAGGCGTTGCCTGTTTTGACATGCCGGACTGCGCTTTGCCCGATCGAGGTGTTTCAGGAGGCCTTCGAGGCCCGGCTCGCGGCCTTGCGGTAAAATTGTCTTCTCGGGTTTCGACATCGCTGGTCATGCCTGGAGGAGAAAGTCCTGTGCCGCCGCATTGAGCGCGAGCTCAAAAAGGGGGGCGCTGTATGGCCACGTCCTTCGAAGCATGGATCGCGGCGGTACCTAGTGCCTCCGCCAATTCCTCCATGGTCCAGACACCCTTGCGCTCCAGCATTCCCGACCAGTGCAATGAATGCGGTGCTGATCGCACGACTGGCATCTCGGTCCGTTGGTGGCTCCCTTATGCTGTGACGAACCTTTGACCGTCCGGAGCTTGGAAGGCTGCCATACCATAAATGGAGGTCGATTAAACTTAGAAGGCAAAGGGATAACGGCGAGGAGATGCTGAAGCGTGTCCTCCGTCGATATGATGCATGGTGGCGTGCTGCTTCATCCGATATTTCATTTGAACGGTATATAGTATCTAATACCAACGTATGGATTGTGCTGCGGACGGACGCGTCGATACTGGACGCGACCGGGCCGCCGATGCCATGTCCAAGTTGCATCGCAATCAAAAGTGTCGGCCATGTCCTCAGGCATGCTCGAAGCCCGGCGTCTGTTCTGCACGAGTTGTAATCCCCATGTCTGAGGTGGGGTTCGGCTCGCCCGCTTTTAGCGTCCCGCCATTCCCATACCTTCGTAGTCCTTCATCCGCGTCCCACAGGCGTCCTAGATGCAATGAGGCTCGCAAAAGGATGAAGGCATATGGATAAACTAGCGGTTGAAACGATCGAAGCCCACGGTGGACTGGAGCAGTGGCGTAAATTCAAAACCGTGAAGGCCCATTTGATTCAAGGAGGTGGGCTCTGGGATATCAAAGGCGTTACTGGGGTGTTGGCGAACACGAACCTGACCGTCGCGCTTACCCATGAGCAAGCATCTCATCAGCCGTTTGGCGATGGGAAGCGCAGATCACTGTTCACGCCCAACAAAGTCGCCCTGATTTCAACCGAGAGCGGCGAGGTTCTCGAAGAGCTCGACAATCCCCGTGCTTCCTTCGCCGGCCACAAGCTGGAAACCAAATGGAATGATCTCCAACTGGCCTACTTTGCCGGGCACGCGATGTTCACCTATCTCAACACGCCTTTTCTGATGGCATGGCCGGATGTCCAGGCTGAGGAAATTGGTGATTGGGAAGAAAACGGGGCGGTCTGGCGCCGTCTGCGCATCACTTATCCCTCCAGCATCGCCACCACAAGCAAGGTGCAAACCCTCTATATCGGTGCGGATGGTCTGATCCGTCGCCATGACTATCACGTTGAAATTTCCGACGATGTGACAGGTGCTCACTATCCTTCGGACTATGTGGAGGTGCAGGGAATCAAGTTTCCGACCCGGCGCAGGATTTACACGCGGGACGCGGAGGGGATTCCCAATTTCGAGCAAATGACTGTCTCGATCGATTTGGATCGGATTGAATTGCTCTAATTCTCAGACATTTGTCTGTTTTGGCTGGTGAGGGCATAGGAGTGCAGGGCCTATGCTCCCCCGTTTTTAGCTGCCAGCATGCGGGCGCAGTGACCGATCAAGATGGTCCATCCGATCCAAGTACCTTGGGTAGAGACGCGAGACCGGCCCGGCCCATGAGCGTTGATTATAGCTCGTGGCATACCAGGGTATAATGGTCGAACGCAGGCTGATGGCGTTACGAGGCCCTCACGATCTGCCCATCGGATTCAGCACAATCTGAGCATGTTGGCGCGGGGCTTCCCGCATAGTTGCAGGGTGTATCTGCAATAAATACGAATCCGGAGAGTGGATTCGTAAAAAAGAATTCAAAAATCGAAGAAAAAATGTGGATTCATTTCCACTACTGAAATTTTTGCGTGCTATTTTCGTAATTAATATGAAAATTCAATCAAGTGCGGTGGTGGAAATTTTGTAAAATTAACGATTAAGTAATAATTCAAAATGCTATTTGGCGTCAATTGATCCGATTGTCTCGTGTAAATACACTGGAGCGCGTTATGGCTGATTATATAGAATATGGCGCAGGCGATGTGGCGACGGAGTTTCCTGAAGGGCAGCACGGCTTCACCGACAGCAACGGTGTCTTCCATCCTGACGGATCGGTGGTTACGCCCAATAACCCGGTCACTCCGGCTGTAACCGACGATTTCCAGGGGCCGCCTCCCACAAACTCGATCTTCACACCGCTGGCCTATCATCAGTATGATGGCTTTACCCAGTGGATGGACGCCGATCCCATGGCGTTCCAGACCAAGGCGAACGGCCTGCAGATCGGCTACACCAGCACGCCTCATGTCGGGCAGGGCGTGTCCAACAGCTATAGCTTCGCGCCCCCGGCACAGAGCCTGACACTGGGCCTTGCGGGCCTGTCGGTCACGGAAACCAAGATGGCCGCGCAAAGCGACTGGACCGCCACCGCCGACTGGGGCGGCAAGATGCGCGCCACGATGGTGCAGGGTGGTTTGTTCACCTATGTGAACCGTCTGTCGGATGATGATGTTGTCATCGATCTCAACACCATCAACAGCGCCTCCGCCGATACGCCCTCCAATCAGCTGGCCTACACGATCAATGGGCTGAACGGGAGTTTCAACGGGCAGGGGCTGGCTTTCAACTTCTCGGTCAATGCGCCTGAAGTGGCCGATATCGTGAAGTTGAAGGTTTCTTACGATTTCGACGGTGACGGCAAGATTGACCGTACCGAGCTGTATGATGCCTTTGCCATCGACGCCAATGCCAACGGGTGGGAAGATTACAGCACCAGTAAGCTGATCTCTTCCACGGGCGCGGCCATGCGCGACCTGGCCAATGGCAGCGTCAAGGTCGAGCTTTGGCGCGTGAGCGGCAACGGAGACAATGTCGAGGTGCAGACCAACAGCGCCTCCAGCTTCGTCAAGCTGCCCTATTCGGGGCTGACCACGGGCGATGGCACTGCCGTTCCCGGCTCAACCCTCTACCTTCAGCAGGGCGCCGCTGCGGGAGACAAGAGCAGCACCCTTTCCACTGCGGTGAATTCGCAGGACGGCGTGGTATATGATACCACCCATGTTACCCCCAAGCCCAGCATCGGCGGTTATGATGGCCCGGGTCAGGTGTGGTACAATGAGGGCGGCGTGGTCGGTATCACGATCAACGGTCAGTCCTACGGCATTTTTGCTAATTCCGACGTGACCTGGACCTATACCTCGACCGGCCTCAAATCGAGCCTGGACGACAAGAACTTCTATTCCGTCGCCCTGCTGCCTGATGCCTCGGTAAACACGCTGATGGAATACCGCCAGCACGCCTTTGCCGAAGTGACCGGCACGGTGGCCAGCTATGCCATCGACAAGTCGACCAATCAGGTCGTCACCACCTTCACCTACACCACTCAGATGATGTCGGATGAGAAGGGCCTGTCGAGTGACCCGCTGACGGCGCTCTATTACCACCAATATGCCAACAGCGATGCCTCCACGCTGGACTTCTCCTTCGCCTCCGCGCGCGGCGATATGAAGGCTTATGACGGCTCCTCCTTCTCGACCAGCATGAAGATGCCGCCGATCCTGCCGCTGATGCCCTTCCTTGGCACGGATGCGCAAAAGGCCGAGCTGCAGAGCCTGATCCATGATGAACTGAAGACCTTCCTCTCCAAAAACGATCCCGTGGGCGGCGACACCTATTGGGGTTCGCGCCAGATCGCGAAATACACCGATCTGGCCATGCTGGCGCAGCAGGTCGGTTACGGTCAGGCCAAGGATACTTTCCTGAAGGCCGCCGAACAGCAACTGGAAACGTGGTTTACCGCCTCGGACGGCGACAAGTATGAATTCGTCTATGACAAGATCTGGCATGCCATCATCGGCTATCCCGGCTCCTACGATGCGGATGACAAGAGCAACGACCTGACGCTTCAGCTCGGCTATTTCGTCAATGCTGCGGCGACCATCGCCACGCTGGACCCGGAATGGGCCAAGCAGAGCAACTTCGGCGCAATGGTCAACCTTATCATCAAGAACGCCAACAACCCTGACCGGAACGACCCGACCTTCGGTTATTTGCGCGGCTTTGATTCCTATGCGGGCCACAATTGGGCCTCGGGCACGGGCTTTGGCATCACGCAGGAATCGGCAACGGAATCGTTGAACTTCGACGGCGCCGTGGCGCGGTGGGGCGCGGCAACCGGTCAGGCCGACATGGAAAATCTTGGCCTCTACCTCTACACCACCGAGAGCCAGGCCTTCGCCGACTACTACCTCGACGTGCATAACATCGCCTTCCCCGACGGCTTTGATCACACCCGCATCGGCATTCTGGGTGCGGATGGTGGTTCCTACGCTACCTATTTCGGAACAGATCCGCTTTACGTCCAGGGCATCAACATGACGCCCATCCTGTCGCAAAGCTCGCTCTTCATGGGCTATTACACGGATGAGATCCGCGAGGACCTGGCCGAACTGACCGCGCAGATGCAGGATCCCACCCTGTCGAACCCCGACAATGCTTGGTGGAACAGCATCGACAAATATATGGCCATGGCCGATCCCGACAAGGCGCTGGCCGATTATCTGAGCCACACCACCTATCAGGGTGGCGGCGGCGAGGAATCGCGCCCCGACACGCTGGCCTTCATCGAAAGTCTGGCGGCGATGGGCACGCTGTCCAAGGATGTCAGCGCCAATTCGCCTTATGCGGCGGTCTATGTGAAGAACGGCGCCAAGACCTATGTGGCGTGGAACCCTTCCACCACCGCCGGCATGACCGTCACCTTCTCGGACGGGACCAAGGTGAGCGTGGGCGTCAATGACATGGCTACGCTGACCCCCGACGGCCAGATCCACATCACCGATTTCGCCTCGAGCATCGCCTATCGCCCCGACGGCATTCCGCTCGACCTGCCCACCGATCCGCCAGCCTATGCGCTGACCACGGTGGCCACCAATGGCGATATGGTGCTTTCGGTCGAGGCGACCACGGGCACGGCATGGCTTTCGGTGGGCGGGGCCGCACCGCGCGCCATGCTCAATGGAGACAGCACCCGCCGTGCGCTGCAAAGCGCCAATGGCGACCGGCTGGTGGCCGTGGGCCGCGATGCGTCGGGGCAGGTTCATGTGCTGCTGGCGGGCGGCGCCAATGGCAAGGAGCCCTTCTATGACAAGATCCTCGACACCAATTATAGCCTGAAGGACAATGGGGCGGCGCTTTACAGCAATGCCAATGCGGCGACGCTGGAACCACTGTACAATCAGGATTTCAACGGTGACGGGGTGGTCGTGGGCGGCACGCTCACGCTCAAGCAGCAGAATGGTACGCTGTCGCTCTTCGTCGATGATGGCAATGGCCGCGCCTATGTGAAGGACGGGGCCAATGGCATGACCGAGATCTTCCGCAACGGCGATGGTGTGCCCACCCTGCTGACGCGCGGCGGATCGACGATTTCTGCCGTGGGCAAGGATGCAGATGGCAATTTGCATGTGCTGGATGTGCCGGCGGGTTCGAACCTCGTCTATTCCTGGAAGCTGGATGCCAAGGGCAACTGGACAGGCGAGACCGCTTACGACATCACGCAGCCGGGCATCGCCGATGCTGAGGCGATCTTCCAGATCGACCTCAATCACGATGGTGTGGTTCCGGCCGCGTTGCCGCAGATTGTGGCCAGGAACGGGGGACTGCAACTGCTGGTCGATGCTGACGGCTATGCGCTGGCCAAGCTCGAGGATGGCACGACCATCAATGTGATGCGCGGCGGCGAGAAGGTGAAGCTGGATCGTGGTTCGCAGCTCTCGGCTATCGGGCGCGACAGCGAGGGCAATCTGCGCGTTCTGGATGGTGACCCCAACAACTTTGGCCCCGATACCCAGCACTGGGCCTGGCGCCTGGACGCTCAGGGTAACTGGGTGGGCGAGGACGTCTACAGTGGCACCGCGCTGACGCAGGTCGACGGGCAGTTTGGCAAGGACTTCAACGGCGACGGTGTCATCTCTGGCTCGCAGAAGAGGCTGGTTAGCCAGAATGGCGGCGACGCTCTTTATGTCGATGATCAGACAGGCAAAGCCTTTGTCTCCGTTCAGGGCGCCGCGCCGATCCAGATCACCCGTGATGGCGCCGACTGGGGCGATGTGAAGCTCCAGCGTGGTGACTGGTCATTGGTTGCGGTGGCCACCGACGATGAGGGCCGCACGCGTGTGCTCGATGCCGATCCCTTTTCCGACATGAAATATGCCTGGATCCTTGACGGTAACGGTCATTGGTACGGCGAACAGTCCTTCGACAAGTCGAACAGCGCGGCAGCCGAGATGCTCTTCTCCACCGATCTCAACGGTGATGGCATCATCGGCAACAAGGCCACAAACATGGCGGCTGCCGTGAACAACCACCTGTTGGGTTGATCCGATAACTGGCGCCGTGATCCGAACCGATCATGGCCCGACCTTGTGGAAGGCAGGCGACGGAAGTTGCCTGCCTTCCATCGCTTTTCAGAACTTGAGACCCTTTCCATGCTGCCAGCCTTTGCTGCCCTGCTCGCGCTCTCGTCGCTGGCGGTGCCTTCTGCCTCGCCTGAAAAGAAACTGAATTCTGCCCCCAGTCAGCATGCCGCGACTCGGCAGCGTTACGCAGAGGGTGGCTGGAAACTGACCATCCGGCGGGACAATTTCACCGGCATCACGTCGTGCCGCTTGACGGGCAAAAACATGCGCTATCAGCGCGGCGCCCTTGGCTTTGCCACCGGCATCCACGCCGACCTTGCAGGCGCATGGTATCGCATCGACGCGGCTGCTCCGGCGCGTTGGCAGGATCTCTATCCGGGCCTTGTTGCAGCGGGGGTGAGCATGGAGACGGGCGGTATTGATGACCCGCACGGGGGTATCGTGTGGTTGCCGATCGAGCTTGCGGGGCACGCGCGCGAGGTGGCGATACATATGGGCCGCAAGACCCGGCACTATCAGGTCGGAGGTTTCGCGGCGCTGCGAGAGGCAGCCCCGCACCTCGGATGCCGGGATGATGGCTTCAAGCTATGATCCGCCAGCGTTCGATCATGGTGGCCGGTGCGGCGCTGCTAGCCGTTGCGGCCAGGCCCTTGCATGCACAGACCCTCGCCGAGGCGATCATCGAGGCCTACCGTACCAATCCCACATTGGGGGCCAGCCGCTATGACGTGCGTCAGGCCGATGAGGGCGTGGCGCAGGCCCGCGCAGAACTGCGCCCCACCACCCAGCTTCAGGCGACTGCCGGTTACGACCACGCTGTCACTGGTCAATCCTCGCGCAGTCCCTTTTCTCCCTCGGTGACGGACAGCAACAGCAACCAGATCCAGGTCTCGCTGGTTCAACCGCTCTACACTTCGGGCAAGGCCACGGCGGACCGCCATGCCGCCGAGGCGGGGGTGAGTGCTGCCCGCGCCTCGCTGCGCGGGGTGGAGGGCGATCTGCTGCTGGCTGTCATTACCGCCTATGCTGATGTGCGACGTTACGACGCGCAACTGGCAGTGTGGCGTGGCAGCGTTGGCCAGCTTGAAAAGATCGAGGCCGAGATCGCCGCAAGGCGCGAGGCCGGCGAACTGACGCTGACCGACGTGTCGCAGGCGCGCAATCAGCTCAATCAGGAGCGCGAGCAGGCCGTGGCCACCGAGCAGCAGCTGGAAGGCGTGCGTGCCGATTATGCCGATCTGGTCGGCAGCGAGGCGGGCGATCTGGCCCCCGAGCCTCCGCTGCCGCGCCTGCCTCGCAGTGCGAACGAGGCCTTTGCCGAGGCGGAGACCAACAGCCCCGATCTCGCCCGTGCGCTGTTTACCGAAAGGTCTTCTCGCGCGAACATCGATGCCATGCGTTCGCAGGGTGGGCCCACTGTTTCGCTGCGGGGCGGGGCAGGCCTGAGCGGCGATGTCTGGCCCTATCGCCTGCGTGACCAGAACCGCGATGTCAGCGGCAGCGTGGTCCTCTCCATGCCGCTGAGCGCCGGTGGCCGCATCGCCTCGCAGATCCGTCAGGCGCAGGACAAGAATGCGCAGGACCGGCTCCAGATCGAGGCGTCACGGCGTAATCTCATGCGTGACGTGCGCAATGCGTGGAATGCGCTGGCCACCGCCCAGCGCGCGCTGGACCTGATTGAGGCCCGCCGCGCCGCCGCCCGCATCCAGCTTGACGGTATGCTCTCGGAATATCGTGTCGGCCTGCGCTCCACCTTCGATGTGCTCTATGCTCAGCAATCGCTGCGCGATGCCGAACTGTCGGTGATCGGCGCGAGGCGCGATCGCTATATCGCCGGGGCAACGCTGCTGCGCCGCGCGGGGGATCTGGATGTTGAAACGCTGGTCAGCGGCGTGGAGCCCTATGATCCCGCGTCCCATCTGCGCCATGTCCAGCGCGTCGATGCAATGCCATGGGATGCTGCGGTACAGGCAATGGATGCGACCAAGCTGCGCGGTCACGACACCCCGCCGATCATTCTGCCTCCTCTAGCCGACAATCCTGGCATCCTGGCGCCGACCACATCGCCGCCCGATCATCCCCCGCTTGCCCGATCCATGCCCCTCACACCAAGGCCGGCCACTGCCGGTCGGGTTCTCAGCCGAGATTTGCCATGAGCGACATCACCCCGCCCACTCATATGGAAAGCGGCCCCACCCTGCTGGCGGTGTTGCTTGCCATGCACCGCATCGCTGCTGACCCCGCGCAACTGCGCCATGCAATGGGCCACCATAATCCAGCCAGCGCGGTCGATCTGGTGCGCCTGGCCAAGGCGCAGGAGGGGGTGCGCGCCCGCCATCGCACCGCCACATGGGAGCAACTGGCATCGCTGCCGCTGCCTGCGCTGGCGCATGGTCCCGAAGGCTGGTTTCTGATCGGTCGCGCCGGCGACAGCGAGGTTTTGGTGCAATGGCCAGGGGCCGATGTTGCCAAGCTCAACCGTTCGCAGTTGGAGATGGTGTGGTCGGGCGATCTCATCATGCTCACAACTCGAGAGACGGTGGGTGCCTCGCAGCAGCGCTTCGATTTTTCGTGGTTCGTGCCGCAGATCGTCAAATATCGCGTGCTGATTGGTGAGGTGCTGCTCATCACGTTGGCGCTTAACCTCTTAGGGTTGGCCGCTCCGCTGTTTTTCCAGAATGTGGTCGACAAGGTGCTGGTCAACAACACGATGTCCACCCTGACCGTGCTGGCCGTGGGTTTCGTGGTCGTCTCCATATGGGAGACGATCTTTGGTTGGCTGCGAACACGCCTTTATGCCGAAACAAGCCAGAAGATCGATGTGGAGCTGGGGGCCAAACTGTTCTGGCACCTTTTGCGCCTGCCGCTCGGCTATTTCGAGACACGCCGGGTGGGCGATACCGTGATGAGGGTACGCCAGCTTGAATCGATACGCGAATTCCTCACCAATGCCTCGCTCTCGGTGTTGGTCGATCCGGTCTTCACGCTGATCTTTCTGGGCGTGATGTGGATCTACTCCTTCAAACTGTTCCTGCTCACGCTCATCACCATCCCGGCTTATTTCGCGGTGGCAATGCTTCTGACCAAACCCCTGCGCGCACGGGTGAATGAGAAGTTCGAGCGTGGTTCTGCAAACAATGCGCTTCTGGTCGAAAGCATAGGCGGCATCCAGACGGTGAAGGCTGCCGCCGTGGAGCCGCAATGGCAGGATCGCTGGGAACGCCAACTGGCGGGCTATTCGCAGGCCAGCCAGCGCGTGATCGATCTGAGCAACAGCGGCAGCCAGGCGATTCAGTTGATCTCCAAGCTGAACATGGCCGCCATCCTCTATTTCGGGGCCGAAGCGGTGATCCATCACACGCTGACGGTGGGCGGTCTGATGGCTTGCAACATGTTCGCCCAGCGCGTGTCCGGCCCGGTGATCCGCACCGCGCAATTGTGGCAGGATTTCCAGCAGGTGCGTATCTCGATCCAGCGGCTCGGCGATGTGCTGAACCAGCCCACTGAGCCGGGATCGGGCAGCCGCACCGCTCTGCCAGCGCTCAAGGGCGCCATCCGTTTCGAGGGTGTCCGCTTCCGTTATGGCATCGACGGGCCATGGACGGTGGAAGACATCGATCTGGACATCAAGGCCGGATCGACGCTGGGCATCGTCGGCTCCTCGGGCTCGGGCAAGTCCACGCTGACCAAGCTGTTGCAGCGACTCTATGTGCCCGATGCCGGGCGGCTGATGATCGATGGAGTGGATGTGGGCCAGATCGACCCGGCATGGCTGCGTCGCCAGATTGGCGTGGTGCTTCAGGAAAACCTGCTGTTCAACCGATCAGTGCGCGACAATATCGCGCTGGCCAATCCCGCCATGCCGCTGGAGCAGGTGGTGGCCGCTGCGGAACTGGCCGGAGCACATGAGTTCATTCTGCGGCTGTCGCAGGGCTATGACACGATCATTGAGGAGCGCGGCACCAACCTTTCGGGCGGGCAGCGCCAGCGTCTGGCTATTGCACGCGCGCTGGTAACCCAACCGCGCATCCTGATCTTCGACGAGGCGACTTCCGCGCTGGACGCCGAAAGCGAGGAAATCATCCAGAACAATCTCAAGGCCATGGCCAAGGGGCGCACAGTGCTGATCATTGCGCATCGTCTTTCGGCCATCCGCCAATGCGACAGGATCATCACACTGGAACGGGGCAAAATCGTGGAAACCGGCAGCCATGATCAGTTGATCGCGCTCGATGGCCGCTATGCTGATCTTCACCGCCGCCAGATGGGCGTCAGCCAGGGGGTGGCGGCATGAGCGCGCTGGCCCATTACTGGCGCCTGGCCCAAGAGGCGATGAACCAAGAGAAGTTGCGCACCGTCGACCGCCTGCGCAGCCGCGAGGCCGATTTCCTACCCGCTGCGCTGGAGGTGATCGAAAAGCCTGTCTCCCCCACCGGCCGGATCACGGCCTGGGCGCTGCTTATGGGGTTTGCGGCCACGGTGCTCTGGTTGATGCTGGGGCGGATCGACATTGTTGCTACGGCGCAGGGGCGCATCGTGCCGATGGATGCGGTGAAGCTGGTGCAGGCGGCCAACACCGGCATCGTACGGCGCATCTATGTGCATGATGGCGATATGGTGAAGCGCGGCCAGCCACTGGTCGATCTGGACCCGACCGTCTCCACTGCAGATCAGGAACAGGCGGAAAAAGCGCTGCTCGATGCCGAACTGACCGCCGCGCGCAATCTGGCGATCGCCGATGCGCTGGCGGGCAAGGGCCTGCATTTCACCCCGCCTGATGGTACGCCGCCCGAGGTGGCCGAGACCCAGCGCCGCCTGATCTCCGCGCAGGTGGCCAATGCCAATGCGGCGGTGGCGGGCATGGCGGCGGCCCGCCAGTCGGCGCTGGCCGATGCGCGCTCCGCCGGGGAGCAGATCCGCAAGTTTCAGGAAACCACGCCGGTGCTGGACCGCGAGCTGGAAGCGATGAATGGGCTGGCCGCCAAGGGTTATGCGCCGGGACTGCGCCTGCTGGAGCTGCAACGCCAGCGACGGGGCGAGCAGGGGGACCGTGATGTCGCGGTGGCGCAGCAGTCGCGAGGCCTCTCGGAAGCGGCGAAATTCGGGCAGGAGCTGGCTCAATCGCGTGAGCAGGCGCGCCAGCAGGCACTGACGGATCTGGCTAAGGCGCAAAATGAGGTGATCCAGCGCCGAGAAGAGCTGACCAAGGCTCGCCGGCGTAGCCGCCTTCAGCGCCTTGTTGCGCCCGAGGATGGAACGGTTCAGCAACTGGCGCTCCACACGCTGGGCGGTGTGGCCGAGCCGGTGAAGCCGCTGATGATCATCGTGCCCGAAGGCTCGATGGTGGTGGAGGCGCGGGTGCTGAACAAGGATGCCGGTTTCGTCCATGCCGGGCAGGGTGCGACGGTGAAGCTCGAAGCCTTCCCCTACACGCGCTATGGCACCGTGCCGGGACGGATCGTCTCGATTAGCCGCGATGCAATCCAGGACAAGGCTGGGCCCTATTATCTGGCACGGATCGCCCTGCTGAAGGGCACCATTGAGACGGAGGATGGGCCGCGCGCCGTGTCGCCTGGGCTGAGCACCACCAGCGACATCCGCATCGGCACGCGCTCGATCATCAGCTATCTGGTCAGTCCTCTGACGTCGCTGCGATCCGAAGCCGCCCGTGAAAAATAGTGGAAAAATAGTGTCCAGGGGGCAGTAACCTGACCCGGTTGGGCGCGAACCTAAGATAGGTTGGTACGGACGTCCGGATATTCGTTCGCCGCAGAGCCATCGATGAAAGCTGAGGGCTTACAGGGGCGGCAGGAGATCAACCCAGGGGGCGGAGTGCGGCCCGGCTCCGGCGCCCTGGTTTGAATTGGGAGGCGGTGCTTCAGACCTCGCAAGTGGGCGGGGCGCCGGCGACGGGTACTATGCGGCTGTGAAGAGGCGCAATGGCATGGCCAGCGACAGGGCGGTCTGACCAGGGAAAATCCGGCGTTCGAAGCGCGCATCAATCTGTTTGACCAATGCCTCCAGGAGTCGACTGCCAAACCCGGAGCCGCGTTGGCTATCGGCGATGGGCCCGGGTATATCTTCAACCCACAGGATTCTCAGCTCGGTGTTGCTGGTTTCCCAATAGATGGTCAGGCGCGCCTCCGTGAGGCCTCGCAGGCAGCCATACTTGACCGAATTGGTGACCCATTCGTGGAGGATGAGCGTGAGAGGCGTTACGGCGCCTGGGAGTATCGAGACCGTCGGGCCGGTCAGCTCGAGGATCGCAAGGTCCCGATATGGCGCGAGAATGGCCTCGAGAAGGTTTCCGAGCGTCGGATGGCTCTCGGATGCCCAGAGAAGATCGTGGGCTTTCGCCAGAGACCCGAGGCGGTTCTCCAGTTCGTTCGCGTAGGAGGGGGCATCGTTGAATTGCCGTGCGAGGCTGCGGACCATGGCCGAAAAAACGGCAAACAGATTATGCAGACGGTGCTGGAGTTCGCTGGCGATCAGCGCCTGCATTTCGACCGCTTCGACTTCGCCAGTAATGTCGATGACCAACCCCCCGAGGCGAATAGGATTGGTGCCGGGCAGGCGCGATCCTGTGCAACGCAACCATCGAATGGCGCCGGCCTCATCTTTGACGCGAAACCGGACTTCGCGGGATTCGCCCAGCTTTTCCATGGCTTCGAGAGCCGAGGCGAGGATGCCATGATCCTCTTCGACCAAGGAACCGCCCTCCGGATGAAATGCATCCCCAGCAATACCAGGCACAATACCATCGGGGCCAAGCAGGAAGCTGCGGCAGCTTGCCGTGCAGTAGACCCAAAACGCGATGCCGTTGTCCTGAAGGCTGGAGAGCAGACCCTGCCCATCGGTCTCGGCAGGGGCCAGGATCTCAGCCGGATTTTCTGTTGAAGCGCTCTGTCTTTTGCCAGATCCGGTGCGATCTGCCCGGTAAGCGCTTCCTTCACATTCGCTCATGGGAGGGCCTTTCGCTTTCGAGCTTAGTCAATCGCCGATCGAAAGCGCACGGACCACCACCATCATGGCATGGGGCAGCCATACGAAAGTGTGGCTGTTCAGGCGTCCGTCTTTGGCAGCTGGCGCAGGGTCAAGACAAAGGCGGCAAGGCCAATGATCACGGCGGGCAGGGAAGCTTCTGGCCCGAAGGCCCCGCCGGTCAGGATGTCCATGGACCCCGGTTTGGGAAGGCTCGTCAAAAGGCTCCCGTCGCTGGCCATGCCGGACACGCGAGCGCCGAAAACGCCGCCAAGCATCAGGTTCCAGCCAGCGTGGATTCCAGCCGACATCCAGACCCTGCCGGTCAGGATATAGAAGCCCGCAAAGAGCAGCCCGGCTTCGACAGCAATGGCGATAGCGGCGAGCGGGGAGGAGTGAGGGTTGAAAATATGGGCAGCGCCGAAAGCTATGGCTGAGATGATGAGCCCGGCAGGCAGCCCGAAGGCCCGAGAGAGGAGGCGGAAAAGGATGAGCCGCGCCAATAATTCTTCAAGCAAGCCGGTCCCGATCGTCTCGCGCAGATCGTGCGCCCAATCGCTCCACTGGCTGAGCCGGATATCATAAAGGCCAGCCAGCCAGAGCAATCCAACAGTGAGTGTGATGATCAGGCAGCCGGCCAGAAAGCCCGCGAGATACTCTTGCCAGAAGGCCTGAAGGGAGAGCTCTGATGGCCAGCGGCGCTCTCCCTTTCTAACCAGCCCGAAATAGGCGCCGTAGGCGAGCAGGGTGCATATGAACGCCATCGTGACCGTCAGGGTCTCGTTGGGGATCCATGATTTGACCAGCGACTGAAGGGATAGGATGGCGCCCGTCACAATCAACAGGGCGACCATCCAGATAAGGCTGCGCAGGGGTGCCCAAGGGCCCGGGTGGAGGGGGCCCTTGTTTCCCAGAACGATCCGACCCTGCCGGCCCCAGACCGTACCAAGCAATTCACCGCGCATGCTGCTTTACCCCATCATCCATCGTTACATCATCGCTGGTCGATCGCGAAAGGCGACCTATGCGTTGGTTTATGCCTCGGTGAGGCCGTAGCGCGCGGCCGGTCGGGCATGGGCAACGTTTTCGGCAATCTCGCGCCGTGCGGAATCGAACCGATCCCAAAGAGCGCCATCCTGGAGCGGCGGGATGGTGACCGTCTCGCCCAAATCGAAGCCCGCCATTGCGGAATCGACCAGGAGATCGACGGGCATCGCCTTGGGGCTTTCGGCATATTCGCCATAACCCGCCACGGACCAGAAATCGGTCGCCGTACCGCCCGGCAGAACGGTCTGGACGCGAATGCCTTTGTCCGCCACCTCGCTCAGGAGCGACTGGGTGAACGCCAGCACGAAGGCCTTGCTGCCGCCGTAGACGCCGTTGAGGATCTCGGGGCCGATCGCGACGATCGAGGAGATGTTGATGATGGCACCATGGCCACGGGCGAGCATCGCCGGCACGGCAGCATAGGTCAGACGGGTCAGAGCCGTGACATTGACCGCGATCATGTCCTCCATCAGATCGGGATCGGACGAAACGAGCGGGGCGACGCCGCCGAAGCCGGCATTGTTCACCAGCAGCGTGATATCCTCGCGGCTCGCCAGAATTTCCTCGACGGAGGTGCGGCCTTCTTTGGTGATGAGATCGGCGGTAAGCGTTTCCACGCGGCGCCCGGTCTTCTCGCTGAGATCGGTCGCGATGTCGTGGAGGCGCTCTGCGTTGCGAGCGACCAGGATGAGATCATAGCCTCGCTTCGCCAGGCGATCGGCATAGACGGCACCAATGCCCGCCGATGCACCGGTGATGAGCGCGGTACCCTTGGATGAGGTCGTCATG
Organism: Novosphingobium sp.; assembly: GCF_039595395.1. Classification (NCBI taxonomy): domain Bacteria; kingdom Pseudomonadati; phylum Pseudomonadota; class Alphaproteobacteria; order Sphingomonadales; family Sphingomonadaceae; genus Novosphingobium; species Novosphingobium sp. The sequence goes on along the minus strand of NZ_JBCNLP010000006.1, from coordinate 1,870,055 downwards.
ACAAGCGTTCCTTTGATGTAAGTTTTGAGGGGGCCGGGACCCGTTTGGGAGACCCAGGCGTGTTCAGAGTGGATTGATGGGCGAGGGGGCGCCCCGGCCCTTCAACCTTCGAGGAACAGGTTGGCATGGGCCAGAAACAGCCCAGGGAACTGGAAATGCGGGGCATGGCCCGCGTCGGGATAGATGATCAGCTGCGCATCCGGGATATTCTGCTGCAGGTAGAAGGAGTTGATGGTCGGCAACATGACATCCAGAGTGCCGTTGACCACCAGGGTGGGCACCGAGATCTTCTTGAGATCCGCAAAGCGCTCACCGTGCGGCACCAGCCAGTCGTGCCCGGCGATCGCCTGCGATACGATGGATTCCTGCCGTGAAGGGGGATCGACCTCCAGGGTTCGGCTGTGGCGGCGCTCCCAAAAGCGTCCAGCGGCAGCCCGGCCGGCTTCCGAGTGGCCAAAGAACAGCCAGGCGAGCTCCTCGAGGCCCGCGTTCCCACGCGCCCGTTTGACGACCTCCTCCTGGAAGGGCGTTGGCTCACCACCGCGCGGGCTGGTCCCCACGAGAATCAGTTTCCGCAGCTTGGACGAATGCTCCTTGGCATAGGCCTGCGCGACCATCCCGCCGATCGAGAAGCCCAGGAGATCAAAGGTCTCCAGTCCGAGAGCCATGATGAAATCATCGATGCTCTGCGCCATCAGTTCGATCGTCTTGGGCGTCTCGCCGCTCGATGCTCCGATGCCGGGGTAATTCACGAGGATGACCTCGCGGTCTTTCGCGAAGCCATCGGTGATCAGGGGATCCCAGTGATCGAGGCCGCCCGTGAAATGCTGAAGCATGACCAGCGGCAGTGTGCCCGGGGCACCAAAGCGTCGGTAGGCAAAGTTCACGCCGTTGGCTTCGATATGAAGTGTGGGCGCAGTCGCATGAGTGAGCATGGCAAGCCTTTCAGCAATTTTGCAGGGTTATGCTGAGCGCGCTAATCGCCAGCCACACACACAATGGTATGGGATAGCGCCGTTCGGCCCCTGCTTTGGCTCGCGGCTTGCTTGAATGTGTCCGACGAATTGCCCTTATGTCCTCGGTTCCAGGGCATTTGGGCAGAACTGGAGGCCAGGCCAGGGCTCTCATGAGAGGCCATACCATGGTATGGAGGGGCATTTGGTGGATTTACTGTCAGGCTGCTGATCCATATGCAGGCAGCACGTCCTGACGTCGAGGACGGATTGGAGGCCGACTATGCTAAGCCAGCGATCGGCCGTGCCGAAGGATCGTCGAGGGGCGCCTGTGGAAAGCGCGCCCTCTGACAAGCCGCTCGTTCTCATCGTCGATGATGATGATGACCTTCGTGAAGCGCTTAGCGACCTCTTCACCTCCGTTGGTCTGGATTCACTTGCGTTTCCATCGACAGCGGCGCTGCTGGCCCATGGGCTGCCCGACCGCCCGAGTTGCATGGTGCTCGATTTGCGCATGCCCGGATCCAGTGGGCTGGACCTCCAGGCTCGCCTCGTTGAAACGGGGGTGAAGCTGCCGATCATCTTTTTGACCGGTTACGCCGACGTCCCTACGTCAGTCCGAGCCATGAAGGCCGGGGCCGTGGATTTTCTGCCCAAGCCTTTCCGTGAACAGGAACTCCTTGATGCCGTGATGTCGGCCCTGGAGCGTGATCGCGAGCGCTGGGCGGGGCATCATGCGGCCCGACAGGTCCACGTTCTGGCCAAGGCGCTGACGCCCCGTGAGACCGACGTTTTGAAGGGCGTGAAGCGCGGCCTCCTCAACAAACAAATCGCCTATGAGCTCGGCATCACCGAAATCACGGTGAAGATGCACCGTTCGAGTGCGGGGCGCAAATTGAAGGCTAACTCGGTCGCTGATCTGGTTATGAAGCTCGACATCCTCGGATGGTAGGTTAGCCGGTGACCGGGAGGCGCCCTGGCGGCCCGGCGAGCATGCTCATTGGCTCGGTGGCTTGGGGATCAAGCCTTGCCCTTGCCGTTAAGGCAAACGACCACTAGATCTGCGCTGCTATCGGTAGATTTTGCGGTACTCGCGGGCGGGGCGTCGGCGCGAGGAAGCGTCATCGGATCGATCGGCCGCACTGCATAGGTCTTGAAATTAGGGTCGTCGGTCGATGAGAAAGCAGGCAGCTTGACGCAGAGTACAGGCCTTTGGGACCTGATGAGCGAGAGTGTCATCGCGTCGAGGGACGGTCGGATTTCGGGTTGGAATCTGGCTGCCTCAACCCTCTATGGCTGGCAACCTCACGAGGCAAACGGCCAGCACCTTGCTGAACTTTTTGGCGCTTATCCCGACGACATAGCCGAGGCCCTTGAGACCGAGGGAGTTTGGGAGGGCACGATCGATCGTATTGCCTTCGACGGCACCGGTTTGACCGTGCGGGTCAAGTGCGCGACCTCACAATCTCTCGGCGTGGCGCCAGGAGAAATCGTTGAAGTCTCATCTCTCCTCGATTCCAAGCATCCAGCTGAAATCAAGCTCGCGGCCAGTGAGTACCGCTATCGCAACCTGTTCAGCGCGGTGGCGGCAGCTTTCTGGGAACTCGATTTTTCAGGCGTAGGTCGAATTTTGGGCCGTTTGGGCAATGAAGCCAAGGCCGATCTGGCCGGCCATCTTGCTCGCAATCCGGATCTTGTGCGTGAGATGATGCGGGCGACGCGGGTCGTCGATATCAATGAGCGTTCAGTCGAACTGTTCGGTCCCGGTACCAAGCGAGACCTGCTGGCGATCTCGCTCGAACATTATTGGCCTCAGGCAAGTCACAAGGACTACGCTGCCGCCGTGATTGCAGCGGTGAGCGGGCAGTCGCATTTCATCTGCGAAACCCGCATGCGCAGCCTGGGCGGGCGGGAATTCGAGGCGCTCTTCACCGTGTCCTTCCTGCCCGGGACGGTTGGACGCGGCAGTTTGCTGATCGGCTTCACCGATATCTCCGAGCGGATCCGTGTTTCTCGCGAGCTTGATCTCGCCAGCCAGCGCGAGAAAATGTTCTACGAGATTCCGTCCATCGCGATCTCGGAGATGGACACAAGCCGGCTGGCACAGCGCTTCGAAGAGCTGCGGGCGCAAGGCGTCGTCGATCTCGAGCAATATATCAACGAGCACCCGGACTTCGTGGATTTTGCCATGGAAGCCGTCACCGTCATCGAGACGAATGACGCGGGTGCCAGATTATGCGGCGCAGCCTCGCGAGAGGATTTGATCGGCCGATCGCTCAAGGGCATGTTCGAGCCGGGCCGCGAGGCCTACCGCCGGGGAATCCAGGCGAGTTGGCGGGGGGAGGCCGTGTTCCAGTCCGAACTGCGTATGCGTCGCCTTGACGGGACATTTGCCGATACGCTGTTCTGCCGGGTCGTTTCGCTTCCCTACAGCAGGGGCCGGGTGCTGGCAGCTCAACTCGACATCACCGAGCAGGTTCAGGCCCGCGAGGAATTGGAGCGGCTCCAGCGGCAATTGACCCATGCTTCCCGGATTTCTATGCTGGGCGAGCTGTCAGCGTCAATCGCTCACGAGATCTCGCAACCGATCACCGCTATTGCGAACAACGCCGTGGCCGCCGAACGGATCGCCCGTCAGCCGGCCATGGCCGCAAAACATCTGGCCACCCTGAGTCAGAGGGTTCTGCGTGACGCCATTCGGGCCGGAGAGATCATCTCTCGCATTCGGGCGATGGCTTCCAACCAGAAAGTTGAGCTTGTGGATCTGGAGGTCACGCAGGTGATTTCCGATGCCCACCAGCTTGTCGCCCGAGAGCTCCGGGACCATGATATTCTGGTCAACTTCGCATTCGACAAGGATCTACCCCGCATTCGTGGGGACCGCGTCCAGCTCCAGCAGGTTATGGTCAACCTCATGATGAATGCCGTGCAGGCAATGGAAGGACAGGCAGGCCAGCGTGCCCTCCAGATCTCGGCCACAGCAGGAGGGGACACTTTTTCGATCGTCATCTCCGATACCGGGCCGGGTTTTCCCGAGGGCGGCGAGGGCGCGAGTTTCAGGAGCTTTCAGTCAACCAAGCCCAATGGACTGGGGCTCGGATTATCAATTTGCCGCTCCATCATCGAGGGGCATGGCGGCCAGATCGGCATAGCTAACCGCGAAAATGGAGGAGGGGCCAGGGTGACCATTGACCTTCCGCTCCCGCCATCAGACGGGATTCTGTCCGCTCACGACGCAGGCATTGTCGGCTAAGGTCGTCTTAGCCCAATAGGCTGACCAATTCGTCGATAAGCGCATTGGGATCAAATGGCTTGCTGAGGAACTGGTGGACTCCGGCATCCCTCGCCCTTCGCTCGATTTCATCAGCGGGAAACGCGGTGATCAGGATGACGGGGACGGCTGTCCGTGAGCGAATCTCACGGGCCAGTTGAATGCCGTTTGTGCCAGGCATCTGGACATCGCTGATGACGCAGCGGAACTCATCAAGGAGCGGTGAGGCTAGCAGCGCATCTGCGGTTTCGAAGAGGACAGCCTCATGGCCAACGCTCAGGACGAGCATTTCCAAGGACTCTCGCACGTCCTCGTCGTCATCGACGACGGCCACGAGGGCGGGTTGAGTCACGTTTTAATCCTCTCGTCGAAACCCGAGCCTCCTGCTCTGCGGGCATATCGGGTGGCCATGATTGGGGCAAGCATACCTAGGTAGTGGATGGGGTCCGAATGCAATCACTTGAGACACTGATGTTGTTTCATATCTCCAGTTGAACATGGGCTGTCAGGTGCTCGATGAGCAAGCGAATCCGACGTGAATGTCTGACATCCCGGTGATAGCCGAGCCAGACATCTCGGCCGGGCGGAGCAGGTTCAAGCCTTTCGAGCCCAAGTGAATCTCCGATCAATCGTGGCAAGACGGCGATGCCTGTCCCGCGAAGGCAGGCGATCGCCTGTGCTTCGCGATTGTTGCTGCGAAATGCGAGCCGTGCCTGGGGCCATCGCTGCTGGAGCCAGAGCGCGTCGGCAGCACCAGCCAGCGCTGTGTCCATCGTCACGATATGGTGACCCGTGCCGTCCGCGCTGGAAAGCGGATCTCCGAATTTCCGCCGGTAGGCCGGGCTGATATAGGCTCCATAGCGGACGTGCGTGAATCGTCGCTGGACAATGTCCCCTTCGCTGAAGGGGGCGAAACGAAACACCATGTCGGCTTCCCGGCGGTGGAGGCTCGAAAGGCGGAAATCAGCAAGGAGTTCGGTGGTCAGGCCCGTGTGCTGATCAACGAAGCCAGCAAGCGGATCGGCCAGAACGCGCGAGGCAAACCAGTCAGAGGTCGAGAGCCGCAGTACGCCGCCAAGCCGCTCCTCGCCATTCATCAATTGGCGTTCAAGCTGCAGGGCCTCGTCCTCGATATTCTGGGCATAGGCGAGCACGGTCTGGCCCGCGTCGGTGAGACGAAATCCGTTGTGAGACCGCTGGAAAAGCGCGGTTCCGGCCGCTTCCTCGAGGCTACGCAGCTGGCGCCCTGCGGTGGGTTGCGTGATCTTCATGCGCATCGCTGCTGCGGTGAGCGTGCCGGTGCGCGCGATCGCGAGAAACAACCGGAGATGATTCCAGTCGAGGGAGGAGGGCTCACGGGCGCTGTTCATTGATGCAGGATTTATCTCTCTCCAGCGATCAGTCCATGCATTTATGCATGATGCCCATACCGAAGTTGGTCTGGTGAAGGCAGGCCGGTCGGCCGATCTTGTTCGCACGCCAGATGGCATCGAACGAAGAGGAGGTCGCCGTGCGGCACTCGCGGAAAAGATTATGGGTTTTCGGCAGCGTTTTGGCCGCCGCTTGCAGTGGTGTAGTGCTCGCCACCTTTGGTGGTGCGGTGTTGGCGGCGGTGGCAGGCGGCGTGCTGACCGTTGGCTCCGCGACTGAACACTCGACGGGCAAAGATTCGACGGGATTGGCCCAGATCGAGAGCGTGGTTTCGACGCGAAGCCAGCTCTGGAATGCGGTTGTGGCCGATGGGAATCGCTATCTGCTTTCCGGTCCCCGTTGGACCGGGCAATCGGGGCCTCAGTTGGCGGCTGCCCGGAACGGACAGATCATCCCCTATCCGGATGCTGGCTGGAACGAATGGAAGGCGGGCGAGGATGGCGCGCGCTCATTCGTGAACATCAACGCACTTCGCCGCGATCCCGAAGGCGCGCTCTGGGTGGTCGACACCGGAGCCCCAACCTTCGGCGGAGATCCGCTGCCCGGCGCGGCCAAGCTGGTGAAGATCGATCTGCGCGAGAACAAGGTCACCCGTGTGATCCATTTTCCACCCGAGGTGGCGAGGAAAGGGTCCTATGTCGATGACATCCGGTTCAACGGCAAGCACGCCTATCTGACCGATGCCGGCAACGCCGGGATCATCGTTCTGGACCTGGACACTGGTCGGAGCCGTCGGGTGCTCGACCGGCACCCCTCCACGGTTGCGTCTTCGAACCGACCGATCGTGATGGAGGGGCAGGTTCTCAAGGGGCCGGACAACCGTCCGCTGCTGGTGAATTCTGATCCTATGGAGCTCAGCCCGGACGGCCAGTGGCTGTATTACGGCCCGCTTGAAGGGCCCTGGTCGCGGGTGCCCACCAGCTTGCTCGATGATCCCAAGGTCACCCCACAGGCCTTGGACAAGGCCGTCCGGCCTTTTGCGGATCTTCCTCCGATGGGAGGCAGCGTCATGGATGCCCATGGCAACCTCTACTTCTCGGATCTCAAAGCAAATGCGATCCGCAAGCGAGCACCTGATGGCGTCATCACCACCATCGCCTGCGACCCGCGCCTCCATTGGGTCGATGCGATGTTCATCACAGATGACGGTCAGCTGCTGATGCCGGCGGCCCAGATCGATCGGGTGCCACTCTTCAATCAAGGGGTGTCGCGGGTGGAATGGCCGATCTCGCTCTTCACCCTCAAGCTGGCAGGCCAGCCCTGATCTACGCAAATTCTCAGGAGACTTCTCATGAAAGCTGTTGGTTATCAAACACCTGGCCCAGTTGATCGGCCCGATGCGCTTCTGGATGTTATTCTGCGCTCGCCAGTGCCGGGCCCACGAGACCTGCTGGTCAAGGTCAAGGCTGTCTCGGTCAATCCTGTCGATGTGAAACTTAGGGCAAGCGCGGCCCCGGCAGGTGAGGAACCCAAGATCCTGGGCTTTGACGCAGCGGGCATCGTTGAAGCCGTCGGTACCGAGGTCGAACATTTCAAGGTCGGCGACGAGGTGTTCTACGCGGGTGACATCACTCGCCCCGGTTCCTACGCTGAGTATCAGCTGGTGGATGAGCGCATCGTCGGTCGCAAGCCTGCGAAGCTGGACTGGGGCGAGGCGGCGGCGTTGCCGCTGACGACAATCACCGCCTGGGAGATCCTGTTCAGCCGCTTCGGGCTGCCTCGCGATCGTGATCTGAGCAAGGGGACCTTGCTGGTCATCAATGGGGCAGGGGGCGTGGGATCGATCCTGATCCAGTTGGCGCGCAAGCTCACTGGCTTGACCATCCTGGCGACTGCCTCGCGACCCGATACCGTCGAATGGGTCAAAAAGATGGGGGCCGACTTTGTCATCGATTATCGGCAGTCGATCGAGGAGCAGCTGGAGCGGCTCGATATCCCGATGGTCGATTATGTCGCGTCCCTGACGGCGACCGATCAGTATCTGCCGCTGTTCCCCAAGATCGTCGCGCCTCAAGGGCACATTGCCGTCATCGATGACCCGGCTTCCCTGGATATTGCTCCGCTCAAGCGCAAGGCGATCAGCGTGAGTTGGGAATTCATGTTTACCCGTTCGATGTTCCGGACGGCTGACATGATCGAGCAGCATCGCCTGCTCAATGAGGTTTCCGAGCTGGTCGATGCCGGAGCGCTGGTCACCACGCTGACCAACCGGCTCGCTCCCATCGATGCCGCCACGGTCCGAGAGGCCCATCAATTGATCGAGGATTCGACCTCGATCGGCAAGACCGTGATCGAAGGCTTCTGACCACCGGGCCACCGACCAGTTTTAAACAGGGAGTAAAATGCCATGCATATGATGGATTGGAACGGATATCGCGATCAGGTCCTCCAGGGTGTTTCGGAAATCGGGCACATCAGCCCCGATATCACCCGGGGCTACGCAACGATCGGCGGTGCGGGTAAAAAGACCAACCACCTCGATGAAAAGACCCGTGAGCTGATCGCAGCGGCCTGCGCCATCACCCTGCGGTGCGACGGCTGCATATCGGTCCACACGAAAGCAGCCTTGGCCGCAGGTGCGACCCGGGAAGAGCTGGCCGAAGCGCTCGGCGTGGCCATCGGACTGAACGCGGGGGCGGCGCTGGTCTATTCCACGCGCGCCATGGATGCCTATGCCGCTGCCGCTGAATAAGCTCTGATCCGACCTGCGCTGCCCGCCCGGCTTAACGTCGCGGCGGGCAGTTTGCCGCCAGACATGTGATCTCAACAGATACCTTGGTGGGTATCGCCCAATACTCAGGTGCGATTGTCCTGATTTCTCGCGAGGTTGATATCTCTTGCCGGGGATGCCGGTGCCCATTCGGGCGGGCCTCCCGCTCTCTCAAAATGGGCATTTAACCGATGAGCAATTCCCTCTTCGACATCACGCGCCGCCAGATGGTGGGCCAGATGATAATGGGTGGGGCGCTCGCGTCGGCGGGGCTTACCCTGCTACCTGAAGTCGCTCTCTCGGCATCACACTCGACACATTCAGGACATGGAGATTTTGGCATGGGTACGTTCAAGGTCGCAGACGGCACCGAGATTTTCTTCAAGGACTGGGGTCCCAAGGATGCCCAGCCCATCTTTTTCCATCATGGCTGGCCGCTGAGCTCGGACGATTGGGATGCCCAGATGCTCTATTTCCTGAGCCACGGCTTCCGTGTGATCGCGCATGACCGTCGCGGTCATGGCCGTTCGACCCAGACCGACACCGGCAATGACATGGACACCTACGTGGCCGATGTCATCGCGCTGACCGATCACCTGGACCTGCGCAATGCCGTGCATATCGGGCACTCGACCGGCGGCGGCGAGGCCGCTCGCTATGCTGCTCGCGCCAAGCCTGGCCGCGTTGCCAAGGCTGTGCTGGTCGGCGCGGTGCCCCCGATCATGGTCAAGTCCGTGAAGAACCCTGGCGGCACGCCGATGGAGGTTTTCGATGGCTTCCGTTCGGCTCTCGCGGCCAATCGCGCCCAGTTCTATCTCGATGTCGCGAGCGGGCCGTTCTACGGGTTCAACCGTCCTGGTGCGAAGATCTACCCCGGCACCATCCAGAACTGGTGGCGTCAGGGCATGATCGGTGGCGCCAAAGCGCACTACGACTGCATCGCGGCCTTCTCGGAGACCGATTTCACCGAAGACCTCAAGGCAATCAGCGTTCCCACGCTGGTTATGCATGGTGATGATGATCAGGTGGTGCCGATCGCCGACGCAGGGCTGCTTTCGATCAAGCTCCTCAAGCACGGTCAGATCAAGATCTATCCGGGCTACCCGCATGGCATGCTGACGACGCATGCCGATGTGCTGAACCCCGATCTGCTTGCCTTCATCAAAGCCTAAGGGGGCTGGTCCATGAGCGTGGAAACCTATGACCTCATCGTCTTTGGCGGCGGCAAGGCCGGGAAGACCCTCGCCATGGACCAGGCCAAGGCCGGTCGGAAGGTTGCGTTAATCGAACGCGGCCTCATCGGTGGCTCGTGCATCAACGTCGCCTGCATCCCGAGCAAGACCCTGATCCGCAGCGCTCAGGTCCACGACCTCGCGGTTCATGCCGATGATTACGGCTCTCCCGATGTGGTGACTTTGTCCATGCCGGCGGTGGCGCGGCGGACCGCATCGGTTGTCCAGGAAATGGTGGATCTTAACCTGGCTGCCTTTCTGGCTTCTGGATTGGATCTCCTGATAGGGTGGGGGCGCTTTGTCGAACCTCGCGTGATCGAGGTTCAGTTGGACAACGGCGTCCGGCGCCTGACCGCCGGGGAGATTTATCTCAACCTTGGCACTCAAGCGCTGGTCCCTGACATTCCGGGCCTCAAAGACGCGGAACCGATGACCCATGTCGAGGCCTTGCGCCTGGACAGCCTCCCCTCGCACTTGCTGGTGTTGGGAGGTGGTTACATCGGTCTTGAACTGGGCCAGGCATTTCGTCGTCTCGGCAGCAAGGTCACCATTATCGAGGCTGGCGACCAGATCGCCAGACGCGAAGATCCCGATATCTCGGCAGCCCTTCAGGCCGCCCTAAGTGCTGGCGGCGTCAGCTTCGCCCTGGGATCGGCAATTGTCGAGGTCTCCGGGCGGTCAGGTCAGGCCGTCTCCGTGCGGCTTGCAGACGGGAAGGAACTTGAAGGGTCACACCTTCTCGTTGCCACGGGACGCCGGCCGATGACGCGGGATATTGGCCTCGATATTGCGGGGGTTGACCTCGATGGCCTGGGTTTCGTCAAGGCCGATGACCGGCTTCGGACGACGGCTGATGGCATTTGGGCGCTCGGCGAGATCGCTGGCACCCCGATGTTTACCCATGCCTCCCTTGATGACTTCCGGGTGATCAAGTGCGGCCTTGCCGGGGGCAACTACACCAGGGCGGGGCGCGTCATTCCCTATTGCGTCTTTACGGATCCCGAACTCGCACGGATCGGCCTGAGCGAGAAAGAGGCCAAGGCCACCGGCATCGACTATCGCCTCGCGATGCTTTCGATGAATGCGGTGCCTCGTGCACGAACGCTCGGTGAGCGTGGTGGCTTTATGAAGGCGCTGGTCGGTGATGATGATCGTATTCTCGGCTTTGCGATGCTGGGCGCCCAGGCCGGTGAAGTGATGACAGCGGTGCAAATGGCGATGGCCGGCGGACTGCCTTACACCGCTCTGCGCGACGCGATCATCGCCCACCCGACCCTTGCCGAAGGGCTTGGCCTCCTGTTCGCGACCGTCCCGGCAAAAACGCGGTGACGGGCAAGAACTCCTTTCTCGCCTGAGGCCAAGCGCGCTGCGGTGGGCTGCGCGTGAAGATGCTCAAAAATTCGAAGGAACCAAAAGATGAGCGGCAAGCCGATCAATAGCGTGTTTGCGGAAGATGCCTTCACACTCAAGCGGGTGACCGCGAAAACGGGACGAGAATTTGCCGAGGTGGTGGAGCGCTTCGAACGGATCGTTCATCGCCTCGATCCCAACCAGAAGGCAGAAGACGCGCAGCTCAGTGCCGACGGCCTTCGGAAGCGACTGTCCGGTCTGGCGGCCCCCAGTGGCTTCGTCCTGTTGGGCAAGATCGAACATGGTCTTCTCGAACGATTGGGGCGGCCAGGTCGAAGCGTTCAATATGCAATCGGCAATCCTCTCGTAGCCGCTGACATCACGGCCTACGATCTGGGCGTCGGGCTCTACGCACCCTTCCGGCTCGGAATTTTCGAAGATCTCAGTGATGGTGGGACAACGATCATGTTCGACGATCCGGCTGATCTGATGGGATCATTCGCGATTGAACATGTCGCCGAGGTCGGTCGTATGTTGTCCGCCAAGGTTCGCGATCTTATCGCCCAGTGCCTCTGAGGCGATGCCTCTTTGAATGACGGTCGAGCCAGGGGCAGGCGGTCGTGTGAGCGCCAGGTTTGGCCGGGCCTCTTCCGGATGGGCTACCTTGGTATGGTCAACACATTCCAGATCGTGAATGGTTTGGACGCTCTAAGGCAGACAATCTCCTGGCCATGAGGTCGACGCGATTTCCTTCGAATCCTCAACGCATTGCTCCAGGATTCCCGGTGTCGCGTCGATCTGCTCTGACTTTCAGCAGTGGTCGCTGAAAGTCGTCTCAGGAGATGTGATGATGAGTGATCTGGTTGACTTCGTGATCGAGGCCCACGGTGGTTTGGAGCGCTTCAAGAGCTTCAAGACGCTTGAAGCTGATCTGCTTCAAGGCGGCATCCTCTGGGCACTCAAGGGCCAGCCTACGGTGCTGGAGCATGCCCATGTGAAGGTCGATCTGACCCAGGAGCATGTGTCCCACTGGCCTTTCGCTCCGACGCAGAACCGCTCGAATTTCACGCCGGGCCGCGTTGCGATCGAGACCCCCGAGGGTGAGGTCGTGGAAGAGCTGCTCGAGCCGCGCGGATCCTTTGCCGGTTATGAGATGGAAACCCCCTGGAGCAATCCTCAGGTGGGATATTTCGCCGGCTATACCATGTGGACCTATCTCACGTCGCCGTTCCTGCTCAAGCAGCCAGGCGTCGTGACGCAGGAGGTGGAAAGCTGGACCGAGAATGGGGAGACCTGGCGTCGTCTGCGCGCGGAGTTTCCCGAGACGATTGCGACCCACAGCAAGACGCAGACCTATTATTTCGACGAGAAGGGGCATCTGCGTCGCCACGACTATGAGGTCGATATTCAGGGGAGCAATCCTGCGGCGCGCTATCTGAGCGAGCCGGTCGTTGTCGACGGGATCACCCTCTACGGCAAGATGCGGATCTACCCGCGCCTGCCTGATAACACGCCGGCGGCCGATCCGCTGATCGTGGCGATCGATCTCTCCAACTATCGCTTTACCTGATGCCCGCCGGGCGGAGGCCCCGAGCCTCCGCCCGGCCAATCCTTCGATCAAAGAGGCGCGATACATGGGCGACCCCATTTTTTACCCCGACCGACCCTACTTCATGACGTTCGAAGGCCACGAACTTCGTCTGCTCAGAACGCCCGGTGAGGGCATCCCGATTTTGATGACTGCGCCCTGGCCGCAGAGCATCTATGCATTTCATGCGGTGTGGAAAGACATTGGCGGGCTTGGCCCCATCATCGCTGTGGACCTGCCAGGCTTTGGCCAGTCCGCTCATCGTGCAGATGTGATGGCGCCCGCCCCCATGGGCGCTTTTATCGTTCGGTTGGCGGCCGAACTCGGCCTCGAACGTGTTCACGCCGTCGGGCCGGACGTTGGCACCTCGGCGTTGCTTTTTGCCGCCGCGCAGGCGCCAAACCTGTTTGAGAGCATTGTCATCGGCAGTGGCGGAGCCAGCATGGATCTGCTGGGGCAGGGGCTGCGGGGCGTGATCGAGGCTGCACCTGGTTCATATGGCGAGGCCGAAGGCGGCGCTCAGGTGACCGGGACGATCCAGCGTATGACGCGCAACCTCCCTCCGGCGGAGGCGATGGAGGATTTCCGTCAGTCGTCCTCTGCCCGTCGCTGGGTAGAAGCGGCCGATTATGTGCGAGCCTATCCACGTGATCTGCCAATCTTGCGGGATCTTCTCCCGACCATCGAAACGCCCGTGCTGGTGGTCTCCGGCAAGAACGATCCTATCGTTCCACCGGTGAACGGCGATTTCCTGGCGGCCGGCCTACCGAAGTCCCGTCACATCGTCCTGGAAACAGGGCATTTCGTGTGGGAAGATGCACCGGGTGACTACGCGGCACTGGTGCGCTCGTGGATTTCTGGGGGCTATCGGGTTTGACCCCTGAGCCGCAGGGTTGGCGGAGTTATCCTGCATTTTCTGGTTTCAGGAAAATGCATGATAATGCGGCTCGACATCCCACGGCGTCCCGCCGAGCTGTGTGAATTGTCACAAGCATATCATAAATCGGCCCCGCCTGCTTGAGTGCTGGCGGGGCCGATCTCTTGTAGCCTCGTGCAGTCAGTTGCTCTTTTGAGCGGTCGACCGACCCCCGGCTATCAGGCGTTGAGGAACTCGTTCACGTCCGCCGAGAATTCGGCATGGTGCTGGAAGAGGAAGCCGTGGCCGGCGTCAGGATAGATCTTGACGATGGCGTTGGGGATCAGGCCGCCCATGAGGTGCGAAAGGCTCGGGGGGATCATCGCATCGGCATCGCCATTGCAGACGAAGGTCGGCTGAAGGATGCCCTGGAGGCGCTGCAGCTTGGAATGATCCGGGATGCCCCAGTCGCACACGGCATCATAATGGGCATCGCGGGTTTGCAGCGTGCTGGCGATATCGCGATCTTCAGTCCGGGCGATGAAGCGGCCGAGATACTCGGCGCCTGCGGCCTGGCTGGTCACGGTCGGCTTGAAGAAAGTGTAGAGCAGTTCGGGCGGCCCGGGAGGATCCTTACGGACCGCATCGCGGATATCGGCGCGCCAGCCATGCATGTTCGGTCCGCCTTGGGGGCCGGTGGCAGCCAGGATCAGCTTGCGCACCACATCCGGGCGGATGAGGGCGATCTCCTGGGCGACGAAGCCGCCCAGCGAGAAGCCGAGCAGATCCACCTCGGTCAGCGAGAGGGCGTCGAGGAAAGCGACCAGATCACGGGCCATCTCGGTGATGGTCGAAGGCGTCGTGCCGCTCGTGGAACTAACCCCACGGTTGTTGACCAGGATAACTTCACGTTCATCCGCGAGGGTGTCGAGGATGGCAGGGTCCCAACTGTCCAAATCTCCGCGAAAACGCGGCAGAAGGACGAGAGGGACGCCGCTCGCGTCACCGAAGCGACGATAGGCGTAGCGGATGCCGTTGGCGGCTTCGACAAACTGGGTCGGCACCGTCACGGTGGTGTGTTGCGTGATGGTAAGGCTCATTCAAGCGCTCCTCGCAGGTAAAAAGGTGACAGGATCGGCCTGACCGGGACGGGGGTAACGTTAGGTCACGGGCGCCGGCGGGGGGGATTGATGGAAGCGCCCTCCGATCCTGTCATGGGCAGTTTTGCGCAATCGCGCAGGTCGCCGCCACTGATCCAAGGAATCGGCTGCCCAATAACTTGGTATGGGGCTCTTGATCAGCGATCGATCAAGCCAGGGTGATCTGATCAAGATCGATCGAAACGACGAGCGGCTCGGGCATCGCCTTGCCGTCTTCACCGCGTGGGAAAATCCGGCGCTTGGTCGGGATCTTGATGCCGCCGACTTCGGTATAGTCGGAAATGAAATGGGCGCCCGGGGTGTTGCCCGCGATTTCGACGTCATAGTCGTGGCGCTTGATCAGGCCGCTTTCATCGACATAGAGCGTCTGCGTGGTGCTGTGCGTCGCGATGTCGGCGGGGAAGCGAACGCGCAGCCGACGAAGGGTTTCACCGTTCTCCACCACGGCTTCGAGCTCCTCTGTCTCGACACCGGGCGAGGCCAGCAGGAACGGCATGGTCAGATAGGTCCACATGGCGCAGCCGGCGAAATAGGCCAGCTGGAGGTCGCTCCAGGGCGTTTCGAGGGTGTGCCCTGCGAAAGAGGCGCGTGGCTGGTCAAGCTCCTCCAGCACGCTCCCGGCATCGGAGAGAAGCGCAACCTTGCCAGGCGTGAAGGAAGATTTGCGCGAAGCATCGCCGAAGGGAGCGTGCGAGGCATGCTCGCGGGTCAGGTCGATGGTAACCCAGGTGTCGTCCAGGACACCTGCTTTGCCCTTCAGCATCCACAGGGCACCGCCCTGAATGAGGTGTGCCTTCAGCGTCTTGAACTTGCGCCATTGCTCAAGTCCGCCGTGGGCGTCGATAATGTGGGTAGCCAGATCGCTCATCGTAAAGGCCTCCGGAAGGATGGATTGGCACAGATAGAGGTCGGTGGGGATTGGGTTGAAGGACTACCAAGCTATCGGGATGCCATACTATGGTATGGATAAAAGCAGCCGTGACGTGCTGTGAAGGATGTTTTAGATTGTTCCCGAGGCCATCCTCGATAGTGGCTCGCCAGGCGAACTCCTATCGCGATGTCTTTCTTGTAGATTGGAGAATTGTAAAATATTTCTCCTTCAGGACGTCTGTCGGCAGTCATGGAGAAAGCAAGGCGCACGCCAGTCCAAGAACAATGTGGCACGATCAGTAGGACCATTGCATGTCGAATCCCATCCGCATCTTGCTGCAGACGACCATCCCGACGACGGAGGAGGACTGGCATATCGGTCGCTTTTCTCTCCTTCGTGAATATCTGGCGGGGCTAACGGATGATGCCGGTAATCCTTTGTGCCATGTGACGGCGCGAGACCGGGCTACACCGGGCGAACCCGATCCGGTTCTCTCAACCATCGACCATTCCGACTTTGACGAAATGTGGCTCTTCGCGGTTGATACGGGCAATGGCCTTCACGCCGAGGATTGCGAGGCGATCGGTCGTTTCCGCGCCAAAGGGCGCGGATTGCTTGTATCTCGCGACCATATGGATCTGGGAAGTTCGGTCTGCACGCTGGGGGGAGTGGGAGGTGCCCATTTCTTCCATAGTTCCCAGCGCGATCCCGATCCGACCCGGCACGTCATCGACGACTATGAAACCTCCTATATTCTCTGGCCCAACTACCACTCCGGTGCCAACGGGGATTTTCAGGAGATTGTCCCCGTCGGGGAGTTGCATCCCGTTCTGCGTCATGTCGATGCGCCGGAAGGATACGTCCGTTATCTTCCCTCGCATCCCCATGAGGGGGCGGTGGGGGTGCCCGTCGGCGATCCTTCTGCCCGCGTTATAGCTACAGGCACCAGCAAGGTGAGTGGGCAGTCCTTCAACATCGCGGTCGCCTTTGAACCTACGGAGACGGCAGGGCCGGTGATCGCGGAGTCGACCTTCCACCACTTTGCGGACTATAACTGGGATCCATCCGCCGGTTGTCCGGGCTTCGTTTCGGAAAAACCGGGGCATGGCTTGGCGCATTCGCCTGCTGCTCGCGCGTCCATCCATCAGTATGTCGAAAATCTCGTGCTGTGGCTGGCCGGGCGAGGGGCCTCATAAACTGGGTTCGTGCCGGCTCTCTAAACCCGAGGCCCTGCGTATGGAGATGCACTCGCAAAGGGCTGAGAGGCAGTGGGCCGAACAGCAAGGCGTTTTGCCCAAGCCCCACTGGCCTGTCTCGGGATTGCCGCGCCCTGGGATCTGGGGGCAGGGCAGGTAGCTTGCCTGATATTTAAGGCTCCTCCCGAAGGGAGACCGGGAACTGTCCGGGTCGCCGTAGGTGGCGACCCGGTTGCAGCTCACCTACGAGCAGCAGTGTCAGTGGCGGCCGCTCTCGTACAAGAACCAAGCGCGCCGTTCGGCTTCATCGATCCAGACTTCCAGCAGGCTGGCGCTTGCGACGTCACCCTTGTCGTCGCACAACCCATGGACTTCGCGCATCGCCGCGACCAGCTGACGGTTGTCGTCTTCCAGTTCGGCCAGCATGTCGCCGGGTTCGACGTAGTCTGCGTTGTTGTCCAGGATGCGCTGTTTACCGGCGATGTCAGAGATCGACCGGATTGTGCCGCCGCCTAGCTTCCGAACCCGTTCCGCGACGAGATCGGTCATTGCGAAGATCTCCGCAGCCTGCTCGTCCAGGAGCAGGTGATAATCGCGGAAATGAGGTCCGCTCATGTGCCAGTGGAAGTTCTTGGTTTTGAGGTAGAGGGCAAACACGTCGGCGAGCAACGCGGTCAGTCCCCCAGAAATATCGCGGGAAGCATCTGCTCCGAGGTCGCTGCGCGGTTCGAGATAGCGTTTGGACTGAGTGACGGTGTGGCTCGCTGCGGACATGGATAAAACTCCTGACTTCACGCTTGTCAAATAGACGGGTGGTTATCTGTTTCGGAGTTTCGGTTAGGCCGCAATCATACCAGAGTATCGACAGGAAGGGACTATTCCTGCGTCGGCAATAGCCATTTTATCCCGAAATTTGAATGATACGAAGTAGGCTGGACTTTGGTTCTTATCTCCGGACGTCAAGTGGCTTTTGGGGCATTTCCCGGGGAGGAAACGTGCGATTAGGGCTGATCTACCAATGCCAGATACAAGCGTTCAATCAGTTCCGTGCTTCGCTCTGATGTCGCAAGTAGACGATGATATCGGCACGATCGAGCTCATCCTCAATGCCTGAAAATTGCATCGAAGTGCCGGGTATCATCATTTTCGGATTTCTGATCCAACGATTGGGAGTGGCTGCATCCCACTTGCCGCCTGTGTCATGCAACGCTGCAGTATACCCATAGCTCGGGCTGTTCCAATCCACAGGTTCCCCGTGAACTCCAGAATCCGCGCATGAGCTTC
This sequence comes from Novosphingobium sp., assembly GCF_039595395.1. Taxonomy (NCBI): domain Bacteria; kingdom Pseudomonadati; phylum Pseudomonadota; class Alphaproteobacteria; order Sphingomonadales; family Sphingomonadaceae; genus Novosphingobium; species Novosphingobium sp. Next base: position 1,852,153 of record NZ_JBCNLP010000006.1, on the reverse strand, counting down.
GCAGAGATGCCTCTGTCAGGTCGTTAGTGAACTACTTGCATAATTTGCGCGAGTACGGAACGGGTGGGGTTATCCATTGCCGCAAAAGCAATGGCATTAACGGTGCAAGGTCGCGGCATCCATCCACTCGTTGGTCCATGTCGGTCACAGTGCGCTTGAATGGCCGAAGCTGGGGCATTGCTCACCTGAGCCAGGAACGCAGCCATCGCTTGCCTCCGACACGGGCAGCTATTGGCGCCGACTATGCTGCAGCAGCTCGAAAATCGGGGAGATGCCGCGTCGGTGTAATTCCGCGATCAAGCAAGGTCGACGAACAAGAGAGATCAGACAGATGGACTACGTTCGCTACAGGCCCTTTATCCAACGCAAGAGTGCCGGGTCGTCATCCATGCTTCCTTGCCAGACATGCTCGGGCACCTGCGGCTGGTTGTTCCCTCGTGCCCGGCCGCGGTAGACCTTCATCGATACGGCCAGTTGCGCTTTCCCGCTTGGCAAGGGAACAAGCTTGTTCTCGATATAGAGCGTATCCGCCCCCGTGGCGCGCCCGACCTGGACAGCACCGTCGGCCTTCCATTCGTCCACGGCATCGAGGCAAGCTGAGAAGCACCATTCATCCGTAAGCACGAAAACCTTGACCTGCGGCGTCCTGCCCCTGTCGGCCGCTGCCTGCGATGGAAACGCCATCGGCTGGTGCCACCAGATTTCGTGGGCCTGATCCGCCGCCTTCATTGCGGTCACTTCCTCTTCAAGCCCACTCGCATCGCTGCCCGATGCCTTGTAGCTGTCGACATAGCCTTGAAGGGCGGCGATATTGCCTCTGGATACGCGCCAGTCCACGGCCTGGGGCCTCGGGACGGGGTGCGCGGCCCGCCAGTCGTCGTCCCAAATCGTCGCCGCAATGTCATCGCCCCAGGCTGAGGACCCTCCGCCATTGCCCCGCACGTCAAGGACGATCCGCCTGGCACCGCGCAGGGCGCGTTGGTCGGCCCGCATGCGGGCGATGACCGAAGTCAGGATCTTGAAGTCAGCGCCCTGCGGATTTCCACTGAAATCGGGAAACGACAACCACCAGGTGCTATCCTCCAACTGGCGATAGGCGAATTCGGTGCGGCGCTTGGGCATCGCACGGGCCTCGGCGGCTGCAAGATCCACCGCCGCGATGGGGCGCCACTTCGTGGCGTAGCTGCGCTCACGGCCAGCGAAAGAAAACCTGCACGATCGCAAGGTGGTGAGCCAAGGATTGCCACGATCCTCCACCAGCCAGGCGGCGAACTTCGTGCGTTGAGCTTCCAGCGACCATTGGCCTACAAAACGCCCCACGCGTGCGGCGGCCAGCTTGTCAGCCGGAATGCCGTCACAGGCAAGCAGCCTGGCGCCGACTGCTGGCAGCCCCTGCATGGCCGGATCTCTGTAGGCGACGATCAACTCTCCCCTGCTGTAGCGCGTGAGAAACCCCGCCCAGCGTGTCGGCAACGCCGGTGCCGTATCGGAAAAAACAACCTGAAGATGGGCATCATCGAAAAGCGCGGCATAGCCTTTGAGCGCCCAGTACCATCCGCCTGCCGTGCGCACCACGGCAGCCTGGGTTTTGATGGCTTCCAGGCCCTTGTCCAGATTGACCGCGAATTGCGGGTTCTGCAGGTCGATGGTGCCTGGATGATCGGAACCAAGGATGTCATGCATGGCCTGCGCGTCGGCCTTCAGGGCTTGTCCCCAATACGGGGGCGCCGCATGGGCGAGGTTTGTGCTGCTGATGCAGAGCATGACGGCAAATATAGAGCTCCTTTTCACGCTTAATCCCCTATCATGTCCCTCGACGCAGTGCGCGTTTCATCGTGCCCCAAGCCGACAGGACATCGCCGATTATGACTGGTTCATCGATGCTTACCGCCTGTCTGGATTGCTTCCTGTATTGGTAAACGTTTGTGAGACAAACAAGGCAATAGAGTTCGCACGAGTTCGCTGACAGAGCTGCCGTTCATTCGGCTTCTTGACCTCGTTCAAAGCTGTCGGTCATTCATCTTCGCAACGAAGGCAGCCAACGATTCGCTTTGGGACCTAGAGGCGCCCCAACGCTGTCGCACCTAGGTCCTGACAGGCAGACCGCAATCCGCCGTCCCTGCCGTGCCAACAACTGTAGCACGGGTTATCGGCTCAACACGCACGGTCTCCTTGGTACCAGATCGCATTTGGGTAGCCCTTTGCCCACATCGCCTAGTCTCGCCAGATGATCAAACTGCCTGTTTCAGCCAGCGCCGCCAAACTTGCGCCCCAGCGTGGCTGCGACGGCCTCCGAATCGGCCGGGGCAATAGGGGCCTTGTAGACGCTGACCATCTTCGTCACCTCGTCCCGCCAGAACTGTATACCCTTCCCGCGCGGCTGCGTCGTGATGTAATCGAGCGAATGGCAGGCGGAGCAATTTGCGGCCACGACCTGCCCCTCGCCATCGGACAGCGCGGCGGGCAAGGGATCGGCGCGCGGCACATAGTGCACAGGGCGCGCGGGCGCGCCGGAGCTGGCGCTGCCCTGAGCGGACGCCAATGACAGTACGCAGGCGAAGAGCAGAGCAAAACCGCGCGCCATCAAGCCGCCTCCACCCGCACCGTTTCGACGACATTGCGCATATAGCCCGGCGGGTTCCACAAGGGCTGAAGCGGCTGCGTTTCTCGCCTGGGCGTGCTGGCCCGAACGCGGATTGCGTGGCGCCCCGCAGACAGCGTCACTGCCAATTGCCATTCGCGGAAGGAATAACGCCCCAGATCCTCCCCAAGGCGGGCCTCGCTCCAGTTGACGCCATTGTCGGTCGAGACGAGGACATGGGCGATCCCTTCTCCACCGCTGAAGGCGATGCCGCGCAGCAAAGTCGTGCGCCCCGCTGCAAGGCGCGCGCCCTCGGCATGGCTGGTAAGGAAGGAGCGGACGTTGAGCCGGCTGATCGGGCGTGTGGAAACTGGCTTGGTCCCCGCCGGCACGCTGCCATCGGGCGTATCTGGGATGCGATAGGCGGTCTTCATCCAATAGCCGTCGAAAGGCTGGTCGAGTACGGTGATCTCGCTCAAATGCTTGACCCAATAGGTACCATACCAGCCGGGCACCACCAGCCGCAGCGGATAGCCGTTGAGATAGGGCATATCCTCGCCATTCATCGCCCAGGCCAGCAGCACATCCTCCTCGCGGGCGTGGTCGATGTCGAGCGCCTTGACGAAATCGGGAACCGTGTCGACCGGCGGGGTGTCCAGCCCGTTGAAGGCGATTTGCTGTGCGCCCGCTTTCACTCCAGCGCGGTCAAGCAGCACGCGTAGCGGCACGCCGCGCCAGCGGGCATTGCCCATTGCGCCATTGCCAAGTTGCCCGCCTGCCACGCGGGGGTTTGTAAAGCCCCGGCTGTTGCCGCTGCACTGGTTGACGGCAATGATTTCATGGACGGGGAAGTCCCGCTTCAACTGGGCGAGCGAGAGCGAGAGTGGACGCTCGACCGCGCCGCCGAGGGTAAGCCGATAGCTTGTGGGATCGATGACATCGGGCAGGCCAGAAAGATGATAGCGCACGAAAAACGCGTCATTTGGGGTGATGGGGCCTTGGTTGAAGACGGCAAAAGGCGTTTCGACCTGCGGCGGCCGGGTGGTGAGCGCGATCAGCGGGCGTTTCTGCGGCAGGCGAACCAGCGGCCTTTCACCATTGTCGAACGGCAGCGTCACCTGCGCCTCTTTGCCCAGCAGAGGCGATGCGGCGGCGCCCGCCAGCACGCCCAGCATGGAGCGACGATGAAGCGCATTGCCCGAAAGAACGTCTGACATCGCCCATACCCCGAGAGTCGATCAACATCTCTAAACTCTCTGCTAGCTGCGGAGAAAGTCAATCGGAGGACTAGAGAAATTGTCAAGCGGCTGGCGTTCTTCCCATGCCTCAAACAAGCTGCCTTCAGGACAGATAAAGCCTACGCAGTTTGACGATGTCCCCGCGAGAAAGGCCCAGCTCATCGCGGAGATAGGCCTCCGCTCCGCCCGCATGCGTGTCGATCACCTTGAAGGCAGCATCGATGTAGCTGCGATCGGCCGCAACCAGCATCTTTGCGGCATCGGGCGACATGCTGGCCAGGGGGGTGGCAGGCGAGGCCGAGCCTTTGCTCAGGCTGCGCGCATCGAGGGTGCGGTTGGTGAGCAAATAATCCTCGATCACCGTGGCGCGCGGCACACCCAGAGCGGTGAGCAGCAGTGCGGCGGCGAGGCCGGTGCGGTCCTTGCCCGCCGTGCAGTTGAAGGCGAGCGGCGCATGCCCCGCCAGCAATTCGGAGAACATGCGGCGATACTGGCCGTTGAACTGCACCAGCATGCGCGGATAGGATGCGGCCATCGCCACGCGCGCCTGCTCGGCCGTCCAGCTCTTGGAATCGCCGGGCGGGAAGAAGTGCCGGTCGAGTTCGTAATCGTCGCTCAGCACGCGCGGGGCGCCGGGCTCTGGCCATGCCACCGGTTCGCCCGCACGTTCCTGCGTATCGCGGAAATCGCACACCACGCGGATGCCCCTGGCCTCCAGCGTGCGATAATCGGCTGCCGTCAGCCCGTCCATCGAACCTGAGCGGAACAGCAGGCCTCACTTCACCATCCGGCCATCGGCGGCGCGATAGCCGCCAAGGTCACGGAAATTGCGCCCGCCCTGCAAGGGCAGCACGGGCTCATGCGGGGTGTTGGGTGCCGCGATCGGAACCGGCATCGGCGCCCGGGCAAGGGCTGGCTGCGCCGCGACCAAAAGGAGCAGAGGAAGGGAAAAACGCATCATCTATCCTTCGGATCGGCGTCGCAGCCAGGGGGTGGGGTTTATCAGAAGCGGATGTTCACCTGCCCGCCAAACGTGCGCGGGTCATTGAAATAGCCGTAATAGCCGGTTCCCGTTGAGTATGTCCGGTTGACCACATGCTGCTCGTTGAACAGGTTGCGCACCCAGAAAGACAGGGTCATCTTCGCGCCCGAGCCCGCAAGCTCGATATCACCCAGCGAAATGCGCGTGTTGAACACGGCGCCGGGCTGGCTGCGCGGATTGAGCACGCCAACGGCATTGGGCGTGCTGCTGCCATAATAGCCAGAGTCCCAGGCACCGTCGAAGTGGCCGCGCAAGGTCATTCCATAGAATGGGGTCTCATAGTCGATCTGGCCCGAGGCGCTATGCTTGGGGGTGTTCACCGGCTGCTGTGGGCGCGGGGTGGGATCGACAGCGCAGCCGCCCGTGGCCAGCGGTTCGCAGAAGGGGTCCACCGCCGCACCCACGCGGACATAGGCATAGGTGTAGGAACCGCCCACCGTCAGGCCCCGGATGGGCGCCAGCGTCAGTTCGGTCTCGATGCCGCTGACCCGGCCGTTTTGCGGCGTATTGTAAGTGTTCGTGGTGGTCCGGGTGGTGACGGCGGCGCCCGGACAGGCGATCACCGCGCCCGATCCGCTGTAGCAGAAATAGGGGACGCTGAAATCGACCTGCTGGTTCTTGTAGATGCCGGTATAGCCAGCGATGTTGAAGCGGGCGTGGTGGTCGAAGAATTCGCTCTTGAGGCCCACCTCGAAAATCGAGATCGATTCAGGATCGAAGGCTCGATAGTTGAGCGACCGCGAGTTGGCGCCGCCCGATTTGTAACCCGTGCTCCACTTGCCATAAGCCTGAATGTCGCGGGCCAGATCGACGGCGAGGTTGACCATCGGATCGACGCGCTTCCACTCCGCCTTGAAACTGATCGGGGCAAAGGTGCCGTTTGAGTTCACCGGAGCGAAATTGTTTGTGAGCAGCAGCGTGCCGGACTTCTTGTCGTCGGTCCAGCGCAGGCCGCCGGTCAGGTGCAGGCGGTCCTCCAGCAACGCCGGGTTCCAGGTGGCCTGGCCGAAGATGCCGTAGCTGGTGGTCTTGGCGATGCTGGCGCGGTCCACGCCGACATAGGGGTTGAGCGGGTCCACGACATTGGTGACGCCGGTCTGCCCGTTGGTGTTCATCAGATTGTTGGTGCCGGGCAGTTCGACGATCCACTGGCCGGCGCTGTTGAAATAGCCAGTGTTGAAGGCCTGGGCCTGATCGCGGACATGCTCATGATAGGCAAGGCCGCCGACCACGAACTTGACGCGACCGATGTCGCCGATCGCCTGCAGTTCCTGGCTGTATTGATACTGCTGGAAATTGGCGAGGCTGTAGCGGTCCGACACGTTGTCATGCTGCGACAGCCCATTGGGCGCCGCCGTCGTGACGTAATTGCCACCCGCCATGCCGCCACCGTCATACTGCGACTGGCTCAGCTCGCGATAGGAGGAGATCGACTTGATTGTGAGATGGGGCTTGGCCTGCCAGGTCACGGTCAGCATATGGCCGTTCTGCTTGCCGATGCTGGGCTGGAGAGGGATGCCGAAGGCCACCTGATCGGTACGGTTGGGCTGGAGCGCGGCGGTGGGCACGAAAGCCGTGCCCACCGTGAGGCGCTGCTCATAGCCGACCGTCGAGGAATCGTAGATGTTGTCATAAGCATAGAGCGCCGTGACATCGGGCGTGGGCTGCCACTTGAGCTGCGTGCGGATGCCACGACGATAATAGCCGTTGAAGTCCGATTGGGCTGGCATTGTGTTGCGCACCGTGCCGTCGCGCGAGGTGATGAGCCCGTCGACCTTGACGCTGAAATTGTGCCACTCGGGCAGGTCGAGATGCGCCTCGGTCTCGTAGCTGCCATAGTTGCCCGCGCCCGCTGTGACGGAGAGACCGAACTTGCCGCTGGGCTTCTTACTGACGATGTTGAGCGCGCCGCCCTCGGTGTTGCGGCCGAAGAGCGTACCCTGCGGGCCCTTGAGCACCTCGATGCTCTCCAGATCGTAGAGCGCGCCGTTCAGCCCCTGCGGGCGGCCCAGATAGACGCCGTCGATGTAGACGCCGACACCGGCATCGCGCGCGGGCTGGTTGGAATCGCCCAGCACGCCGACGCCGCGAATGTTGAGCACCAGGCTGAAGTTGCGGCCCGAAAAGGGCAGCACGCGCAGGCTGGGGATCGAGCCATCCTGCAGGTCGAGCAGCGACTGGATGTGGCGGTTCGCGATGTCTGTCGGCTTAAGTACCGAGATGGAGATCGGCGTCTTCTGGAGATTTTCCTCGCGCTTCTGCGCGGTCACCACGATCTCGGCGAGAGCTCCCCGGGCGTCCTGTTCCTGGACAGGCGCTGCGGCAACCGGCTCTGGTTCAGCCGCATAAGCGGGAGCAGCAATAAGACCGGCGCACATGGAAGTCGCGCACAATAAACGGCGCGCAGAAACGCTTGAAAATGACATGAAGAGCCCCCTCTTGGTGGATGAGGGGTTCCTAGAAACATTTCGTTACACACGAAAGGCCGCATTATTACAGTTAGATCCAATATATTGCATTTTTAAGTATCCACAATTCATTGCATATTTGCAAGTTGCGGGGCGAACATCAGTTTATTAGATGGCCGATCCCAGATTGCGTGAAGAGCTACGGGCGATGATGCAGATTAGACCGATACATTCAACTTGATAAAGGCTGGCTCGAAATTCCCGGCTAAGACAAAGCTTCAGCTCTGGCCGATGCGTCGCGAGAACTCCGGCTGCCTTACCGTTCTAAAATCCAGCTTCTTCAGACCCCTACCTCCCGGAGATATGCAGTGGGCATGACAAAGATTGGCCTGTTGGGCCTTATGACAGCCACCATGATGGCCACAGCGGGCAACGCGGATGCACGATCTGCGCCGCATCCTGCGGCCAAGAGCCCCCATAACGTCATCCTTTTCGTGGTGGACGGTCTGCGCGGCAAGATTGTCGACCAGGATACGGCTCCTGAGCTCGATAGGCTGCGCAATGAAGGCGTGTTCTTTCCGAACAGCCATTCGGTGTTTCCTACCTTCACCACGGCCAACGCTTCTGCCCTGGCGACCGGGCATCAACTCGGTGATACCGGCGATTTCAGCAACACGATCTATACGGCAAAGCGGATTGCCACGGCCAACGGAAGCGTGACCCCGTTTCTGGAGAGCGACCCCGTTCTGGGGGAAATGGACCAGACCTTTGGCGGCAATTACCTGAACGAAATCACGGTTCTTGAAGCGGCGCGTCGAGCAGGCTATGGCACTGCCGCCATCGGCAAGCTTGGGCCTGTTCTGATCCAGGATCATAGGGCGCGTGATGGTCTCTCGTCGATCATTGTTGATGACACCACCGGTCACGAGGGGGCCATTCCCCTATCGCCGCACGTCCAATCAGCTCTGCGTGCGGCAGGCCTGCCGACGGCGACCCCGAGCCGGGGCGCCAACGGACAATCGGGCACGGCCACCACGCCTGGCACCTTGTCGCCCAACACGGTCCAGCAGGACTTTTTCGTCGATGTTGCGACGCGCGTGGCTCTGCCCATGCTCAAGGCACGCCATGCCCCCTTCGCGATGGTCTTCTGGTCGCGTGATCCCGACGGGACCCAGCATAATCAGGGCGACAGCCTCAACACCATAACCCCCGGCATCAACGGCGCCTCGACCATGGCGGCAATTCGTAATGCCGATGGCGATCTGGCCAAGCTGCGAACGGCTTTGAAACAGCTCGGGCTGGCCGACACCACCGACATCATCGTCACCTCCGATCATGGTTTCTCGACGATCTCGCGGCAAAGCGCGAGCAGCCCGGCGGCCCGTGGCAGCTATGCCGATGTGCCCAAGGATATGCTCCCGCCCGGTTTCTTAGCGATGGATCTTGCATCCGCGCTTGGCATGGTCATGTTTGACCCCGAGACAAACGACACTCCGGTGCCTGCTGGCACGCATCCGAGCAAGGGCAACGCATTGTTGGGCGCCACAGCCGAGCATCCCGAGCTTGTCGTGGCGGCAAATGGAGGGTCGGACCTCATCTATGTGCCTGGCAACGATCGGGCGTTGGCCGCACGCGTTGTGGAAGCTCTGCTCGCGCAGGATTACGTTAGCGGCATTTTCGTCGATGACCGGCTCGGAGCGATCGCCGGCACCTTGCCCCTTTCGGCAATCAATCTGACCGGCAGCGCAGTCACACCGGTGCCATCGATCGTGGTCAACTTCCGCACGTTCACCAGTGGTTGTGCCATTCCCACCAACTGCATGGTCGAGGTCGGCGATACGACACTGCAGCAGGGCCAAGGCATGCATGGCAGTTTCGGGCGCGGAGACACGCTGAACTTCACCGCAGCGATCGGGCCCGACTTCCGGCGCGGGTTTGTGGATCAGGCGCCTGTGAGCAATGCGGACGTCGGCAGGACACTCCTCCACTTGCTGCATCTTTCGCCAGCACCCTCGGGCAAGCATATGGGACGGGTCATTCTCGAGGCAATGCCGGGCCAGCCCATGCCAAAATCCACTCAGGGGGTGCTTTCGTCCGAAGCGGCGGCGGGTGGCCTGAAGACCACCCTGCGGTATCAAACGGTTGGTTCTGTGCGCTATCTCGACGCTGCCGGGTTTGAGGGGCGCACGCTGGGCCTCTCCGCACCAGCGGGTCAGTAACAGGGGGCGCGCGCCTGATCCGTTTTATGACCGAGCGAATGATCCAGGCTTGCTATCGCTGCATCTTTGCGGTGGGTGGCGAGCCTGGTCACCCTTCTGGAGCTAACCCCTGAAGTAGATAAACTTTCACGACGCCGACACGACGAATCTCTATGGCATTGATAGACAAACAGCAGTGCCGGGGGGATGCTGATGCTCAGGGGTCTGATATGCATGGGATTGGCCACATGGGCTACGCCGGCTTTGGCTGGCGACGGCGAAGGTTTCGACCTGTCGGGCACTGTGCGCTTGCGGTACGAAGCGATCACCAATCAGCCTCGCGTCGGATACAATCAGGACGATGACCTGGTGAACCTGCGCACCACCATTTTTGCCAAATATCAGTCCGGCCCCTTTGCCGTTGGCGGAGAACTATGGGACAGCCGGGTGTATGGCGGAAACAAGGGCTCCCCCATCACCACGGGCGAGGTCAATACGCTGGAGATGGTCCAGGCCTTCGTGGGCGCGAAAGCTGCCATTGGAGCCACCAAGCTCGCAGTTCAGGCCGGCCGCTTTACCCTCAATCTGGGCTCACGCCGGCTCGTGGGAGCCGACGAATACCGTAACACCACCAATGGCTACACCGGCCTGCGGGCCGATCTTTCCAGCCAGAGCGGCATCACCGCGACGGCCATCTATGTTTTGCCTCAGCAGCGTCGCCCCGACGATCTGGCAGCCTTGCGCAGCAACGCCGTCGGATTCGATCACGAAGGCTTCGACCTCGTGTTGTGGGGCGGACTGATCGCCAAGGCGAAGGCCATCGGGCCCGTAACCGTGGAGGCCAGCTTCTATCACCTGGGCGAGCGGGACACACCGGGCCGCCCGACGCGGGACCGCTCGCTCGACACCTACGGCGGCCGCCTCATTCGTGACCCGGCCATCGGCAAATTAGACGGCGAGGTCGAGGCTTTCTACCAGTCGGGAACCGTGAGCGCTTCCACGGCACCCGGGGCAGCAACCCTGCCGGTGTCAGCGTGGTTTGTGCATGCAGCCGGCGGTTATACATTTCCCAGTCGTTGGAAGGCACGGGTGTCAGTTCAATATGATCGAGCCAGCGGCGACGGATCGCCCGGGACCTATCGCCGGTTCGATACGCTTTACGGCATGCGCCGCGCTGATCTTGCCCCCGCCGGCCTTTATAATGCCGTTGGCCGCGCGAACATCTCCACGCCAGGGCTGCGGATCGAGATCGCGCCCCCAAAGCGATGGGACGCCTTCGTGACATACCACGCGATGTGGCTGGCATCGCACACCGACAGCTTTTCAACGACTGGTGTTCGCGATGCGAGCGGTCGATCAGGGGCCTTTGCCGGTCACCAGTTCGATGGACGCTTTCGCTGGTGGGTGCGCCCGGCAAAGCTTCGTTTTGAGATAGATGGGGTGCTGCTTGCAAAAGGGCGCTTTCTGGAGTCCGCCCCCAATGCCACGGCGAAGGGTACTACGGCTTATGGCGCGCTGAATCTCACGGCGTCGCTATAGATTAATGTTCGACTGCGAGAGCAAGTATGCCGGGGCCGCGCCCCACTTACGATAGGTGCATCATTTTCCCATGGGACCAGGTGTCTCTCTTTCTCTTTTCCTTGTGGCTCTGATCTATGCCTCCGTTGGGCAGATAGAAGCTTCGGGTTACTGCGTGCCGCCAACGCTGCCCAATCCAAGCAGAGCCTGAACGAAGGGCCGGAATGGACACATGCACTTTTGAAGCGGATGAGGTGGATGGCTCCCGCTCACGGCATCTGAGTGCCAAGATGGGTTGCTATCAGGCAAACCCGAGCAATGGAGCCATCCGCCATGGAAATTAGCACGATCGGCCTCGATCTGGCCAAAAATGTTTTCCAGGTTCACGGTGTCAACAAGGAGGGCACGGTCGTCTTGCGTAAGACACTGCGTCGAGCGCAAATGTTGCCTTTCTTTGCCAAGCTATCGCCATGTCTTGTTGGCACCGAGGCTTGCGGCACATCGCATCATTGGGCTCGGGAGCTGCAAAAGCTTGGCCATGAAGTGCGGCTGATGCCCCCTTGCTACGTCAAACCGTACGTGAAGCGCGGCAAGAACGATGCCGCCGATGCCGAAGCCATCTGCGAGGCGGTAACACGTCCAACGATGCGGTTCGTGGCAGTCAAATCGCGTGAACAGCAAGCGACACTGTCCCTTCACCGGGTGCGTCGACTGTTGACCGGTCAGCGTACGCAGTTGGTCAATATGATGCGCAGCCAGTTGGCGGAATTTGGCATATCCATTCCCGTCGGCCTTGGTCGGGCGCTACAAATGGCGCAACAGATCGTCGACGACGGCGAGGCGACGATTGACCTGCCGGCCCACGCAGCACAGGTGATCGGCATGCTGTGCGAAGTGGTGCTCAAGCTTCACGCACAGCTTCACGAACTTGATCTTCAGCTAGAGGCCCTCAGGCGTAGCGATGATATGGCGCGCCGCCTGGCCACGATCCCGGGTATCGATCCCATCTGTGCGACCGCGTTAGCAGCTTCGGTCGCGGATCCTTGTCAGTTCAGCTCTGGGCGGCAGTTTGCCGCTTGGCTTGGCCTGACCCCGCGTCAGAAATCGAGCGGTGGCAAAGAGCGCCTGGGCCGGATCACCAAAATGGGCGATAAATATCTGCGGCAGTTGCTCGTCATCGGGGCGACCTCCTTGATCCGTCGCGCGAAGTACAGTCCAGAAACGGTTCAACCATTCCTGGTGGGGATGCTGGCCAGAAAATCAGCCCGAGTGGCCAGCGTCGCCATGGCCAACAAGATGGCGCGGATCGCCTGGGCCGTCATGGTACGCGGCGAAGTCTATCGATCAAATCATGCGCCAGCATTGGCCGCATGAACACGCAATCTGGCTGATGTGATGCCATCAGCCAATCGAAGTTGTGAGCGCAAAGGGAAATGATGGCGACACCGGTCAGGCCGGGAGCAAGGGCAGCCCGTGGAAAGTCTCAGGCGCAACAGCCTGCGAAGCCGATAGGAACCTTGTTTTTCGGACCCCATCAGGGCCAGCAGTCCGAAACGACTGCATCAACAGGCCGGACAGACGACTGCACCCGACCCACGCCAGAGTTTCAAAAAGTGCTTGCAACGCGGGAGCCATCCACAGAAGAATTTCCGGAGACCACGACTTATCTGCCATCATCTGGGCTCTCGGGATAGCTTGGAGGGCAGGCGATGGCCAATTTAGTTTTACTCTTGCTTATCCTCGCTTTTATAAGCCATGAAGAAAGGCGAGGAGTGCGTGAAAATAGTTTTTCTGGTCGTCCCACATTGCCAAATGGCTGCCATTTTCGCTCATGAACAGTTGAGCGTGAGGAATAAGATTGGCCTCTCGTTCAATGCTTTTTGGGTTCATTTCATCATAGCGGGCGCCCATGACGAGAGTAGGCGTAGTGATACGCGGCAGGTCGGACCAGCGGTCCCATCCCTTTAGGTTACCTGTGATCACAAACTCATTGGGGCCCTGCATCTGGTTGTAGATCGTCCCGTTTGCCACATCAAAGCTGTGTTGCAGTCCCGACGGCCAGGGCGAAAGGCGACAGATATAGCGCGTGTAGAGCTCCCTCTGGAGAATGCTGCCGTACTCGTCACTGTCGGCTTTGCCTGCTTTCTCAAGCGTAGCGAGCTGATCCCGGATCGCTGGGGGCAGCGTGCCCTTCAGGGTTTCGGTGTATGCGGCAAAATCTGCGAAACTAGCGGTCATACTCGACAGGACGAAACCTTCGAGGTGGGCGCCGTATTTCAAGGCATACTCGATGCCCAGGATACCGCCCCAACTGTGGCCCACAAGGATGAAGCGGTCGAGCCCAAGGGCTTGCCGTACCTCCTCGACCTCTTCGAGATATCGAGGCAGGGTCCAAAGGCTGGTGTCCTCGGGACGGTCTGACTTGCCACAGCCGAGCTGGTCGTAGAAATACATCTCATAACCCGCCTGCGGCAGGAAATCGGAAAAGCAATCCATGTAATCATGGCTGAAGCCCGGCCCTCCGTGCAGCAGCAGGACCTTCTTTGGGCCCTTTCCGAGCTTTTGCGTCCAGACGCGGTGCCCATTGGACAGCGTGACCCATTGCACGCCGACATCGGATGAGATTGCGGGACTGGAGTTGGCTAGCGCAGGCACTCGGCCGAGCAAGGCGGCGCTTGCAACAGCAGATGACGCAAGGATGTTGCGACGGGTGATATTCATTCTGGTTTCCTGAAATTCTGTGGGGGTGGTTCAAGGTCTGGCGGAATGATCAGCTGCTTCGGCGAGTTCCCGATACAGCTCGCTTGCGCTCCATTCTCTGTCATGGCCGCTATGTTGGCGCTCGCGTTCTCGGTCCCCCTCCAGAAGGGCGGCGAGGGCTTCAACTGCCGAAAGGGTTGCCTGGATAAATCCGGGCTCATCCGGCTTGCCCGGCCGGTTGCGGCGGAAGAGCGCCTTGTCATGCATGCGGAAGAGGCTGGCGGAGCGGTGAGCCCTGTGCGCACGATGTCCAAGCCTGACGAGTGCCTCACGGCCGAGCAGCAGGCTGGATTCGTAGGTCTCGATCTCGATATGATCGGCGCCCGCTTCGATGAGGTTATAGGCGTGCCGCCGGTCCCATGCGCGGGCGAGGATACCGAGATGAGGGAACGAGTGGCGTGCCGTCTCGACCAGCTTGATGGCCTGTTCCCGATCGTCGATCGCGACGATCAGCAGCCTTGCCTCTTCCGCTCCGGCCGCACGAAGAAGATCAAGCCTGGTCGCGTCTCCGAAATTGACCCGCTGGTTAAAGCGGCGAAGGACATCGATCTGCCTTAGGCTGGTATCCATAATCGACAAGCGATGACCGTTGGCCTGGAGCAGGCGCCCCGCGATCTGTCCAAACCGGCCAAACCCCGCGACGATGACATCCGCGCCTTGCTCGAATTGTGCATCAGGATCGGGAGTGGGGGGGCTCTCGCGCGTCAGGTGGCGGATTGCGTGATCGAGCAGGATCAGGGCGAGTGGCGAGAGGAGCATCGAAACGGCAACGGCGGCAGGAAGCAGGCGAGCCAGATGTTCAGGGAGGATGGATAATTGCCCGGCAAAGCTGACGAAGACGAAGGCGAACTCTCCACCCTGACAGAGCAGCACCGCCAGCATCAGGGCCTCTATCCGCGGGAAGCGGAAAGCGGTCGATACGACGTACATCGTGGCGGCTTTTGCGGCCATGAAGCTCAGTGCGATCGCTACCACGGCGATCGCTTCGGAACGCAGCAATGACAGGTCCAGGCCGGCCCCAACCGTGATGAAAAAGAGGCCGAGCAGCAGGCCACGGAAGGGTTCGATATCGCTCTCGATTTCCCGCCGGAATTCAGATTCGCCCACGACGACGCCCGCCACAAAGGCTCCCAGTGCCGGGGATAGGCCAACCATCGTCATCAAAGCAGCCACCCCTACAATCAGGAGGAGGGCGGCGGCCGTGAATATCTCTCGTGATCTGGTCGCGGCAATAAATTTGAACAGGGGGCGCACGGCGAAGCGGGCGCCTGCGATCACCGCAATCAAGGCGCCCAGCATCATGGGCGCACTATGCCATCCTGTCTGGTCGTGGCTTGCAGCAGCGTGCCCCTGGATGGCCAGCATGGGGACGATCAGGAAAAGGGGAATGATCGAGAGATCCTGGAACAGCAAGACTCCGAAGCATGCTCGGCCAACCGGTCCAGCTTGCTGGCCCTTTTCCTCCAGCGTGGCCATCACAAGCGCCGTCGAACTCATCGCCAGGATCAACGAGGTTGTCCAGGCTGAAGCAAAATCAAGTCCAATGGCGAGCCCGACGAGCGTGACCACCAATGAGACGCTGGCCATCTGGGCAACACCGAGGCCGAAGATGATGGACTTCATCCGCCATAGCGTTGCGGGCCTTACCTCCAGCCCAATCACAAAGAGCAGGATGACCACCCCGAATTCGGCGACGTGGTGAACTTCGCTGATATCCCCGGTCAAGGAGAGGATTCCTGGGCCTATGATTGCGCCTGCCAGGATGTACCCGAGTACGGCGCCAAGCCCCAACCTCTTGGCGAGGGGGGCGGCAACGACGGCGGCGAGGAGGTAGGCGAAAGTCCTGAGCAGGATGTCATCGGTGCTCATGCGTGATGCCGCTCCAGCGCGGAATTGAGGTAGGTTCGATATCCTTCGCGTGCTTCGGCCAGACGAGGCCCCCGTAATTGCGGAGCATCGTGGAGGATGTGGGGCGGTAGCCATTCCATGCGACACAGAGCTGCTGTTCGCTCGAGGGGGCGGAGGAATTCTTCCACGGAGTAGCCATTATGGCCGCCTGGCGCATAGCTGGCTGAATCGCCCCCTGTGGAAACGGCGCAAAAGAGCCTTTTCCCGGACAGCTTGGGCGAGGTGCCACCATAGGCAAA
The DNA here is from genome assembly GCF_039595395.1 of Novosphingobium sp. Lineage (NCBI taxonomy): Bacteria > Pseudomonadati > Pseudomonadota > Alphaproteobacteria > Sphingomonadales > Sphingomonadaceae > Novosphingobium > Novosphingobium sp. Next base: position 1,836,261 of record NZ_JBCNLP010000006.1, on the reverse strand, counting down.
GCCGTGAAGCCAGACGAGGTCAAACCATTCTTTCAGGAGGGCCGGGATGGAGTACCAAAACAGGGGGAATTGGAGCCCAATCACCTCGTGGCTTAAGAGTCGTGCCTGTTCGGAGGCGATATCGATCTGGTAGTCAGGGTATGTCTCATAGAGGTCATGGATCTCTATGAGGCCAGACGCTTGGGCCGTTTCCACCAGGGGGGCGTTGACGGCACTGCGGTCAAGGCGAGGATGCGCCACGACCAGCAGGCAGTTGCGGCCAAGCGGGAGAGTGTTCGAGACCTTATTGACATCGCTGGCGGTCAAGGGACGGTCATCCGGCTGCGAGGGTGGCAGCGCCTGCCTGTGCGATTGCCGTGTCCTGGTCAGGGGTGCCGCCGCTCACGCCAATGGCGCCCAAAAGGCCGTCGGGGGACGTGACAGGCATTCCGCCGGGAAGCGGGAGATATTTGCCGGACTGGACAGAACCAACGCCGTAAAGAGGGGCTCCGGGTTGTACCAATGGCGCAAAGTACCCGCTCGGTGCCGCGAAACCTCGTGAGACATTCGCCTTGGCCAGCGCGAGATCAAAGGCCCCCGCCCAGGCCCCATCCATACGGGCAGCAAGCAGGATGTCGCCGGTGGCATCCAGGATGACAATGGCCGCCTTAACACCCACGGCCTCGGCAGTAGAAATGGCCGCGCTGAGAATGGCTTGAGCATCCTGAAGGGTGGCAGTCTTGAAGGTCAATGGCATGGAGCACCTGTGAAATATCGGCGACATGCGTGACAAAATCACGGCTCACCTGCCACTATGCTAGGGAAGGGGGATGCCACGCCAAAGTATGGGATGGTGGCTTGGCTGGACGAGCTCGGCGCTCCGGAAAGCGCGGGCCTGGAAGCCATCTTCAAAAAGGAATTCGACCACCCGATACCTTGTTATGGGGCGCACCTGGTTGCCAGAGGCGATATAATCTTCGTCCAGTTTGCGGGGGCTGGGCTGGCAGGGCGTGATTGGGTTTCAGCAGCCGATGAAGTGCGATTGTGATTCGATGATAAGGATGCGCTGGGGGAGGGGTGTCCGTGCCCGATGACATCTGCCCGTTGGAGGCGATGCTCGACGTCGCATCCGAAGCTATGATAATTCGAGACGCAGACGGCCGGATCATTGCATGGAATGAAGCCGCGACCAGGCTTTATGGCTACCAGCGGTCTCATGCTCTTGGTGCCTGCGTCGACAGCCTTCTGCAGACCCATCCGCCACAGCAATTTCCGCAGCGAGCGGCACCAGCTGTGTGGAATGCCTGTGTCGAGCGGCGTACCTCTGATGCGGAGGCTGTGCTGGTCGAAGCGCGCCTCAGTGCAGTCTATGGCAGCGACGGTCGACTGGCCCACATACTAGAGGCTTCACGCAAGGCGGAAGGTGATGGGTCGGAAGCGCGGGTCCGTGAGCAGTTCCGGGCAATGTTTCGTGAGATGCCTATCGCGCTGTGCAGTGTGAACAGCGATCAGATTGGGCCCTACTATGCTTCGCTCGGCATCAACGACCGCGTTGATTTTGAGAAGATCCTTATTGAGAATCCCGAGATTGTTCAGCGCGTTGCGGAACTGAATTTTTTTGAGGAAGTCAATCCCAAGTGCGTTGAGATACTCGGTGCCAAGAACGCGAGTGAATTGATCGGCCGCCCAGTAGCTTTCGCGTTTGAGAAACGACCAGACAGCTATCGTAAAATTATGGTCGCGGGTCTGCTGAGCGAGAAGGTGGAACAGGAAACTCAGTTGGTTGGGCTCGATGGCGTGACCCGAGATGTGCTTTTGACCTGTATCCGCTATCAGGATGGCCGCCGCCGGAGCACATTGGCCGGCATCATTGACATCGGTCCGCGCCTCAAGGCCGAGGCCGAGCGTCATCGGATAAGCGATCAGTATGCGCGCGCGTCGCGGACTTCCTTTTTGGGGGACGCGTTTGACATGTTTGCCCATGAAATGAGCCAGCCCATATCGGCAATTGCCACTGGCGGCCAGTCCGGCCTGCGCTGGTTGGCGAAAACACCCCCTGATATTGCTTCAGCCCGTGCTTGCCTTGAATTAAGCGTTAATCAGGCGATGCGGGCTGGAGACATCATCAACCGGGTGAGGCAGTTCGGGGATACAGGCGAGGCTATCTTCGCCACGGCGAGCGTGCCCCATATGGTCCATGAAGCGGTCCGAATCGTCGAGAGCCGGGCCAAGTCCCAAAGGATCGTCCTCGAACTGAGGGATTCGACCAGTCCGCATGAGGTGCGCGTCGACCAATTCCGCATCGAGCAAGCCATTGCGAATATCCTCTTGAACGCCATTGAAGCGATTGCGGCGTCAGGAGGTACGGATCGGCGGATCCAGATCGAAATGATGGATGCCGAAGGTAGCGTCGTTTGCATGATTGCCGATAGTGGCAAGGGTTTTGAACCTGGCCAAATCGATGATATTTTCAAGCGTAGCATCGCGAGAAGCTCGCAGCAGCAAACGTTCGGCCTGCCGAACTGCAAGGCAATTTTTGAATTTCACGATGGTCACATTTTGGCCTCTAACGACTCCGCCCTTGGCGGTGCAAACCTGCAATTCGCACTGCCAGCAACATTTCTGGACGCAGGCCCGCTCTCCTGCGCACTCTGACTGGAGCCTCAAGCCTGGCAGGGCGAAGTCGGCGTTTGCTCATTTGAATTGTAAGCCTGGGGCCCCGGCAACCGCAGATTCGGCTCGTTTGAGCGGTCTTCGGTGCCGGGGACCTTTATTCATCTGAGGCAGGTTCTGAGCCAGCCCTCAGCGATTGACGTCGACCAGTGTTCGCCCACGGATCAGGCCCTTGAGCATCTTGCCCACAACGCCCTGAACCTCCGCAAGCCCAACTTCGCTGACCGTCGAAGCGAGAATGCTGGGGGCGAGATCACGGGCGAGACGTGCCCAAGCCTCTTCGCGCACCTGTTGCGGGGCATTGACCGAGTCAATGCCGGCCAGGGTCACATTGCGCAGGATGAAAGGCAGAACGCTACCGGGGAGCTCTCGTCCACCGACAAACCCGCAGTTTGTCACCACACCGCGATAAGAGGTTTGCGCCAGGACATTCGCCAAGGTCTGGCCGCCCACCGTATCGATGGCACCAGCCCAGCGCTCTGCCGCAATCGGCGCGGCAGGTTCGGAGAGTGATGCGCGGTCGATGATATCGGCGGCGCCCAGATTCGTGAGATACTCGGCCTCGTCAGCTTTGCCGGTCGAGGCAATAACCCGGTAACCGAGTTTGGCCAGGATGGCGACCGCTACTGACCCGACGCCGCCCGAGGCGCCCGTAACCAGAATTGCGCCGCGCTCAGGGGTGATGCCGCCATGCTCAAGCGCCAGTACGCTCAGCATGGCGGTGAAGCCGGCGGTGCCGATGGCCATCGCGTCGCGCGTGCTGATCGCCTCCGGCAGCTTGACCAGCCAGTCGCCTTTGACGCGTGCCTTTTGGGAAAAGCCACCATGATGAGTTTGGCTCAGGGCCCATCCTGTTGCGACGACCTTGTCGCCGACGCTGAAGCGGGGGTCGCTCGAGCCCGACACGGTTCCGGCAAAATCGATTCCAGGGATGAGCGGCGAGGTCTGGATGATCTGCGGGGTATAGAGTGCGATGGCGTCCTTATAGTTCACATCGGACCATTCCACGTCGATCGTGACGTCGCCCTCTTGCAGAATGCTTTCGTCGAGCGTCTCGATGGATGCTTCGACGGTTCCATCTTCCAGTTTGTGGGCGAGGATGGCTTGGAATGACATGTCAGGCTTCCTTTCTCATTCGTTTTCATGACATTGGTCGGGTAAGGTGAAATGGCGTATTCAGGCCTAGGGCATAGTTCGTTCGCTGGATGCGGGGAGGGTGAACGTGAAGGTCGCGCCTCGATCCGGATTGTTTCGGGCTGTCAGCTTCCCGCCAAACCCCTCGATAATCGTCCGACAGATCGCGAGCCCCATGCCGATACTTCCGGGCTTGGTCGAATAGAGTGGCTCGAACAGCCGATGCTCGTCCTCCTGGGGGTATCCACTGCCGCTGTCTTGGACTTCGGTCCGGGTGATGGCGCTTTCGGATGTGACGATAAGCACTTCTACACGCCGCTCATTGGCAGGCGAAGCGCGGTCGGCTTGCAGGGCGTTCAGCAACAGATTGATAATGACCTGTTGGAGCTCGATCCGATCCGCAACGACAGGGGCCGTCTCACTGTCAGTGGTCAATCCGATCTTGGTGTCCTGCAGCCGCGCCTCATGCTCCAGCAGGGAGATGCTGGTCCTGACGATTTCAGTGAGATCGATAACATTCACCGCTCGATCCCGTCTGGCCAACTGATCGCGGGTACGGTGCAGCAGTTCACCCGCGCGCCGGGCACTCGAGGCCACTCGATCGAGGGCTTTCCCAGCCATACTCACATCTGGAGGCGTGCGAGACAGCGATCTCCCACCAATGGCCGCATCCATGGCAATCGCGCTGATGGGCTGGCCAAGGTCATGGGCCAGAGAGACAGACAGCGCCCCCGCCGTCAGGGCGCGGTTGGCGCGGGACAGCTCCTCTCGCGCTTCGAGGAGCAGCTCCCGCGTGTGTTCTCGATCAGTCACATCGATCATGACGGAAAGGGCGCGGCACTGACCAGGCCTTTCATCCATGACTGTCACACCGCATATTACATGGATGACTCCGCCATCCCCCGCGATGAGGGGGACGATCTTTTGCCATCCGTCAGCCCGTTTGTTTGCGATGGCCAAAAGGACTTCGGCAAAGGGCTGCGCTTCAGCGATGCCTGGGCGCCGGCCTGCAAGCACAGCCTGTCTGTCGATCCGGTAAAGGCGGGCAGCTGCCTGATTGACATCGATAATACGGATGAGGCTGATCAGGTGGCGGACAAGGTCGGGGTCGGATTCGAGGTGTGCTCCGAGCCGATCCCCGTGCTGCGCCTTAAGCTCTGCCAATGCCGAGGCGAGGTCGTTTATGTCTTGCTCAACCATGCTGACATGAGACTGCTCGAACATGGACCGATACCGTCGCTCGCTTATGGCCAGCTCCTGAGCGCGCTCCTCGACGCGCTGCTCGAGGGTCTGGTTGAGGGCACGAACGCTTAATTTGGTCTGCATCTCGTCGTGGATATCGGTGGATACGCCATACCAGCGGATGATCTCGCCGTTGAAGTTACGGACCGGGCGGGCCGTCACCTGGAGCCATCGATAGGTGCCGTCAGTGTGGAGAAGGCGGCGGTAGGAGTCGAAGCGCTCACCTGAGATACGCGCGCGAGCCCAATCGTCGAGAAGGCCCTGGCGATCATCGGGATGAAACCAGTTCTGCCATGCCCAACCGTCATCTGCGAGGCCCTCCTCAACGCTGGCACCGGTGATCTCGGTCCAACGCAGGTTCATGAAAGTTACCCTTCCGTCCGGAAGCCCCTGCCAGAGCACCTGAGGTACAGAATCTGATACAATCTGGAGATCGGCTCGGCTTGAAGCCAGTTCCTCCCTGGCTTTGCGCAGCGCAGATTGGCGGTTGAACAGAACACCGGGTGTCAGCACACCTGCGATAGCGACGGCTGCGGGGAGTGCTGCTGGATGCCCATTGGCGTAAAGGCGCCATGTTACGAGGCAAGCGGAAGCAGCGGTCGCTGCGATCATGCTGCTGGCCCACGCAGGACCGAAGAGTTTCAGTTCCCCTGCCATCGCTAAAATCCGAGTGCCTCAAGGCGTGAGTCTGGCCGGGCTGCCGCAGGCAGCTCGGGATGAGGGGCGTGAGCCTTTCTCTCTGGCCATGAGGAAGCAGACGAGCCTGTTTCAGGTTTTTAGCCCCCCACAGCGACACTGCTAGACGCTCGGATAGGGGCAAGAACATCCTACCACGGTATGCATTCACTCGGGTAGGTCACAGGGCTATGCTCACGCGGAAGGCCATGCCAATTTGGGCATCCCTGGCATTCATGTGCAACGACCAGCTCGTTGTTTCAATGATAGACCTGCCATAAAATTGAATAACACATACAAAGGTTTGTGTATCCCAACGTATGTCTGCTGATTGTGGCGGTCGTTCCTAAAAATGCCATTCGCAATTTCTTTGCGAATGGAGATGATGACATGGCCAAGATCGTATGCGTACTTTACCCTGATCCGGTGTCGGGCCATCCGACCAGCTATGCGCGGGACACCATCCCGACCATCGCTACCTATCCCAACGGTCAGACTGCGCCCAACCCAAAGGCGATCGACTTTACCCCGGGCGAGCTTCTGGGCGACGTGACGGGCGAATTGGGCCTGAGGCGCTTCCTGGAGGCCGCCGGTCACACCTTGGTTGTTATTTCGGACAAGGAAGGACCGGACTCCCAACTCGATCGCGAGCTCGTCGATGCGGATGTGGTGATCTCTCAGCCCTTCTGGCCTGCCTATATCACGCGTGAGCGCATGGAGAAGGCGCCCAAGCTGAAACTGGCGATCACGGCCGGCATCGGATCGGATCACGTTGATCTCAAGGCCGCCGCCGACCACGGCCTGACCGTTGCCGAGGTGACATTCTCAAATTCCATCAGTGTGGCTGAGCATACGGTGATGATGATCCTGAGCCTGGTGCGGGATTACATCCCCCAGCACGACATCGTGCGCGCGGGAGGCTGGAACATCTCGGAGGCCGTCTCGCGCTCGTATGACGTGGAGGGGATGCAGGTCGGCGTCATCGCAGCCGGTCGTATCGGTCTGGCGGTGCTGCGCCGGATGAAGCCCTTCGATGTAGGCCTTCACTATTTCGACTTCCATCGCCTGCCTGCTGATGTCGAGAAGGAGCTGGCGCTGACCTATCATCCCTCGGCACAGGCTCTGGCTGCGGCCTGCGATGTGGTTTCGATCCATACGCCGCTGACGCCCGCAACGGACACGATGTTCGATGCGGACTTCTTCGCGGGTATGAAGCGTGGTTCGTACATTGTGAACAATGCGCGCGGCAAGCTGATCGATCATGAAGCTCTTGTGGCGGCGCTCGAGAGCGGGCACCTTGCCGGCTATGCCGGTGATACTTGGTATCCGCAGCCTGCGCCCGCTGATCACCCCTGGCGGAGTATGCCGCACAACGGGATGACGCCCCATACCTCGGGAACGAGCCTGTCTGCCCAGGCGCGCTATGCAGCCGGTACCCGAGAGATCCTCGAATGTTGGTTTGATGGTCGGCCGATCCGGGACGAGTATCTCATCATAGCCGGCGGTGGTTATGCCGGGACCGGTGCTCACAGCTACGCCGTGGGCTGAGGTCATAGTAACCTTTCAGCACTGGTGAACCTGTACTGAAAGGGCTGCCGCCCACCGCAGATCGAAAGGGGCGCCATTGGCAGAGTGCTGATGGCGCCTTTGAGCTATCGCTCTCGCCGGAGGTGCTATCAAGGGGGGCCGCTCCAAAATCCCATGCTTTGGTATGGGATTGGTGCCACCTTGGGGGCTGCAATCTGGAAAAGTTGGGCTACATGAGGCATCTGAAGGTTTGGTCGCTGATCTGGAACTCATGGCGCACGTGTTTCTGGCAATTCGCAGCGATGGCGGGGAACAAGCGCGTGGAGACAGAGCCAAGGCGAGCCGGAGACGTTTTCCTGAGGATGCTCGCGACACTGGTGATGGTCGCGATCTATGCGGTTGATCGGTTCTCCCATCTCGAGGTCGGCATCCCGACGCTCTACATCGCTGTTATCGGGCTGGTCGGGCGGGACGGCTCGGAGAAAGAGATCAGAATCTGGACATGCGCCAGCGTAGCCCTTGCTTTCATGGCCTGGCTGCAGGTCCATCTTCGCGCTCCTGATTTCGGGAGCGCGATCCGTCTGCTATTTGCCTGCATGGCGATTCTGCTGACCTGTGGTCTCTTGATCAACCGCCGTCGTTACCAGAGATCGCAGGCCGAGCTGGAAATGAGCAGGGCGGACCTTCAGAATTTCTCGGACTCCGTTCCTCAGCTTCTCTGGCGAACCCTTCCAGACGGCCGGGTGGATTATTTCAACCGGCGGTACACCGAGATGACAGGGCATGATGCCAGGGAGGCCATCGAAAAGCAGAACTGGGGGGAATGGTTTCACCCCGACGACTTCCCTCATGCAATGGAGTTGTATCAGGGAGCACTTGCTGGCAATTCGGGGGACGAGCTTCGGATTAAATTTCGTATGCTCTTTGCTGACGGCACGTATCGCTGGATGTCGTTGGTTGGCCGGGGCGTTCGCGATCCGCAGACCGGTGGCTATTCGGCTTGGTATGGAGGCACATCGGATGTTCACGATGAGGTCCTCGCACAAAATGCAGTGACCGAGCTTAACGGTCGTCTTGAGCAGCGCGTTGAGGAGCGGACCAACGAGCTGTTCAAGATCGAGCATCGGATGGCCACGCTCTTCGAGATGAGCAACATCACCTATGCCGAGCAGGACTTGAGCGAGACCTTGCCCATTCTCGATGCCATTCGAAGCGAGGGCATAACTGATCTGTCGGGCTACATGGATGCGCATCCCGAAGTGCTGGACCGTTGCATCTCAACCATCCGCAATGTGCGCGTCAATTCGGCTTTGGCTCGTCTCCTGGGCTACCGCGATGCCGACGAATTGGCCGCGACGCCACCGGTCCAAAACGCTAATGATGCCAGGGCGGTGCTGCTCCGTCAGCTCGAAATGGCATTCTACGGCTTGCCTAGCATAGAGGGCCGGACAGTTCTGATTGGGAAGAATGGCATTCGAGTACCGGTCTTCTTCAACGTCCATCGCTTGAGCGACGAGCGACAGCTCTCATCCCATATCGATGTGACCGGTCAGGAGCGCATTGAGGAGATGCGCCTCGCCGCTCAGGCCGAATTGGCGCGGGCGAACCGCGTGGCGACGGTCGGAGCATTCTCTGCCTCAATCGCCCACGAGTTGAATCAGCCGATCGCCTCCATGTCGATGGATGTCCAGACAGCCAAGCGCGTCTTGAACGTCGAGGCGCCAGATATCGCTTTGGCTCAGCGAATTCTGGACCGGCTTGCACGCACGACCGAACGGGTTGCAGGGATCGTTCAGAATACGAGGGCTCAGGTGGCAAAGGGCAATCGCTCAGCTGAGGCCATCGACGTCAGTCTGCTGGTTGTGCAGACCATTGAATTGCTTGAACGGGAAATTCGAAATGCCAAGGCGCAGGTCCGGTATGAGGTTCGGTGCGAAGGCTGTTTGGTCTGGGGTGATCGTATCGGATTGCAGCAGGTCCTCATCAACCTGCTGAGCAATGCGATGGATGCCATGGCCCAGACTCCCGAGAGGGAGAGGATCGTGGATATTTCCGTCGTTCGGGAAGGGGGCCACGTCACGATAGTCGTAGCCGACCATGGGCCGGGCATAGCCGAAGACCAGATTGATCGGCTCTTCCAACCGTTCTTCACCACAAAGCCCAATGGCGTGGGGATGGGCTTGCAAATCTGCCGATCTACCGTCGAATCGCTGGGCGGCGACCTTCGTGCATCCAGTCGGGCGGGAGGAGGAGCGGTGTTTGAGTGCGGGCTTCCCATTTATGATGAGGCATCTGGTCCCGCGCAGTGACGTCTTCTAATTTGAGCCCCATACCAACGGATGACAGCGCCCCACTTGGGTAGGGCTGCATGTTCTGGCGGCTATATGCGACACCGTTGTTCGTCCGGGCCGACAATCTGAGCGCCAGACCCCCACTGTCACGTGTCCCCACCCGAGGCAGCCGTCGGCCCGGCAACCTGGGTGTGTGATCCAGAATTTGTTAGTTTCAGGAAATAGCGATGGATTGGGTCCCGATGGTATTCCTGACGTTCAAGGCTGTTGATTGCCACTGAGATGTGACCCGGGGTTTCCATTGAGAATTGACCCGGGTGGGTGTGGGTTATGTGCTGCCTCTGGCGGGCAGGTTCAAGATGCCGGCTTCTCCTTTTTGGCTTTGGGCGCAGCGGTGCTGGCGCGGAAGCGGAAGCTGTCGTTTCCAGTTTCCAGGATGTGGCAGTGATGAGTGAGCCGGTCGAGCAGCGCGGTGGTCATCTTGGCGTCGCCGAACACGCCGGACCATTCGCTGAAGCTCAGGTTGGTGGTGATCACGACACTGGTGCGCTCGTATAACTTGCTCAGCAGATGGAAGAGCATGGCCCCTCCTGATGGGCTGAAGGGCAGATAGCCCAACTCGTCGAGGATAAGCAGATCGAGGCGCAGCAGGCGTTCCGCCAGTTGGCCGGTCCGGTTGGCTGTCTTCTCCTGCTCAAGCGCATTGACGAGATCGACCGTGGAGAAGAAGCGGGCCTTCTTGCGGTGATGTTCGACAGCCTGGACGCCCAGCGCCGTTGCGATATGGCTTTTGCCGGTTCCGGGCCCGCCGATCAGCACGACGTTGTCGGCGTTTTCCATGAAGTCGCCCTGGTGAAGCTGACGCACTAGTGCTTCATTGATCTCGCTGGCGGTAAAATCAAAGCCAGCCAGATCCTTGTAGGCCGGGAAGCGGGCCGCCTTGATCTGATAGGCGATGGACCTGACCTCCCGCTCGGCCATTTCTGCCTTGAGGAGCCCAATTGGGCCAGCATCGGCACGGCAGTATCGAAGGCAGGCGCGCCCTGCTCGATCAGTTCGCCTGCGGCCTGAGCCATGCCGAACATCTTGAGGCCGCGCAGCATGACGACGACTGCGGCGCTGGCGGGGTCATGACGCATGGCGGATCTCCCTTTGAGCATATCATAGCGATCGACATTGGCCTTGGGCTCCTGCGTCAGGCGCAAGGCCTGAGGCGCATCAATGGGCGATGCCGGAGGTGCCTTGCCGTCAATCAGTCGGTGCAACACGTTGAGAATGTGGGTCTTGGTGGCGACACCAGCTTCCAAGGCCAGCTCGACCGCACTCAGGACCGCCTGCTCGTCGTGGTGCAGCACCAGGGACAGGATCTCCACCATTTCCCTGTCTCCGCCGGAGCGCTTGAGGAGGTGGCTCTGCAAGTGTCGGAAGGCTTCGGGCATCTCCAGGAAGGGCGCGCCATTGCGCAGGGCGCCGGGTTTGCGCTGAACCACCGCCAGATAGTGCCGCCAATCATAGATCGTGCGGCCGGGTTTGTGGTGGGAACGGTCGATGAGCCGGACGTGCTCGCACACGATCTGGCCCTCGGCCGCGATGACCAGGCGATCGGGATAGACCCGCAGGCTGACCGGCCGGTTCGCGAAGGAGGCCGGCACGCTGTAACGGTTGCGCTCGAAGGCGATCAGGCAGGTGGGCGACACGCGCTTGGTCTGTTCGACAAAGCCATCGAAAGGCCTGCCCAGCGGCATCAGGCAGGAGGCTTCCTCGGCATGCACATCGGCGACGGTGCCGGGCATAAGGCCGTGCTGGATCTCGCCCCATTGCGCGATGCATCATTCTTCCAGCCAGGTGTTCAGCGTCGCCAGATCCGCAAAGCTGGGCATGGGCTGCCACAACCGCCGCCGGGCATCCTGCACGTTCTTCTCAACCTGCCCCTTCTCCCAACCCGAGGCCGGATTGCAGAAATCGGTCTCGAACAGGTAATGGCTGGCCATGGCGGCGAACCTGGCATTGACCTGTCGCGCCTTGCCCGTCCCGATCTTGTCGACGGCGGTCCTCATGTTGTCGAAGATCCCGCGCTGGGGCACGCCGCCCAGCACCCGAAAGGCCTGCGTCAGCGCGTCAAACAGCATCTCATGGGTCTGGAGCAAATAGGCCCGCACGATGAAGGCGCGGCTGTGGGCCAGCTTGGTATGAGCAACCTGCAGCTTGGTCGCCTTGCCATCCAGCAGGGCATAATCCTCGCTCCAGTCGAACTGGAAGGCCTCGCCGGGCTGGAACACCAGTGGCACGAATGTCCCGCGCCCGCTGGTCTGCTGCTCATACTGAAGATCGGTCCGCCAGCGCCGGGCAAAGGCAGCCACCCGGTTATAGGAGCCTTCGTAACCCAGCTTCACCAGATCGACGTACAGTTGCTTGGCGGTCCGCTTCTGTTTGCGAGATTTCTTGGATTCCACCCGCAGCCAGGCGGTCAGCTTCTCGGCGAAAGGATCGAGTTTGCTGGGCCGCACCGGAACCTTGAAGCTGGGCTCCACCGCATCGGAACGCAGGTATTTGCGGATGGTGTTGCGCGATAGGCCGGTCCGTCGCTTGATCTCCCGAATGGAGATCTCCTGCCGAAAATGCCATCGGCGGATCACACTGAGTAAGTCCATGTCGATCACTCCGAGACCCTCCGACTGACAGCCGGAGGGGAGGGAAACATGGGTCAATTCTCAGTGGAAACTTATCAGCTCCCCGGGTCACATCTCAGTGGCAATCAACACCGTAAGCCGCAATTCGTTCGAGAATGAGGTCTGTGCGCACCTTGTCTCGCTGCCATGTCGAGGTCGTTGCAATGATGCCTTCCACATCGAATTCATTGGCATAGAGCAGAAATCGGACCAGACTCTCTGAGTCGTCCGGTTCGTTCCCGATATCGGTCAGCACAAGCACGCGTGGTTTGGCGGGCGCTTCTGGCAGGGCCGAAGCCGTCGAGGGAAGGAGCGCGACCGCGAATATGAGCAGGAGCGTAGAGAGAAAGCGTGCGATGTTAGCCGCTTTTTGGCCGCCCACAGCCCATCTCTTCACATCCCATGGAACACGCGAGTCGGTTCTCGCCAGCGTCCGGGCCCTTAACTGCGTTGAGGTGACCGGGTCAGTCAATGTCTGCCTCCTGCTGGTTCTTGTGGCTGGTTCTGCCCTGCCGTCCGGAAAAAGTCGAAGTCAGCGACACCATTGGTCGTCGCGATTGCTGCGGGCGTTCCATAAGGCGCGCTGGCAAACAGGCCGATGCGCGCGCCAACCCAAAAGCCCGGCTGAACCAAAAACGGCTCGCCAAGATCGGTGTAGGTCTTGCCATTGAGACTGTAGGCGAGTGAGGCCATGGCCTGTTCCTCGCGCAGCATGGACGGCCAATATGGGCTGAAACCTGGCGGCGGCACCTCAATCAGAGCCGGCTTGGCGGTGAGGCGCAGCCACACCCTGCCCTCAGGCAGGAGTGGTCCGGGACTGCGCGAGATCGTATCGCCCGGCTTGATCGAGTGTTTCGTGTAGCTGACCACCTGCACGCCAGCAGGAGTGTTCTCCAGCCCAACCCAGGCAAAGGTGCGACCGTGGATGGCAAGGCCGGCGGTTTCACCGCTGCTGCGCGGTTTGAAAGTGAGGCGCGTTGTCGCGGCGAAGGAAAGCCCGGGCAGACGCTGGGATAGAATAGCGCCATTTTCAAAGAGATCGGCAGGACCGGGAACCGCGAGGAGATGCAGGGCGCCGCCTGACACCTTTGCCCAATCGGGGGAAGGATTGCTCGCAAAACTCCAGGCAAGAGAAAGCGAACCCTTGAAGTCATCGCTGCTTGCAGGGGCTGTTATAGGCTGGGAAGGAAGGTTGGGCTTCTTGTAGATCTCGACCGGCTCACCTCTGCCTGTGCTACCGACCGGCTTGCCGATGATTGGCCAATCCTTCACCCAGCGCATCGGCTCAAGAAGGACCACGCGGCCGTAAGTGTCTCTGTCCTGAAAGTGGAGGAACCAGTCTTCACCCTTTGGGGTCGAGACCCAGGCTCCCTGATGGGGGCCGTTAACAGCAGTTCGTCCCTGATCGAGAACATCGCGGCCTTCGTAGGGACCCTCGATTGAGCGGCTGCGAAAGACACCCTGCCAGCCGCCTTTCACGCTGCCGCTCGGGACAAAGATATAATACCAGCCATTGCGTTTGTAGAGTTTGGGCCCCTCGGTTGTTTGCCAAGGACGACCGCCAAGGCTGGTCTCGACTTTCGGCATGGCGTCGGCATCGATGATGACCGTGCCTTTACCGGTAGTATGGGTGTCATCCTCGCTCAGGGCTTTGAGCACGATCCGATTGGCAAAGCCGGCCCGGCTTTTGGCAAAACCGTGAACCATCCAGCCCTTTCCGTCATCGTCCCAGAACGGTGCCGGATCGATCGCGCCTTTCGTGTCATCGACCAAGACCGGCTCGGACCAGGGGCCTGCCGGATTTGTGGCGGTGACCAGAAAAATCCCCCGATCAGGGTCCGGGAAATAGATCATGAAATGACCATTGCGGTAGCGGATCGCGGGGGCCCAGACGCCGCCACCCTTGCGGGGCGTGCTGAAATGTGTGTCTGGCAGCACCCGTGGCAAGGCATGACCAATCAGCGTCCAGTTCACAAGATCTTTCGATTGCAGGATCGGGAGGCCGGGGCTTTCTGTGAATGAGGAAGCTGTCAGGATATAGCTGTCTGCGACCCTGACCACATCGGGATCGGACCAGTCGCCGATCAGCACCGGATTGCGATAGGTTCCATTCCCCAGATCGGCCTGCCAGGGCAGAGCCGGATCGATGGTCGGCGCCGAGAGCGCGAGCATGATGGCGGTGAGGAGTTGGGCCTGTGGCAAAAGCAATATCCCGAAGAGCGCTGGCCGATCCATTCGCTTTCTTGTGACGGCTTGTTGCGAATGTACCGAGGCATTTGAAGGAAGCAGGGATGGTGGCGGTTGTGCGACCACCATCCCTGGCGCACGCTCAGAATCGAGCGCTTGCGGTGAAGAAGAAGGCCCTGGGCGCGTTCACCTGCACCGTCGAAAGGGCGTTGGGGTATTGCGCGATAAAGTCGGCTTCCGTCATGTTGGATGGAAGGGTTCCCACAATGCCCAGCTTGGTGGGCGAGGCATTGTTGAACAGGTTGTTGACGTTGAACTGGAAGGTGAGGTTGCTGCTCGCGTTGTAGGTCATGCCGATGTCCGAGAGCTTTTGCGGCGCGAGCTGGAAGGTGTTGCGGATCGTGACCGGGCGCGAGCCGATATAGCGGAAGCGATAATAGCCGGCAAAGCGACCGAAGCGAATGTTCGCGGTGCCGTTGTAGACAAGGCTTGCCGCCAGCGGCTGCGGGCCCGAGGTATAGGTGGCGGTATCGTCGTCCTGCGGCTGAATCCCGCCCGGACAGTTCGTTGCCGTGACCACCCCATTGCATGTACCCAGACTGATGTTGGGGTAAGAGAGCGCCAGAGAGCGCTGCACGGTCAGCACATTGCGAATGCTGAGCCATTTGGCGAAACGCACGGTGTTGTCCAGTTCGGCACCATAGGCCTGGTAATGGGCCATAAAGGGCGGTGTCGTGTAGCGCGTGACACCATCGGACAGGAAGCCGTCGTTGCGCCGGACCGGAACATTGGTCAGATCGGTAAAATAGAAGACCGGATTGAAGGTGAGCCAACGGTTCCGGTACTGGAAGGACAGTTCCGCGCTCTTGAGGGTCGGCAAGGGCGAAAGAGAGAACTGATCAACCAGATTCTGGGCCACATTGAAGCCGTCCCAGAACGCATCGTTGTTCTTTTTGCCGAGCGTGAAACGGGCGAACATGGAAAAGCGCCGATTGAACATATAGTTGGCAGCGCCCGTCCACTGCACATACGAAATGCTCTTGTCGAAGGGGAAATGTCCCGATGGCGTATCGACGGCATAGACGTTGTCGTAGATCGTCCGGCTGTTGCCATCGACGCCGCCAAAGCTGCGAGATGCGGCGCTGGCGTTGGTCACGAAGCGGTTGTTCTCACCCCATCCGCGATACATGGTAAAGCGCGCGCCGCCATCGAGCAGAAGATGGGAGTTTGCTTCCCAGGTGATGCCGAGCAGGGGCGAGATTTCCCTGACATGGGCCCGGTCACGCAGCGTCAGCCCGACAGAACTGCCTTCAGCGCCGTAGCCGGTCGGGTCGGTAATCTGATAGGTTGTCCCGGCCGTGCCGCCCGCCGTGGTGCTCGTGGTCGTGGTGAAGGCGACGCCCAGTGTGGTGGGCTGGTTTTGCAGGGGCATTATTGCACGCCCGCCATAGGCAAAATCACGCGAGAAGCTGGTCTGGTTGAAATAGACCCCGGCCGTGATCGTCACCTTGGAAAATTCCTTGGTGAGGGTGAAAAGGTCGGTGATGTCGTTGCTGGCGATGATCCCGCTGGAATTCGACGAGCCCGTCATGAGGATGAGGTTTGTGCTGTCGATCGGCGCCTGGTTCACCAGCGTCTGGTTGGGCAGGAGGTTCGGGGTGTTCTTGTCGATGCAGTAGCCGTTTGAAACGGGCGTGACACATACACCACTTTGGCTGGCAGCCGTGATACGGTAAACCCGCGCAAGCGTCTGACCATTGGCTCGATTGGTCAGCGTGAAATAGCCTGGCGTGTTGCTCAGACCCGCCGCAGCCGTTCCCATCGTCGTCCATGTCGTCGAGTTCAGCAGGCTCTGATAGGTGAAATCCGTCGCATAATTGTTCTGCACCTGATTGCTCTGGATGCGCAGATTGTTCGACAGCTGCAGTCCGTTGTTGAACTTGTGATCCCATTTGATCGTGCCGACATAGGACTTTTCGTGGCTGAAATTGCTCGGGTCCCAGGTGTAGGAGCCATCGTTGCCGAATGGCACGGAGTGGGCGAGATCGCCGGTCGGCAGAAAGTTAACGTCGCGGCCAAAACCCGGCAGGAACTGGGGATCGCTAAAGCCGGTGGTCAGCGGGCGGAATGTGTCGTTCGTTCCGGTGTGGTCGTTGAGATATTTGAACGAGACGAGCAGTCCGCCTTTGCCGAAATCGGTGTCGTAGCTGTAATTCAGATTGGCTTTGATCTGACCGCCGTAATTCATCGGATAGGCGATGGCGCGATAGCCGTAACCATGCCGATAATCGCCGCCGATCGACCAGGCGAAGGTCTTGGCGTCATTGTGCCAGCCATAATAGCCATCGTATTTCTGATAGAGATTGCCGTCGCCCTCGCTGCCGAGGCGGACAATCACCTGGCCACCCGGATCAGTCATCCCATTCTTGGAGATATAATTGAAAAGACCTGAGGGCGCATTGGGCCCGGTAACGGCCGCAGAACCGCCCCGAACCGCCTGCACGCGCTTGATGGTCACATCGGCGCGCAGGAACATATCGGGCTGGAAATTGGAATAGGGCGCCGGGGTGAGGGGAAGCCCGTCTTCCAGCATCGTCGTCCAGTAATATCCGTAGGTCGAAGCATCCGTACCATTGGACAGACCGCGCGCGAACACCGTGGCCTTGGCCTCGCCCGCATCGGAGTTGACGACGACGCCGGGCACTTCTGTCAGCAGGTCTGCTGCGCTGAGCGGCACCGTCTGCTGAATCTTGTCTTCGCCTACGGTGGTCGTTGAAATCGGCGCCTTGCTCGCCATCGTGTCACGCAGCACGCCCGTGACAATAATTTCCTCGGTTGTCGTCTGGTCGGTCTTGGCCCCCTGAGCCATGGCGCCGGACGGCACTCCAACAACTGCGGCGCTTGCGTACAGCGCAGCACAAATCATGCGGCGTTCCATTTTTTGCCCCTCCGTTTGTCGCCCGCGATCCTTGTCGCGCTTGGCGGAAACATTTCAGGCTTCGAGCTGTTCTAGGCCTGATATCGATAACAGATATCGATATCAGGCCTACGGAGCAAGATTTAAAATGCGAAAAAATGACCCGTTTTCTGATGCTGCGTGGAAAGGTTTCTAAATCCAGTCTTTAAGCGCGCTTGAAGCACTTCCAGGCCGCGATGTCCGGCCAGCTGGATATAGCGAAACGGTTAAATCGAGATCGCCGCCCGTATTTGATGCGGCCCGGATCGCGAGAATCGACACGCCCTTATTATCGGCTTCAAGCGGTCTTCCAGGATTGGCGGACAAGATTTCGAATCTGTGTCCAGGCGTGTCAATCACCGCTTCCATGATCTTGCCATCCTGCGTGAGAATGGCTCTGTTTCCCTGAAGGGTGATCAAGGCTCGGGTGAACATCGCCCAGCGCCACAACGCCCCAGGCTTCCCGCGATCGACTTCGTCGCGCAGAACGATCCGCCTGCCATCGTCGCGAAAATCGACACCGCGCCATATTCTCTGGGCGCTCGAGGGATAAGCCTGGGTCAGATCGAGAACGGCCATGCCACCGTCCTTGCGCTCCTTGAAATGCAGGATCGGCGCGGTTCCACCGGGAGATTGCTGGCCGCCCTCTGGCATCAGCGTCCCATGTCCGCTCGCACTTATGCGGTAGATTTGGAAGCGCTTACCCCCGGGCGAACTGTCGAAATAGCCGGGAACCTGATAGCTGTCCGAGCCCAGATCGATGGCCCAGCGTACCCCCTGGCTGTCGAGGACGAAGGAGCCGAGATCGTGATGGGCGTGGTTGGCGGCGTTGTTGCCGCCCTTGAAGCCGAGGTAGGTATCATTGACCGACCAGCCGCTGCGGAAGATCGCCAGATCGGCATCCCCGCGAAAATGTTTTGCCTTTTCGTTGTCATGTCTGGCGCTGACAGTCGTGGGATACCAGAGGGTGTAGAGCGGCAGGAAGCGATCGAATTCGCCATTGAGGTCGGATGCCTCAAGTAGGCCCATCAGATCTTCCCGGGCTTTTCCGATAGTTGCGGGATGGGCGAAGCGCTTGCCGAGATAGGCCAGAGCAGCGCTGGGCGCGAGCTTCTCGTGGCAGTCTGCGTAATTGAAGGCCTTGCCGGCCGGCCCTTGAGCCCAAAGGCGGAAGATGTCCGTGACATGAAAGCCTTCAGAGTTTGCCAAGCCGCGATCGGAACCGAAAGCGGTTTCCATCATCGCAAGAATGATTACATGATAGGTCGTGCCATAGGTCCAATAGACCGGGCCTTCGGCGCTGACACCATCCGGCTCATAGGCGGTCAGGGCCAGCGGGACAGACTTGATCGCCCCGGCGATCACATCGCTGCACAGCTGGGCCTCGCTCTCGGCAACGGCAATGGCAGCAGCCAGGGCGCCGCCGTTGCAGACCTGATTCCAGTTCCAAGTGTAGCGCGGGAAACCGAGCCATTCGTCCTTCGTGCCGCGATAGGCCCGATCCGCCCAGAGCAGGCATTTCTCGACTAGCGCGGTACGGACCAGATCTCGCGTGGTTTCGTCCATCACATCATGGAGCCAGTCATAACCGATGGCGACACCAAAGCTGGTTTCCGCAACGTCGAGGAAATGAGTGTGGTTCCATTCGGGAAAGCGCGCTGCCGACACCATCTCAGCGATTGCCCTGTCGGCATAGGAGCGCTCACCGGTCCAGCGCCAGGCGAAAGCGCAGGTCATGATATAATGAATGATGGTGCGCGAGCCGCCCAGCATCGAGGGCCTTTCCGCCCCGGTCAGATTAAAGGGCACATGGGGGCGAGAAAGGACCGATTGAGCGTCGGCAAGGATGCGGGCAATGAGCCGGGCAAAGACCGGATCATTGCTTGCGGTTACACGCATCGCATTCATGGCATCAGCCGTGATGAGCAGGCGAGGGTGATCAACTTTCAGATCGGGTAGAACGTCGCCCAATTTGCTGGAAGGGAAACCCGAGCGCGCAAGGGCTGGTAGCGCCTGGGCCGCGAGAATCAAGGCGCTGCTGCCCATCAGGGCGCGACGTGTCCAGATGCCGGTTCGAGCCATCAAAATTGCTCCCAGATTTCTACTGTTTTCAGGAACGTTGGTGCGGCGCTCAGGACCAGCGGCTTTCAGCCGAGCCGGATCTTGGGTGCCTACGTCTATCGGTTGGTCGCGAGAGGTTCCCCAGGTGGGGCTAGCGCGCGAGCCAGCCACCATCGACCGCAAGGACATGACCCTGGATATAGTCTGCGGCAGCGCTGGCAAGAAACACCGCCGCGCCGCCCATATCCGCCGGGCTGCCCCAGCGATTCTCAGGGATGCGCTCCAAGATCTGGCGGTTGCGGGTTTCATCCGCCTGAAGCGCCGCCGTGTTGTTGGTGGCGATATAGCCCGGCGCGATGGCGTTGACGTTGACGCCCTTGCTAGCCCATTCGCAGGCCAGGAGCTTGGTCAGCCCCGCTACGCCTGATTTGGACGCTGTGTAGCTGGGCACCCGGATGCCGCCCTGAAAGGACAGCATCGAGGCGATGTTGACGATCTTGCCGCGCTGGCCGATTGCCTCATGGTTGGCGATCATATGGCGCCCGGCGGCCTGGCTCAGGAAGAAGACCGATTTGAGATTGGTGTCCACCACCGCATCCCAGTCTTCCTCGGTGAAATCGACTGCATCGGCGCGGCGGATGATCCCGGCGTTGTTGACCAGAATATGCAACCCACCCAACTTTTCGACTACCTGAGCCACCACATCGCCCACCGTCGCAATGGAAGACAGATCGGCTTGCACCAGTTCGCAGCGACGGCCCAGATCGCGGATGCGCTGGGCGGTCTCCTCGGCGGGGGTTCGACCGACCGCTGCAATATCGGCTCCCGCCTGGGCCAAGGCCAGGGCGATCCCCTGGCCGATACCAGTGTTGGCACCGGTGACCACGGCGACGCGCTGCGCGAGGTTGAAAATGGACACGGAAAAACACTCCTACTTCTTGATCGTCAGCTTTTCCACGAAGGGGCCAACATCGATATCTGCGGTCTCTGGCGAGATCGCCGTGCGATCGCCGAGGGTCAGATTTTCGATCGTGACATTGCGGACCGCTGTGCTCGGCGAGAGCCCGGAGATGATCGATCGGCTTGGAAGACCCTCACCGGTATAGTGGATGTTGCGAAGCGTGAGGCCGTCGATGCCGCGACCAGGGCGCTTGTTGGCCTGCGCGCTGGCGATCGTCAATTTGGTCTGGCCGGCAACGATGTTGAGCAGCCGCCCTTCCTCGATTCGCTGGACGTCGATATCGCTGAACGTCACGTTTTTGATGAAGGTGGCATTGCCCGAATAGATGGACATCACACCATCCCACATCGGATCGTCCTCGTCGAAATTGACGATCTTGATCTTCTCGAAGGTCACGTCGCTGATCGTCCGCGGCGCATCGGCGTCGCCGAAATGGCCCACGAAGAGTGAATGAGCAACATCGTTCCAGATCGTCAGATTACGCGCCGTGATATCGAAGGTATCGGCCGGCTGGGTCGCGCCCGGAGGTCCGACCGGTGCAATTGGATGGTTGCGGCAGATCGGACAGTCTGTGACCGCATAGACGACAACGCCGTCATCCGAGACCCGCAGATAGCCGCCGTCGATATGCACATGCCGGGAGGTGGAAATGTTGAGCCCATCGGACCATTTGCCAGAGGTGAAGCCACTGATCTGACTCACCGACACATTTTGCGAATTGCGGATGTTCATCACGCGCGCGGCGTCGTTGCGCTCATCATTGACGACGATCAGGTCGCGGATGTCGATATCGCTGGCGCCGTCAAGATCCACAGGACTGCCGGCATTGTAGAGCAGACCGCGGCCGGAAATCTTCACATTCTCGACATGATCGAGGGCAAAGCTTCCCCGCAGCACCGCGCCGCCCGCCAGGTAGATGCGGTCACCCGATTTGACGGGGAACCGGTTCGTGCCTTCCGGGGGCGTGTGAATGCCCGGGCCGAAATAGATGACATTGTCCCCCGCGGGTCGATCCGGCGGTAGCTCGCCGGCCAGAATATGGAGGTTGTGCAGGCGATCGCCGTCGAATTGGACCGAGAAGCGCTCCGGCTTGTCGAGCGTCATGCGCACGACAGAGCCACTGCGCTGCATTGCTATCCCCGGCTGGCGCGGGAGAACATCGGCGGTCGTGAAATTGCCGTTGTTCTTCTCGATCTCCAGTTCGACCTTGCCGGAGAAATCGAAATAGACCAGCGACGCATTCTGCAATGTGTCGTTGTCCACCCGGATACGGTACTCATAGAGGCTTTGCCAGGCCCCTCCCGGCGTGCGCACGCGCACGGTGTAATCATCATTGTGAGCAGCATAGAGAAGTGCCTGGGGAACGGGATAGACCCGTAGTTCGCCGGCAGCGCAGAGCTGCTGCGCGCCGGCCAGTCCCGCCGCGCCGAAGATCGAGAGGCATGCCAGCTGCAAGCGGCGACGTTTCGAGAGGCTGGGCATCGCAAGACTCACTTCAGCTGGCAGATGTCGAGGACGTTCATATCGGTGTAGTCGAGGTTTTCCCCACCCATCGCCCAGATGAAGGCATATTTCTTTGTGCCGCTGCCCATGTGAACCGACCAGGGCGGGCTGATCACCGCCTCCTCGTTGGCAACCACGATGTGGCGCATGTCTTCCGGCTCGCCCATGTAGTGGAAGATGCGGTCGTTCTTCTCGGGCAGGTCGAAGTAGAGATAGATTTCGCTGCGGCGGTCATGCAGATGCGGCGGCATGGTGTTCCACACGCTGCCTTCTTCCAGCACGGTGAGGCCGAGGAGGAGCTGGGCGCTCTCGCAAACGCCGGGGATGACCAGCTGGTAGATCGTGCGCTGGTTCGAATTGGCCAGATCGCCGCGCTGCAGCGGGTTGGCCTGGGCCAGCGTGATATGCTTGATCGGCAGGGCTTTGTGCGCCGGAACGCTGGCGATGTAGAAGCGCGCGCCCTCGCCCTCGAAAATCACCTCAGCGCTGCCCATCGGCACGTAGAGGCATTCCTTGTTGCCCATCTCGAAACGCTGGCCATCGACGGTGATCGCGCCGGCAGTGCCGATGTTGACGATGCCCGCCTCGCGGCGCTCCAGGAAAGGATGACCAGCAGCGCTGGCCGGCACGGTCTGCTCGGGCAGCTTGATGGTGCTGCTGCCGGGCACAGCACCACCGATCACCAGGCGCTCACCGTGAGAATAATTGAGCGTTACCTCGCCCTCGATGAACATGCTGCCCACCAGATAGCGGTCGCGGAGTTCGTCATTGGTTGCGCCCTTCATCATATCGGGATGGGTGGCGTAATAGGTCTTGGAGAACATGGGCTCTTTCCTTCGATATGGAGATCAGGAGTGCGGCAGAGGCACGCCGGGCGAGATAATCCCGCTTTCAGCAAGCTCGGCCCAGAAGGCGGCGGGGATTGGGGTGGTAGCCAGGATGCAGGTTTCAGCCACGCGGGCTGAGCCTGCGACACCTGGGAGAACCGAAACAACGGCGGGGTGACCCAGGCCAAATTGCAGGGCTGCAGCACCAAGGGGGACGTCGTGCGAAGCACAAAGCGCTTCGAGCGCAGCCAGGGACGCGAGAATTTCGGGAGGAGCGGCCCCATAGTCGTAGCGCATGGCACCGGTGCGCTTGGTTCCGCCCGCGAGCAACCCGGTGTTGTAGGGACCCGCAGCGATCACACTGACCCCCGCCTCTGCGCAGCGGTCGAGCAAGGGCAGGGCACCGGCGTGGTCGAGAAGGGTGTAGCGACCGGCAAGCAGGAAGGCATCTACCGGCGCTTCATCGAGCATGCGATGACAGACAGCCGCTTCATTCACCCCCAGCCCAAACGCTTCGATTGCCCCGTCCCGCTTCAGTTCGACGAGTGCGCGCAGACCGCCATCGATGAATTCACGCCACAGTCGCGCATCGTTCTCGCCATGGGCATAGGCACCGATGTCGTGGAGAAAAAGAACATCGATATGGGCCAGGCCAAGGCGGTGAAGGCTGGCTTCCCACGACCGCATCACCCCGTCGTAGCTGTAATCGAAGGCAGCCCGGAATGGCATAGGCGTATGGAAGCCGTGGCGTGGCTGGCTGGTGTCTGCCTCATCATCGGGAAGCAGGGTACGACCAACCTTGGTCGAGATCAGAAAATGATCCCGCGGTGTTTCGCGCAAGGCATCGCCGAGCCGCCTCTCGGCAAGCCCCAGGCCGTAATAGGGCGCAACATCGAACCAATCGAGGCCGGCTTTCAGGCCGGTGTGGGCGGTGCCGATGGCTTCTTCAGGAGGGCGCGGACGATTGCGGTTGCCCATGTCACTGCAGCCGATGCCGATCACTGGCAGGCTGAGATCGGTCTGGCCCAAGGGGCGGCGGGGGATCGTGCTCATGGCGTTTTCAGGCCCAGTAAGGCTGCCAAGCGCGACGCAAGCGCATCAACGCCTCAAGGTAGAAATAGTCCCCCCAGATGCAGCATTCATCGACGCCGACCTTGTTGGGCCAATGGTAGACCGCATGCGCGAGCATGCCATCGCTGCCTTCGAGCGGGGCAAGATAGTCGCGGTCCAGGCTCTCGGCCATGCGCAGCGCTTCGGCCTGATATAGGGCGCGCCGCGTGTCCACGATCGGAAGGGCCGAAGCCAGTTCCAGCAAGCCGCAGATCGTGATTGCGGCCGCAGAGCTGTCCCTTGGCTCATCCTTGGTGAAAATGAGATCCCAGCAGCAGATGCCGTCGTCCGGCAATCTGGCCAGATAATAGTCCGCTAGTTGTGCGGCCAGATCGAGATAATCCCTTCGACCGGTATGGCGAAAGGCCAGTGCGAAGCCGTAAATGCCCCAGGCCTGACCGCGTGCCCAGCAACTGTCATCGGAAAAACCCTGATGGGTCGAGCCG
Organism: Novosphingobium sp.; assembly: GCF_039595395.1. Taxonomy (NCBI): domain Bacteria; kingdom Pseudomonadati; phylum Pseudomonadota; class Alphaproteobacteria; order Sphingomonadales; family Sphingomonadaceae; genus Novosphingobium; species Novosphingobium sp. Next base: position 1,812,020 of record NZ_JBCNLP010000006.1, on the reverse strand, counting down.
TGACGGGGAAGACCGGTCCGGGTGTCGACATAATAGGTGTGATATGTCGAGTGATCGGGCCGGACCAGAAGCTTGGCTGCCTGCTCGACATGAGCGTCGGCGGCCTGGGCAAAGCGCCTGTCGCCCGTTTCACGCGCGGCCCACCACAAAAGCGGCAGGTTGAGGTTGCAGTCGATGATCATCCGACCGCTCTGTTCGGGATCGGAAAGATCTCCCCAGGCCTGGATGACCCGCGCAACGCTGTTGTACCGTGACAGGAGGAGTTCCGCGGCCATCAAGCCGGAAAGACGAGCCTCTTCATTGCCCGTCAGTTGCCAGGCAGCGCAGGTCGAGAGCGTGTAGAGAAAGCCCAAATCGTGATGGTCCGTGAGATGGCGCCGGGCCACCCGGTCGGCAAAACCGGGCATCAACGCATCAGCTGCAGCGCGGTAACGTTCCTCCCCCGACAATTCCCAGGCCAGCCAGAGCATCCCTGGCCAGAAGCCGTTGGTCCATTCCTCATTGTCCATAAGCGGGTAGACACCGCCCTGGCTGGAGGGGGCGGGGAAGCGACCGCCATAGGCGGTGATGGAGCGGTCGACCCTTTCGAGAGCGCGCGCAATCATCATGTCTGCCATGGCAGGACTCAGCGATGGGACTTTCTTGCCCATGTCAGTTCTTTCCTTGAGGGCGCGGAGCCGGGTCGGGAGCCAGCGCAAGATGCGAGGCAATCCAGAAGCACAGGGCAAAAGCCGCGATGGTGAAATAGGTGTGGCGAAAACCGATGGCATCGTAGAGCCGACCAGCGATCGGCGAGAGAATGGCAAGGCCAAGCGAGTGGCCGAAGCTGACGCCCACCATATAGAGGGTGCTTGAGAAGCGGGCTTCGAAATGGGCGGCGATGTAGCGAAAGATCGAAACGAGCAGGATGGGCAACTCGAGCGAATGGAGCATCTTGCAACCAGAGATCGACCAGGGTCCCGCAGCCACACCGGTTGCAGCGATTCGAACGATCATGATCGCCGTTGCCAGGAGCAATCCGCGTTTGATGCCGACGCGGTTGACGATGATCGGCGCCACAAACATCATGCCCGCCTCAAGAAAGATCTGGGCTGAATTGAGATAGCCAAACATGGCGTTGCCCGATTCGCGCGTAGGAAAGAGCGATGCGAAATAGGCCGGGAACTGCTGGTCGTAGACGAGATACAGGTTCGTGACGCCCAAGATCAGGACCATGAAGCGCCAGAATTTCGGCAGGCGCAGCACACTCAGCGAATCGGCAAGGGTGAGCGGGCGAGGGGCCTCGACGCTGATGGGCGCGATGACATTGCCGCGCAGCGCCAGGATCAGCGGAAGGAGAATGAGTCCGGCCACCGTCGCCAGAAAGAAATTGATGCGCGGATCGATGTTGAAGAGGCGCCCGGAAAACAGCGCGGCGAGTGAGAAGCCGAGCGATCCCCAGAGACGCGCGCGCGAATATTCAAAGCCGTCCCGGCGACTTACGCGGTCCACGAAGCTTTCGATCGCGTAGCTGCCGGCCACGAAGGTCGCGCCGATATAGGCCCCGCCGAGAACTGCTCCCGCCAGCATGTGATCGCGCAGCAGCGGCGCGTAAACGAAGCTGAAAAAAGGCCCGGCCATCACCACCATGATGGCGATCGCCAGCGGAACCGTTCGGCGATAGCCCATGCGATCCGAAAGCCAGCCATAAAGCGGCTGACAAACCATGGCAGCGATGAAATTTGCCGAGAAAACGGTGCCGACTTGCGCTCCGGACAGCCCGAGGCGCTGGCTCAGCCAGATCGACAGCAATGAAATGGCCGCAGCCTGCGCGAAAAAGAAAGCGGCGACATAGCCGCTGACGAGCAGGTAGTTGCGGCGTGCCTGACCATGCAACATCCTCGTGGAATCTCCCGTTGGCCGACTGAAAGACCTTGCGTGGGTCAGTGTCGTGGCCTAACCTGTTATCGATAACTGACGGGGCTAAATAACGGCAATTTGGGATGACGCGCAAGAGGCTACTTCAAATTTGCGAAACTTGCCCCTAGGAGCGACGGAGGAGACCTGATGGCCGAGGATGAAGTATCTGGCGTTGACGCACTCTTGGAGGGCACGGGCAAAAGCGCCGTGACCATCTACGACGTCGCGCGCGCCGCGGGTGTCTCCCATACGACCGTGTCGCGCGTCATGAACGGGCGCCACCACGTCAGCAAGGCCACGCGGGAAAAGGTCATGGCCACGGTCGAGGCCATGAATTTCTCGCCAAATGCTGCGGCGAGTTCGCTGCGCAGCGCGCTCAAGATCGGCCTGCTCTATTCCAATCCCAGTTCCTCGAATCTGGGGGACTTCCTGATGGGTGCCTTCCGCCAGGCAGGTGAATCGGGATGCCAACTGATGATCGAGCCCAGTTCGGCTCATTCCGATGGTCTCTCAGCCGTCAACAAACTGCTGAGCGTCGGGGCCGACGGCGTGATCCTTCCGCCGCCACTGTGCGACCTGCCCGAGGTCCTCGAACGCCTGATGCAGGCCGGAGTCCCTGCACTCGGCTTTGCGACCGCCGAGCCGCGCCCCGATACGCCGGCGGTGCTGGTCGACGATTTTGCCGGGGCTCGGCTGATGACCGAGCATCTCATCGGTCTGGGTCATCGCGACATCGCATTCCTGCGCGGCGATCCCATGCACTCCACAGCACGGCGACGCGAGGCAGGTTTCCGCGCAGCCATGCGCGAGGCTGGGCTGGCTGTTCGTCCCGAGTGGGTCGCCCAGGGCTATTTCACCTATCGCTCGGGCATGGATGCTGCGCAGCAACTCTTCGCCCTCGATGAGCGTCCCACAGCGGTCTTTGCCAGCAACGATGATATGGCTGCGGGCGTTTCGGCGGTTGCCCACGGGCTTGGCCTTTCCATCCCCGGCGATATCAGCATTGCCGGGTTTGACGATACCTCCGTTGCCACGACTGTATGGCCGGAACTGACGACCATCCATCAGCCTATCTCCCAAATGTCTTCCTCGGCCGTAACAGCCATCACCGATCTCGTGCGGCGCCGCCGTGCGGGCGAGAGCGTGCCTGTGCGCCACGAGGTGATCTCCATTCGCCTGGTCGAGCGTGCCTCGACCGGCAAGCCCACCAAGGGCTGATTTTTCCCGACAATTTGTAGCAGCGGCCCATTCGTGGGCGGCGCCCCTCTTTTGCATGGAGCACAGCTATGTCTGCTTCCCCAAGCACGTCCAAACTCACCTTCGGCGCTATCGAAGCCGGGGGCACGAAGATCATTTGCGGCATCGGCGATGCCGAAGGATCGCGCGAGACAATCCGAATCCCGACGAGCAACCCCGAGACTTGCGTGTCGCAGATCCTCGCCTTTTTCAGAGAGGGACAGCAGAAATATGGCCCGATGGAAGCGGTTGGACTAGCCACCTTCGGGCCCGTCGATCTCGATCCCTCTTCGCCGACATGGGGGCATATCACAACCACGCCCAAGCCTGGCTGGCAGGGCGCGGATCTGCGCGGCATGATCGCCCAGGGGATTGGCCTTCGCGTCGAAGTCGATACCGACGTCAACGCCGCAGCACTCGCCGAGGCCTTCGTCGGCGCTGCGCGAGGCAGCCAGTCGGCGGCCTATATCACCGTGGGCACGGGCATTGGCGTCGGGCTCGTTTCGGGAGGCCGCACGATTATTGGCCGCGGTCACCCCGAAATCGGACATATTCTGCCTCGGCGCCACGGCGCACATGATAACTTTGCCGGTGTCTGTCCCTTCCATGGCGACTGTTATGAAGGCCTCGCCAGCGGGCCGGCGATCATTGCCGCCTGGGGTGGGTCTCTTGCAGAACTGCCCGGCGATCATCCGGCCTGGGATGCTCAGGCCGATTATCTGGGGCAACTGTGTGCCTCGCTCATCCTCTCGGTGGCGCCCGAGCATATTGTGATCGGTGGCGGCGTGATGGCCTATGAGCATCTGCTCGTCGCGGTTCGCCGCGAAACCGCACGTCGTTTGGGCGGCTATGCCTCACTCTGGGCAGATCCCGAGATCCTCGATGCCCGCATCACCGCCCCTGGCTGCATCGAGCCTGCCGGGCTGGTGGGCGCCTATCTTCTGGCACAGCAGGGCTAAAGAAAATGGCGGATGCCTTCAATCCGCTCTCGGGCAATCCTCTGCGGGACCGAGAGGATCTTGCCAGGGCCTTGTTTGCCTTGCTCGAACCCTTGCGTGCCTGCTTTTCGGCCTCGGGTGCCCGGGTGGTCATCGACCGTGCTGGCGCCGCTTTCGACCGCGCCGCCATAGAGCTTGAAGGCTTTTCCCGCCCGCTCTGGGGGCTGGTTCCCGCCACATTGGGCGGTTTCGACACCCAGGACTGGTGGGCGATCTATCGCGCGGGGCTTTCGGCTGGGACCGATCCGCTGCATCCCGATTACTGGGGCACGGTCGGCCCGGTCGATCAACGGCAGGTTGAGGCCGCGGCCATTGGTTTTGCCCTGCGATGCTGCAGGAAGGAACTCTGGGAGCCGCTCGATGCAGCCAGCCGTGCCAGGGTCGGCGCCTGGCTTATGGCCGCGCGCGACCAGCCTTTTTCCAACAACAACTGGAAATTCTTCCGGTTGATGATCGATCTTGGCCTCGAAGAAATCGGCTTTGCTCCCGATGCCGCCGGTCACGAGAACTACCTTGCCGAGATCGATGCATTTGCCATGCCCGGCGGCTGGTATCGCGACGGTCCGACACGGCAGATGGATCACTATGTGCCTTTCGCCTTCCATTATTATGGCCTGCTCTATGCGGCTCTGGCGAGAGGACGATGTGGCCAGCGGCAAGTGCTGCGCGAGCGTGCGCGCCAGTTTGCGCCCGATTTTGCGCGCTGGTTCGATCCCGATGGTGCCTGCCTCCCCATCGGGCGCAGCCTGACCTACCGCTTTGCCATGGCTGGCTTCTGGGGCGCTTTGGCTTTCGCTGGAGAAGAGGCGCTGCCATGGGGACACGTGAAAGGACTGTTTTTGCGCCATCTCCGCTGGTGGAGCGAGCAGCCGATGACCCGGCGCGACGGTCTCCTGACGGTCGGATATGCTTATCCCAATCCGCTTATGGCCGAGGCCTACAATTCGGCCAACTCACCCTATTGGGCCTGCAAGGCATTTCTGCCCCTGGCGCTCCCGGGCGACCACCCGTTCTGGGCCGCGCAAGAGCGCGATTTGCCGGCGCAGCGCGACCGGATTGTTGCCCTCGATCAGCCCGGCCTTGTGCTGCGGAGCGATGAGGATGGTGTTGTGGCGCTCTCAAGCGGCCAGTCCAACACCGCCATCCGGCATGGCTGCGAAAAATATGCGAAATTTGCCTATTCCACGCGGCATGCCTTCTCGATCGAAAGCGATCTGCGCGCGCCTGACACCTGTTCGCTCGATTCGATGCTCGGCTTGATCGACGAAGATGGCAATCTGCGCGTCCGCGATCGCTGCGAGCAGGCCCGGATCGGCAAGAACGGCCTATGGTCGCGCTGGCAGCCCTTCCACGATGTCACTGTCGAAACCTGGCTGTGGTGGGAAGGCCCATGGCAGATGCGTCGCCATTGGGTGAGATCTGCCCGGCCTTTGCGCACCATCGAGGGCGGCATGGCGGTGGCCGACCGGCCGGACACGGCAGTTGTCGAAGAGGCTTCGGGGCTGGCGGTCTGGCGGCGCGATCTCTGGTCGGGGATCGTCGACCTTGGAGGGCAACGCAGCGCCAGATTGCTGGCCGGGGAACCCAACACCCATCTCCTTCATCCGCGCGCGCTCGTCCCCCAGCTCAAGGGCAGGATCGGAGTCGGCACGACCATTTTGAGCTGTGGCATATTGGTGACCGTTAATCCCGGGAAGGGGCTGAGCCTTTGGCCCGGACATGCTTTCCTAAATCGTGATGTCCCAACGGATTTGGGGCCAGATGGCCGGTTGGTCGGGGTGCTGACCTGACCCGGTAATCGAGCGGCTGTTTCCAGCAATATACGGATACAGACAGAAGGACTTGACATTCCGAACCGGTTATCGATATCTGATATCGATAACAGCACGTGAAGCGACTCGTTCCAAAAGGAAGGGGCCTCCGGCTGTTGGAGGGAGGATTTCTGATGAAGAGCATGTCTCGAGCCTTGTTTGCCTCGTGCTCGCTGGCCGCAATGGCCTTTGCCCCGTTCGGCGGTGTCGCATTCGCACAGGCGCAACCGGCTGCGAAAGCCGAAGCACCCTCGGTCCCCGATGGCGGAGAGATCGTGGTGACGGCGCAAAAGCGTTCGGAAAATGTGCAGAAAGTGCCCGTTGCCGTTTCTGTTCTGAGTCCGGCTGCGATTGGTGCTTCGGGGGCCCAGAACCTTCAGGATCTGGCCAAGGCCAGCTCCTCCCTGACGATCACACCGGAATCCCAGCCCGCCAACACGTCGATCATCCTGCGCGGCGTGGGGACCTTCGCCTTCTCGATCGCGGTAGAACCGGCAGTCGCGGTCATCGTGGACGACGTGCCTCAGGCCTATCAGGCCCAGGCCCTGACCAGCGATCTGGGTGACGTCGAGCGGGTCGAAGTGCTTCGCGGCCCGCAGAGCACGCTGTTCGGCAAGAGCGCTTCGGCCGGCGTTATCAACGTCGTTTCCAAAGGCCCCAGCGATACTTTCACGGTCAGCGGCCAAGCAACGGCGACAACCGATCAGGAGTACCGCGTGGGCCTCACCGCCGCAGGCCCGCTGACCAAGAACCTGTCTTACCGCATCACCGGCGCGACCTCGACCTGGGCGGGGCCCACGACGAATCTGACGACCGGTGACAAGATCAACGGCCTGACGAATTCGACGTTGAAGGGCGTGCTGCGCTGGGATGCGACCGACGCTCTCACACTCACCGGCGGTGTGCTGTACAACCGTGTGAAATCCAATTGCTGTTCGGCAAGCTACATCCAGCTCGATCCCAACGCGAAGCTGCTCGGCACCAATTACACCGGCGCGCAGGTGACCGCGGGCGAGACCGTCAATCGCAAGAACAACACCGTGCGCCTCGACAGCCCGCTCTATGCCAACAGCCAGTTTCTGGAGGAATATGGCAAGATCGGCTATTCGCTGGATTCCGGCCTGTCCCTGCTGTCAGTCACCTCGCACCAGCTCTTCAAGCTCTACAGCGGTGTCGACAATGATTTCTCCGACCTGCCGATCGCGACGGCCAACAATGGTGGCGTCGCCGCGCCCAATTATATCCAGACCGTCAACAACCGGGTAGAAACCTGGACCCAGGAGCTTCGCTTGACCTCGCCCGATACCGGGCCACTCAAATATGTCGCAGGCCTCTATTTTCAGAGCTTTGGGGGCGAAGGGCATTTCCGTCGCGGTCCCACCTACAATTTCGCCAGCTACGATGCTTATGCCACATCGAAGAATTATGCGGTGTTCGGTCAGGCGACCTGGGATTTTGCCCAGGGGAGCCGCGTGATCGCCGGTCTGCGCGCCAACAGCGAGGATATCGGCTATCAGTTCTACAAGAACACCACCGGCCAGTATTTCAGCGGGAAAAACAAGGACAACACCGTCACCGGTAAGTTCGGTTTGCAGCACGACCTCGCCCGCGATGTGATGGTCTTTGCCACCTATGTGCGCGGCTATAAGGGGCAGGCTTACGATCTGACCAGCGCTCTCAATGCCACGATTGCCGCCAACTTCCCCGTCAAAGCAGAGCATTCCAACGATTATGAGATCGGCCTGCGAAGCCAGTTCCTGAACCGGCGGATCACGCTGAACCTTACCGGTTTCTGGACCGATTACAGTAACTTCCAGGCACAGGGTCTGCTGCCCGATATCGCTGCCACGCCTGTGCTGGCCAATGTCGGCAAAGTGCGCACGCGCGGCGTCGAGCTTGAAAGCAGCGCTCGCGTCACCGACGCGCTGCGCCTCAATGCCGGGATCACCTATACCGACGCCAAGATCGTCAACTATCCCAACGGGGCCTGCTATCCCGGCCAGACAGCGGCTACCGGCTGCATTGGCAATCAGCAGAATGAAGCTGGTTATGTCCTGCCGAATGCGCCGCGTTGGAAGATGGATCTGGGCGGCGAATATCGCGTGCCGGTGGGCAGCAATCTGAAGGCGGCGGTCACTGCGCATTATACCTGGCAGAGCAAGGTCAATTACACACTGACCGGCGATCCCTCGACGGTTCAGGGGGCTTACGGCATCTTCAATCTGGGCCTGAGCGTCTCGCCTAACGACGATCGCTTCAAGATCACCGCCTTCATCAACAACCTCTTCGACACGCAATATTACTCCCGTATCGACAACCGTGCGAGCCTGTGGGGCAACAGCACGGCTCTTGCCGGCTACCTGCCGCGCGATTTCCACCGCTATGCTGGTGTGACGCTCGGCTTCAAATATTGATCATCCCAGGTGCGGGCAGGACGCTGCGGCTGTCCTGCCCGCGCCGCGTTTAAGGAGATACCATGCGTTTCGAAACCTCACGGCGCAAGGTGATGCTCGGCCTGGCAAGCGTTCCTGCGGTAGCGGGGGCGGCGAGGGGACGGGCGGCTGCGCGTTATGTCGCCGCCTCGCCAAATGGCAAGATCGAGGTCGAGCTGCACCTCCATCCGCTTGCCTGGTCGGTGCGCCTGGGTGGTCGAACCATCATCGAGCCTTCGCCTTTGGCGCTTGAGCTTGTCGATCACGAGGCTCTTGGACCCCAAGCCCTGGTGACAGGCACGAGAAGCCGGCGGATCGAGGGGAGCTGGTCGCCGCCCTTCGGCATTCGCTCCACTTGCAGCGAGGCCTGTGGCGAGGTGGAGCTGCTCTTGCGCGACAGGACGGGGAACATCCGGTTTGCCGTGATCGCTCGGGCTTATGACGCGGGCGTCGCCCTTCGCTTTCATCTTCTCGCCGCGCCGGGGCAATCCCTGGTCGTCGCGGGAGAGGCCATGCAGTTCCGGCTTCCGGCGGAAGCGATCATCCATGCCAGCAGAGACGAAGGGGAGTATCAGGTTGCGCGCCAGACCGGCGTATCCCCCATTCCCGATCCGCCTTTGACGGCAAGCAGCGATCCGCAGGGGCCCGCTGACATCCCACTCACGGCGCAGCTTGCCGATGGCACCACTCTGCTCATCACCGAAAGCGATCGCCTCCATTATCCACGCATGATGCTGGAGAGCACGGCGCGCGGCCTTGTGACCCGGTTGATGAGATATCCCGGGCGGGCAACCGGCTGGTCAGGGCCGGGCGATACTCCGGCCGAGCATCACTTCTCGATCGAAGCGGGGGCCTTCACGCCCTGGCGCGTCGTCGTCGTCTCGCCTGATGCGGTCGGCCTGCTCGAACGCCAGGATCTGGTCCCGACGCTTGCCACCCCGTCGCGGCTGAGTGAGGTCTCCTGGATCAAGCCAGGTCGGGCGGTGCGGATTCGCGGCTACACGACCCAGATTGGCCTCGACACCATCGATTTCGCGGCGGCCCGCAAGCTCGATTATGTCGAATGGGATGCCCATTGGTATGGCGACGGCACCGATCCGAGCGATGCGACCTATGCCATTCCGGCGATCGATATTCACAAGGTGATCGCGCATGCCCGGTCGAAGGGGCTGGGCATGATCCTCTATGTCGATCGCGTTCCCGCCATGCGGCAGCTCGATGCAATCCTCAAAACCTATCGCTCTTGGGGCGTTGTCGGGATCAAATTCGGCTTCATGTGGGAAGGGCGACAAAGCGATGTCGACTTCATTTCGGGCTTGGTTGCGGCTTGTGGCGCGCAGGGCCTGATGGTCAGCCTGCATGACAATCTCCGTCCTGCCGGGCTCGAACGCACCTATCCGAATTATATCGCTCTGGAAGGCGTGCGCGGAAACGAACATTTCCCCACCGCGACCCATAATGTCACGCTGCCCTTCACCCGGGCGATTGCCGGACCGATCGATTACACGATCTGCTATGCGAACCCGCGCAACCAGACAACCAATGCGCATCAGCTCGCCATGGCTGCGGTCTACTACAATCCGCTGACCTTCCTTTATTGGTATGATGGGCCGGAGAAATATGCGGGGCGCGCCTGGCCGGAGCTTGCCTTCTTCGACGAATGTCCGACGAGCTGGGAGCAGACGGTCGCTCTCTCGGGCGCTATCGGGGAGCATGTCGCGGTTGCGCGATATGCCCGGGGACGATGGTTCCTGGGTGCGATGACCAATGAGAAGGAGCGCAAGCTCAGCCTCTCGCTGGGCTTTCTCACCAAGGGCCGCTGGCGGGCTCGCCGCTTTGCCGACGGGCCGCCCGGCGAGAGACCTTTCGCCACGCCGGTTGTGCTCACACAGGACATCGTCGGGCCCGAAAGCAGGCTGGAGCTGAGCTTGGCGCCCTCCGGCGGACAGGCGATCATCTTCGAGCCGATGTGACGATCTGGATCGCGGTTCTTCTGACAGGAACGATGGATGACATCTATGTATGGTATGAGGCTGCCAACCGCCCAAGCCGGGCTGAGCTTGATCTGCCTGGCATTGAGCGCGTTGCCAGCGCATGCGGCGCAAGCAGGGCTGCGCCATCCAGGAGCACTGAATTCGGCAGCCGACTTCACCGCGATCGCTGAAGCCGTAAAACAACAGCGCGATCCCTGGGCCGCGGATTTTGCAAAAATGCGGGCCAACTCCCATGACAGCACCAGTTATTGGGCTCGGGATGTCGAGGTGGTCGTGCGCGGCACGCAGGTGGGCGGTCCCCGCGAAAATTATGCCAACCTCTTCAACGATACAGCGGCCGCCTATGCTCTTGCCCTGGATTGGCGCATCAGCGGTGACCGCAAGCGAGGCGCTGCGGCAGCACGCATTCTCAACGCCTGGGCGCGCACGCTCAAGACCATCACCGGCACCTCGGACAGATATCTGGCCTCGGGGATCTACGGCTATCAATTGGCCATCGCGGGTGAAACGCTTCGGGATTTCCCCGGCTGGTCGCAAACCGATCAGGCCGCCTTCCACAAGATGCTCCTCGATGTGATTGCGCCGATGAACCGCGATTTCTTGACCCATCACAACGGTGCCAAGATCGACCATTATTGGGCGAACTGGGATCTGTGCAATCTGGCCTCGTTGATGGCGATCGGCATCCTAACCGACCACCGGGACCTCTATGAGCAGGCCCGCGAGTATTATCTTCATGGCGAGGGCAACGGTGCCATCGGTAAGGCGGCATGGCAGGTCTATCCTGGAGGCTTGGCCCAGTGGCAGGAAAGCGGGCGCGATCAGGGCCACAGCCTGATGGGGCTGGGTCTAGCCGGGACGATCTGCGAAATGGCCTGGCAACAGGGTGACGATCTGTTCGCGGCCGACGACAACCGGCTGCTGGCGGCTGCACGGTATGTTGCGCGCTACAATCTTGGTCAGGACGTGCCCTACACCACCTACACCAACAGCGATGTCACCCAGAGCGTGATCTCCGACAAGATGCGCGGGCAGGTGCGCCCAGTCTGGGCATTGATCTTCAACCATTACGTCAAGCGCAAAGGGCTCGAAGCGCCCGAGTTGCAGGAGATGATCCGAAAGAACGGCATCGATGGCGGTGGTGGCGATTATGGTCCCAACAGCGGTGGCTTCGATCAGCTCGGATATGGCACGCTAACCTCCACGAGGCCGTGAGAGGCTCTGGGGTCTTCTGTCATTGGGCCTTTCGGGGCCCATGACGCAAGCGCATCTCGCCACTTGCCCAGAGGGCAGCTGTGATGCGTCAGGCATCCGGCAAGGCGATATTTCGGGCAACCTCCTGTGATGTGGCTGAAAAGGCCGGCGTGAGCCAGTCGATGGTGTCTCGTGCGCTTTCGGGATCAAGCTGTGCGGCAAGAGCCACGGGCAAGAGAATAGAGGCCATCGCCCGCGATCTTGCCTATCAGGTCGATCCGATGGCCTCGCCTGTGCGACGCATGCTTGCGGCGCGGGAAGGGTGGCCGGTTGGTTCTTCAAGGGTTGGAATGAAACTCGTCATTCGGGAGCGTTCGCGGTTCCTTCCGATCTAGCCCACTGGTCTAGAACCCAGTGGGCTATCGCCAGGTTTGGGGGCCTGGGCAATTCGCTGCGCCTCGGGCTGGACGGTTGGCGATGGCAATCTTGACCAACCGGCGGCTCTGAGCCTCTTTCTGACCCCCCAGAGGACGAAGCGAGCCTTCCTGTGGCGGGACAAAAAAATAGCGGGCAGGCTGTGAGGCCTGCCCGCTTGGTCGTGAATGCCGCGCATGCTCCGGCTCAGAAGCGCACCGATCCTGTCAGAAAATAGGAGCGCGGCTGGGTCGTGGCGATGCCGGTCGTCGCATTGGGATATTGCGCCTGCAGCTGGGCCTGGGTCAGGCCAGAGACCGGGAGATTGGGATTCTGCAAGGAGAAGATTCCGACCGTGTTGAAGAGGTTGTTGACGTTGAGGCCGAGACGGAAATTGGTGGTGACGTCGTAAAAGAGCGACAGATCGGTTTGGGTCTGAGCAGGAAAAACGGTTGTTCCCAGATAGCTGTTGGGCCGTGATCCCAGATATGTGAAGTTGACGAGGCCGTCGAAGCGACCACGGACATATTCCACGCCGACACGGCCCTGAAGCTTGGGAAGGTTCTCCAGTGCGCTGTTCGGGAAGGATTGCAGAACGTCATCCTGGCTGCCGACCTGCCCAAGGTTCCACACATACCACTGCAGTGCCTTGCCGCGCTGGAAGGTCAAAGCCGCATGGGTGGTGAACCCGGCAAAAGGCCCCACCGTGCCCTCGATTTCGACACCATAGACTCGCGTCTTGTTGAATGCGGGCGGCGTCACATAGGTCGTGCCATCCAGATTGGTTCCGATTGCCACCACATTGACCTTGTCCATCACGGTGAAGAAGGGGGTGACCGACAAGTTCACGTGATGGGCGCCGTAATTGAAGCCGGCCTCATATTGGGTGATCACAGGGGGGGTGATCGGCTGGTTCTGCGCCTTGAAGGCGGTGTCATAGCCTGCCCACAGGCCATCACCGTTCTTGTAACCGTGTGAATAACGGAAATAGGAAGAAAAGGCCGAAGAGACCTTGTAGCTGACCGCGGCGCTCCAGTTAACAAATTGCAGCGAACGGTCGAAATTCACCTGATTGGTCATGAGACCATAGACATTGTCGTAAATGGTCAGCGGATTGCCGTCGAGCCCGCCAAAGGTGCGCGACTTCGCGCTGCTGTTGGCAGTGGCATTAAGATTGGTCCCCCTAAAGCCGAAGCTCTCGAAGCGCAGCCCGGCATCCAGTGTGAGCTTGTCCGTCACCTTCCATGTCGCTCCCCCGAAAGCGGAGGTCGAGCGGTTGCGGACATAGTTCGACTGGGGGGCAGCATCGATCGCGCCAAATCCTGCCGGATTGGTGATCTGATAGGTGTTGCCCGTTGCCTGGTCGGAGAAGCTCACCGAATAGGCCGAGGGATCGTTCTGAATTCCGGAGATATAGCCGCCTGGGGCGAGAAGGTAGCGATGGAAGGCCGAACGCGACAGATAGGTGCCCACCGTGACGGTCAGACGCTTAAACTGCTTGGTGGCGGTGAATTGATCCACCCAGGTATCGTCATGCATGGCCGTAGAGGTGCCGGTGCCGGCCATCACCCCATTGTTGAGCACCTGTTGGTTGGGCAGGTTATTGGCGAGAATGGAATAGACCCCCGCCGTCGTCGTGCCGACCCTCGCCATGACCTGGCCGGCAGAATTGCTGAGCGTTATCGTGCCGTTGCGATTGGACAGGCCTGCCGCGCTGAAACCGACCACCGCCCAAAGATTGGGATTGTCCAGCCCATAGGTGCCGACATTGGTCTGGTTGAGCTTGAGGTCGTTGCTCATGAAGCGGAAGTGATTGGTGATCTTGATCCCCGAATCGAATTTATGCTCCCACTTCAGGCCGATCTGACGCGAGATCGAGTGGTCGAGGTCCGAAGGATCGAAGCGCTGCGAGGCGATCGGGCCAGCCCCGGGAACCGTATAGGCCGAGGCGGTCCCAAGATAGTAGTTGTCCGTACGCGACAGGCCCGGCGCCACCTGTGGGTTGGTAAAGCCGATCGAGGGGATGCGCTCGGAATCGTAGGAGCCATTGTGGTCGTTGAGATATTTGCCGTAGAGCAGCAGAGTGCCATGACCGTAGTCCCAGCCGAGCGACCCCTTGACCTCCCCGCCATTGTTGAAGGCATAGGGCGTCGGGCGCGATCCGAAGGAACGGCGGTAAAAGCCGCCGATGGCCGCGCCGATGTTGGAATCCTTGATCGGAGCCCCGTAATAGAAATCGCCGCGCTGATAAGGACCGCCGTCGCCTTCAAGGCCGACGCGAACGCTCGCACGACCGCCCGAATGATCGGTCAGAGCGTTACGGGAGATGTAGTTGAACAGGCCACCTGGAGCATTGGGACCAGTTACCGTGGCGCTGCCGCCGCGCAATGCCTCGATATGATCGACGTTGATGTCCTGGCGGAAGAAGATGTCTGGCTGATAGCCGCTGCCCTGAATGCCCAGGGTGGGCAGGCCATCCTCAAGCAGGGTCACGAAATAATAGCCTGAGGTTGCCGATTGGGTCCCCACCGAGAGCCCGCGCGCATATACAATGTTGCGCGTTTCGCCCACCGATGAGTTCACATACACGCCCGGGACGTTTTTCAGGGCATCTGCGGCACTGACCGGAGCGGTCCGTGCGATGGTATCGGCCGAAACCGTAGAGAGTGCGATTGGAGCGTCACGACGCTTGGTCGCGCTCATCACGCCGGTCACGACAATGTCCTTGGTCGCTTCCTGGCCCTCGTCCCTGCTCTGGGCCGCCTGCGCAGCAGGTTTGGGGGCAGCCGCGCCGCTGGTTGCAGCGGCGCCCTGATTTGGAGAACTCGGCTGTTCTGCAGCCTGGGCGGCAGGCGCGAGGGAGGCCAGCGCCGATCCGGCAAGGAGGGTGGCCACAATCCGCTTCAAAGGAGCGGGTCGCGCGATGATATCTGCTTTAAAATCCATCTGGCATCCCCTTGCGCTCTGGTTTGGGCTGCGGCGCAGGCGAGTCTGTTATCGATATCTGTTTTCTGAGTCCATCTCACCATGGCCCTTTCGGCTTTTGTCCAACCAAATGATGCAAAATGGCAACAAAATCCCATATAAGGGCATTTTGAGCCGGAATTTTCCTTCTATTTCTTGGGCGGTTACAGTCTCGATGGGCTGTTATCGATATTTATCAGGGTCGCGTTTGGTCGTACTCAGTGCGTGATGGCACGCCATTGCCAGGAACAGTCAGCAGCCATCCGGCTGGGGGCGCAGGGCGCGCTGAAAGCATGCAGCGGCGATGGGCCGCGCCGGCGAGCGGGCAGCGCAGTTCCTGCCTTCCCCTGTCACGGGAAGGTTTTCGATCAGAACGACCGGTTAAGAAATTAGACGCGCAGCGGCCCGGTCGAATGGCGTTCGACGAGGCTGAAGGGGACGATATAATGTCGCGGCGCAGGCTTCTTGCCCAACTTGTGCTGCCGAATGACATCAGTCAGAATCTCGACCGCGGTCGCTGCCATCATGGCGATGGGCTGATGAATGGTCGTCAACGGCGGCCACATCAGCGAGGCGATGGGGGTGTCGTCGAAGCCTGCAATGCTCAGCTCGCCAGGAATGCTGATCCCCATTCCGAGCGCGATCGCTGCGATCGCCGCAGCCATCTCGTCATTGCTTGCGAAGATGGCCGTGGGGCGGGAGCCTTGCGCTTGATCGAGCAACCGTCGACCGGCATCGAGCCCCAGCCGAAAGGAAAACGATCCCTCTTCCAGCCATGCCGGATTGATCGGCAACCGTGCCTCGGCCATCGCTGCGCGAAAGCCCTCTTCGCGGCGCATTGCCGGGGAATGGCGCGGATCGCCCCTGACGAAGGCGATGTCGCGGTGCCCCAGCTCAATAAGGCGGCGCGTCATCGTCCGCGCGCCGTCGAAGTCATCGATGAGGACAGCGGAAGAATGTGATCGAAGCTCGGCTGCGGCAAAACTGAGTGCTGGAATGCCTGCGCCCCAGACTATGTCGAGTATGTCCAGGGAGTCGGACAAGGGTGGCGGAAGGATGACGCCATCGGCTCCCATTGTGACGACTCTGCGCACGGCTTCTGCGGGATTGCTATGGTTCGTCACAGCTTCGATCAGCATTTGACTGCCATCAAGCGCTGCGCGTTGCGAGGCACCCATCAGGAAATCGCCAAGATTGAGCGAGCGTGGATTGTTGATGATCATGCCGATCCGAAGCGAACCGGTTCGCGCCGCGCGCGCTGTGGCATTTGTGACATAGGCCAAGGTCTTCAGCGAGGCTTCGACCTTGACGCGCAGCGCGTCACGCACCTTTTGCCCGTTGACGACGCGCGATACAGTCATCTTCGAAACGCCCGCATGTCGTGCAACGTCCTGCAGCGTGACCGCGCGCCGGGCTTCGGCAGCCGGTGCTATCTCGCTGTCCGTCAATGTCATCCCTTTTTCTCGCGACTGAAGCTGGCAACAGGAAACCGGCCGGTTTCTGACATAGGCTCGACCAAGAGTTCGACCAAATCTGGCCGATGCCTTCCACAAGCGCTCCCTGAGAGGCAAGGATTAATTTCGAAGGGGTTGGCCCATCGTGAACCGCACCGGGCTTGCCGGAGGGGCTCGCCAGGGATGAATGGAGGGCCGCTGTTGAGGAATGCGCAGGGGACGCCGAATAACCGCTTTGTCAGCGCATCCAGTCTGTAGCGAGGGGTCGGCGAAGCATTCACGCCAGCCTGTAGGGGCCGCCCCTGGACACCGCGGCCTGATAGGCGGGGCGGCTGTGGATGGTGTCCAGCCATGCCGAGGTCGCGGGGCGGCTGGCATCGAGCCCGGCCCGGTCGCGGGCGGCTTCTAGCGGGAAACTCATGGTGATGTCGGCGGCGGTCAAGACCTCTCCGGCAAACCACGGGCGGGAGGCCAGCTCGCTTTCCACGAAATCGAGATGAACGTCGATCATCGGCTGGATGCGCTTTTGCGCCATCCCGCCCAGAAGCGGCACCTTGCCCAGCACCAGCTTGACGAGCAGCGGCGGCATCAGCGACCCTTCGGCATAATGCAGATAGAAACGATAGCGCAGCATCGACGCTTCATCGGCAGGCGCGCCCAGACGGCCACCGGCCTTGTCGACCAGATAGGCGATGATCGCCCCGGTCTCCGCGATGGTACGGTTCCCCTCATCATCAACGATGACCGGCGATTTGCCCAAGGGATGGACGGCCCGCAGTTCGGGCGGCGCCAGCATCGTTTTGGGGATCCGCGCGTAACGCCTGATCTCATAAGGCAGGCCCAGCTCCTCCAGCAGCCAGAGTACGCGCTGCGAGCGCGAGTTTTCCAGATGATGGACGGTGATCATGGGCCTGCTCCTTTGCTTTCCCAACGATTCGGGGCGGCCAATGTTCAGCTTGCGGGATGGGTTACCCGCCATGCCTTCACGGCAGCCAGCGACCGCTCGACATGGCCCGGCGGGCTGAAGGCGGAATAGGACATCAGGATGGTGCCGTCGGGCGCGATGACATAGCTAGTGCGATCCGACATGGAGAGCACCGGCAGCTTGACCTCATAGGCCTTGATCACAAGGCTGCTGGCCACGCCGACGGCGAATTTGTTGCGGCATTCGGTGACGGAAAAGCGGCTGAGCTTGGCGAGAGGATCATCCGACAGGCCGATCACGGTTGCCCTGGCGGCGTGGAAAGCATCGGTGGCTTCGGAAAACTCATGGGCCTCAATGGTGCAGCAGCTGGTGAAGGCGGCAAAGAAGAAATAGAGCACGACCGCGCTGGCCTAAAATCAGATCGCCGTTGACAGGCGGGCTTCAATCCCGGTTATGCACGTCTCAGGTGGCGTGTTGGACATCATGCGCCTTGGCAAGATGGGACACCACCGTGTCGAGATCGGCGTCGGCGGCGTCGGTGCTCACTAGCGTTCCCGTGATGGAACACTAGGCGCCACCGGATGTTTCGCCCACATCAGATCAACGACGGCACGACCCCGTGTCCTATCTTCAGAGGAGCCAATCATGGGTGAATTCACCGACAAGCTCGATGCGGCCGGCAACAAGATCGCCGGCAAGGCCAAGGAACTGTATGGCGAGGCGACGCACAACGCCGAGCTGGAGGCCGAAGGCAAGGCACAGCAGCTCAAGGGAACTGCGCAGGATGTGAAGGGCAGTGTCAAAGGCGCCTTGGGCGACAAGATCTGACCAACCCCCAAAAAAGCCCCCGGATCGTTGCAAAAGAGCGGTCCGGGGCTTTTTGTGCCTGCCTCTGCGTCACCCCTTGTCGTTGATGATCTCATCAAGCGCACCACGCAAATCGGGGTACCAGAAAACAAAGCCACTGTCCGAGGCTGCCCTGGGCAAAACTCGCTGTCCCGAAAGCAAGAGTTCGTGGGCAAAATCGCCGAGCATAGCCCGAAGAGGCCATGCCGGGATGGGAAGCAGCGCCGGACGGTGCAGAACGCCGGCCAGTGTTTGCGTGAAGACGGTGTTGGTCACTGGCTGCGGTGCCGTGCCGTTGACGGGGCCAGAAAGATCAGGCTTGGCGATGATGTGCACGATCAAACGCGCCAGATCGTCGCAGTGTATCCAGCTCATGACATGACGACCGTCGCCGAATGTACCCCCGAGCCCGAGCTTAAAGGGCAGTAGGAGCCGCGCCAGCATGCCTCCGTCGTGATCGAGCACCAGCCCGGTCCGTAGCAGCACCGTGCGCACCCCCAAAGACTGCGCACCCAAAGCCGCTTGTTCCCAACACACACAGACTTGGCGTGAAAAGCATGGAGTCCCGTTGCTCGCCTCCGTCAACTCCTCGTCACCGCGCAGACCATACCAACCGATGGCCGAGCCGCTGACCAGGACCTTGGGCTTGCGGTCAAGCCGTGCGATCAAGCTTACCACTTGATTGGTCACCTCAAGCCGGGAGTTCATGATGCGCCGTCGCTTGCTAGTGGTCCATGGACTGTTGGAAATGGGCTCGCCTGCCAGATTGACAATGGCATCAACAGGGGTGTCATTGCCGATGTCGGACAATGCCTTGACGATGCGAACACGCGGGAGGCGCGAGGTGTCCGCCTTCGCGCCTCCCCGGGTGAGAACGGTGACGTGATGACCGGCTGCCGACATTGCGGCTACGAGCCGGGTGCCGATAAAACCGGTGCCGCCAGTTACAAGTATGGAATGCGATCCTGGGAGGCCACTTGCCAAGGAAACGGGGTCACGCGGTGTCATTGTCGGCATCGCTTAAATCCTGCTCGATAGGGCCAAATAAGCTGCATTGACGCGTTGTCTCACGGCAGTGCCGTCTGGCATCATGCCTCGCTCCGACCATCGAGCCTCAGAGCCGAGGGTTTGTGAGCCGCGCGCTTGCCTTCCGCGGTCTCGACAATCACCTCTGGGTTGTCGGGCGAAGCGGCGACCTTATGCTTTTTAACCCTGGTCGGGCTGGTGATCGTTTTGACAACCTTGCCATGGGCTGTGCCGGCATGGCTGTTCCAGCTGACCTTCTGTCCTTTTACCAGCGTCTTACGCATGGTCCGCTCCTTTGAGTTTTCGAAAAGAAAAACTGAACCGCGCCGAACTCCCCTGCGGCCTTCTCAGGTGAGATGAACGGAGAGCGGCTATTGAGCAGGCGGCTGAAGCCAGTGACGGTCGGCTATGTTCGCGGCCCCAGACAATGATCGTTACCTCGCAAACAGTAAGTGCAGCATTGCGGCATGATTTGTAAATCTCCATCGATCATGACCGTTGCGTGGTGTCGTTCCCTTATCGCCAGAGCCCCGGATACATCCAAGCACGCCTCAAGTGTCCTTCAAATCGGACGCTTCTCCCATCGGCGCTGCAGATGGGGGGAGGGTATCAGGCTGGCGGGTCGTGGCACGTTGGGCGGCGGATCGAACACTCCCTCTGCCAAATAATGAAGCGCGTTGACGATCCCCGAATTGGAAAACGGCTTGGCGATCACCCCATGAGCGCCCAGGAAATCCTCCGGAATTTTCGAAACATTGGCGGTCACGAATATGATCAGCGCTTGGGGCCATCGCTTTTGAATCACGCGGCAGACGTCCAGCCCGCTCGAGCCGTGGGCCAAATGGAGATCGACAAAAGCCAGTTGCGGTTTGATCGTATCGGGTAGCTCTTCAACGTCTTCGAGGCAAGCTGCTTCTGCCAGGACGTTGTGGCCACTGTCCTCAACCATCGTCCCGATGTCCATTGCCAGCAGCATTTCGTCTTCAACAATCAAAACGTCCAGAACTTCTGTCACTGGGACACTCCTGTAAGGGGGACTCGCACCGTTACGCAGGTGCCCGGAGCATTATTGGCCCAAATCACCTCGGCCTTGGCCTGGCGGGCCAAACGGGTGATTAATGCTAAGCCAATGCTTTTGGTGCGCTTCGATGTCGGCATACCCGGCCCATCGTCCGAGATGCTGATGGTGCCCCATCCATCTTTGGTCTGCACCGATACGGATAGCTTTCCAGGGCGACCATCAGCAAATGCGTGTTTGATGGCATTCGTGAAGATCTCGTTAAAAATAAGTCCGAGGGCCGAGGCATGGGAGGCATCGACGTAGAGCGTCTGCGCGTCGATGTGTAACGCGATGTTGGTGCGCCCGCTTGACCCCAAGACATCGGTCACAAGGCTGACGACAAAACCGCCGACGTCGAAGTGAGAGATGTCCGAGGACTGGTAAAGCTGGCGATGCACCACGGCCAGTGCGTCAACCCGCTCCAGCATGGAGTCTAGCTTAGCCGCCGTATCGGGATCATCGATGGTGCGAACCTGCAGGCGTAGTAACGACCCGATCATCGTGAGATTGTTTTTGACCCGATGATCAACCTCGTGGAGCAGGATCGTTTTGGCGTCTAGCGCCATGCGCAGATCCGCCGTGCGCCGTTCAACCTCGCGTTCAACCAGCAATTTCTGGTTGTTGACGATCTCTTGCGCCTGAATGCGATCCGTCACGTTGAGCTGGGAAGCGAAATAAAAACGGATAACGCTGTCCCTATCACGTACAGGGGACATGTGCAGGGCATTCCAGAAAGTGCTACCGTCCTTGCGATAGTTGAGCAGATCGACGTCGACATCATGCCCGTTGGCGACAGCCTCGCGGACTCTCGAGACAGCCTCAATGTCGGTCTCCGGGCCCTGCAGAAAGCGGCAATTGCGCCCTATGATTTCCTCGCGGGCATAGCCGGTAAGCTCCTGGAAGGCGACGTTGCAGAACACGATCGGGTTGTCGGGCTGAGCGGGATCTGTAATGACCATCGGCATTCTGGTGGCTCGAACAGCAGCGGCAAAGGGGTCTCCCCGGCCGTGCTCATAATCCAGAGCTTCCGTCAGATGCCAATCGTCACGCTGCCTCAAGGCCTTTCTCCGGCGAGTCGCCGCCAACCGGCCTCTCACGATTGAAGCGACGGTGAGCTGCTGGGTTCCATGCTGGTCTGATCGTCCTCATAGTTAGGCGCGTCCACCCAAAATCGCCAGGAGCGGCAGGCGCAAACCGGCCAGCGCATCATCCCCAAACACGGGTGGTTGCAAAGCACATTGCCTGGCGAACGCGGCGGCCACGGAAATCGGCCATGTGCGGGCAGAAGGCGGGCGGGGGTGGCGGCCGCCTCCGGGGCCCCGGCGGGAAGGCCGCCTTCCGTCGCGGGTGCTGTTTGAGCCATAGTGTCACCGTCATCGGCTCACAGACAGCCTCATTTGATAATACGTTGATCAGCCGTCGTTTTGTTATCGGAACCGTATACGATAACCCGCCACTCTTTTCGCCCTTTCCGGGGTAGTGGGAGGATTGGAAGCGGCTTGGCGTGAGTGCAAAAAAGAGGTCCGTGGGCAAACGACGGGCTGGCCATTTCAAGGGGAATACCATGAGGAAATTTTCAAGGATTCGGGGCCGTATGTCCAGTGGCCTCGGCTCGATACTGGCGGTACTGGCGGTGGGTGGCCATGCGGAGGTGGTGTTGGCGCAGACGGCATCCACGGCTGCACGGCCTGCCACCGACCAACCTGGCGCGCAAAGGGATGCCTCCGGTCAGGTGACCGAATTGGTGGTGACTGCCACGCGGCGCTCCGAGAACGTGCAGGATGTTCCGGTGGCCACCTCGGTCATCACGCCGACGCAGATCCAGACGATCTTCAGCGCGGGCGGCGACGTGCGGGCCCTGGCCAACACCGTGCCCAGCCTGAACATCGAATCCTCCAACGGTCGTACCTTCCCTCGCTTCTACATTCGCGGCTATGGCAACACCGATTTCTCCTCCTTCGCCTCCCAGCCCGTCTCGCTGGTCTATGACGATGTGGTGCAGGAAAATCCGGCGCTCAAGGGCTTCCCGGTGTTCGACGTGGCCGACGTTGAAGTGCTGCGCGGGCCGCAGGGCACGCTCTTTGGCCGCAATGCGCCCGCTGGTGTCGTGCAGGTGCAGTCAGCCAAACCGGTGCTGGGCGAAACGTCGGGCAGCATCAGCCTGTCGGATGGTACTTACAACACCCTCAATGCCATAGGCATGCTCAACGTGCCCATCGGCAACGACTGGGCTGTGCGCCTCTCCGCGCAGGAGCAGCATCGTGACAATTGGGTGCATGATCCGATCAACAACACCAAGCTTGAAGGCTACGACGATTTCGCCGGGCGCATCCAGGTGCTCTACAAGCCCAGCAGCGATTTCAGCGCTCTGTTCAACTTCCATGGCCGTGATTTGAATGGTTCGGCGCGCCTGTTCCGCGCCAACATCGTCCAGCCCGGCACCAACAATCTGGTCCCTGGCTTCAACCCCTCCACCATCTACACCGATGGCAAGAACACCCAGCAGTTCAGCAGCATCGGCGGTAGCGCCAGGCTAAACTGGACCACCGGCCCGATCACCATCACCTCGGTGACGGGTTATGAGCAGATCCTCAACTACTACACCCAGGGCGACATCGACGGGGGCTATGGCGCCTCCTATGAAAACACCATGGGCCCGACGGTGACCAAGCCGAATGGTACGGTTGTCGGCATTCCTTTCGCGGTGGAAACCGGCGGCGGCCTGAGCAGCCATGTGCAGTTGACTCAGGAAGTGCGGGCCCAGTCGAACTATTCCGGCCCGCTCAACTGGCTGGCCGGTATCTATTACTTCGACGACAAGGCCACCGCGCCCAGCTATGATTTCGACCAGCTTGGCGTGACGGTGACTGACAACAACATCTCGCGCCAGCACAACAACGCCTTCGCCGCTTTCGCCTCGCTTGATTACAAGCCCGTGCCTCGACTGGAACTGCGCGGTGGTCTGCGTTTCACGCATGACCACAAGACCTTCAACGTCATTTCCGCGCTGAACCAGAGCTTCGTCAACACCTTCGACTCTGCCACGGCCAACAATGTCAGCGGCGATTTCAGCGCCACTTACACCGTGGCTCCGGACGTCAAGGTCTATGCCCGCTACGCCAATGGTTTCCGCGCGCCCAGCTTTGGTGCGCCCTCGTCCACCGTGGGTATCCAGGTGGCCAAGGCCGAGGTTAACAATTCGGGTGAAATCGGTTTCAAGTCGCTGCTGTTTGACCGCCGCGTCAAGCTGAACGCCGATGTGTTCTATTACAATGTGTCCAACCAGCAGTTGACGGCGGTGGGCGGCACCGACAATTCTACCCGCCTGCTTAATGCCAAAAAGACCATCGGTTATGGCGCCGAAGTCGAGTTCGAGGCGCATATCACTGACGAGCTGACCTTTGCGACGGCCGCCAGCTACAATTTCACCAAGATCGAGGATCCGACGCTGACGGTGGGCGTTTGCGCTTCCTGCACGGTTATCAATCCGGTGAATGCAACTGGCAATGCCTATATCAATGGCAATCCGCTGCCCCAAGCCCCACGCTGGACGGTGGATCCTTCGCTGACCTACCGGAAGCCGGTGGGCGACGGGCAGTCGGTCTATTTCAATTCGGACCTCGCCTATCGGAGCCAGATCAACTTCTTCCTGTATGAATCGAAGGAGTTCACTGGTCAGTCCTTCGCCAATCTGGGCCTGCGTGCGGGTTACACCTGGAACCATGGCAAATATGATGCCTCGGTGTTCTGCCGTAACTGCCTCAACCAGATCCGCATGGTCGGCGGCATCGACTTCGACAATCTGACCGCCTTCATCAATGACCCGGTCATCGTGGGGGGCCAGTTCACCGCCAAGTTCTGACTTTTAAGGTCTGACTGTGTGCACCGCTCCACCCGACCATGCCGGGTGGCGCGGCTGTTTGGAGCTGACAATGACTGTATCGCTGCGAAGACAGGTCTTTAAGGCATTGGGCGGAGCCATGCTGGTGCTGGGCGCCATAAGTGCGCGGGCGCAAGTTGCCCCGGCTGGCCTTGTCACACCCATCCCCGTTATCATTGACACGGACATCGGCGATGATATCGACGATGCATTTGCCGTTGGGCTGGCCATTTCAGACCCGCGCCTCCAGGTGCTGGGCATCACCTCGGCCTGGGGGGATACGCACAAGCGAGTGTTGCTGCTGCGCCGCCTGCTGGCGGCTGCGGGCCGCGCGGACATCCCGCTGGGCGAAGGCGTCGTTACGCCAGATTCCACCCCTTTCACGCAGGACCGCTGGGCGCAAGGTGCGAAGGACAAGGCGCCCGCGCCCGATGCAATCGCCTTCATCGCCGCGCAGGTCCGCCAACACCCGGGTCAGATCACGCTGATCGAACTGGCGCCTATGAGCAATCTTCAGGCGCTGATCCAGCGCTACCCCGATGTGCTGCCCAAGCTGAAGCAGATCGCCTTCATGGGTGGCTCGGTCCATATGGGGTATGAAAAGGGCAGCGTGATTCCCAATCCGGTGCCCGATGCGGAATATAATATTGCCGTCGCGCCCGCCGCGCTCTCCGCCGTGCTGGCCAGCGGCGTTTCGCTGGCGATGTTCCCGCTCGATTCCACCCAGCTCAAATTCGACGAGGTGCGGCGCGATCGCCTCTTCGCCTATGGATCGGCGCAGTCCGATGCGATCACGCTGCTTTATCATCAGTGGCGTCTGAACAACAGTTGGGGGCAGATCACGCCCACCCTGTTCGATGTGATCCCCGTCGCCTGGCTGATCGACCCCGGTCTTTGCCCGGCCACGCCCTTGCGTATCGCTGTGGATGGCAAGGGCTATACGCGCACCCTCAGTGGCAAGCCCAATGTGCAGGCCTGCCTCGCCCTGCATGAGGACGGGGCACAAAAGCTGATCATCAACGCGCTGGCGCCCGAGGCGGGCATCAATGCTCCGCACCAGTAAGGGAATGTGAGATGATATTTCGGATGTTCACTCGCGCCTCCCTGACGGCGTGGCTGCTGGCTCTGGTCGCTACTTGCCTTGGCCTGCCCGCTCAGGCGGATGAGGCAAGGCGCAGGGTCATCATCGATGACGATGGCTTTGGCCTGTTGCAGATGATGCTGCTGGGAGCCAAGGACGTCGAAGTGCTTGGCCTCACCTCCGTGTCCGGCGACATCTGGGCCAATCGGGTGACCGCCAAGGACCTGCGCGGACTGGAGTTGATGGGACGAAGCGATGTCCCGGTTGTGCAGGGCGCGACCGATCCCCTGCTCAACTCCGAAGTGCTGACGACCCGGTGGGAAGCGCTGTATGGCAAGTTGACCTGGAAGGGGGCGTGGATGAAACAGTGGGTCGAGCCCACCGTGCAGGCCGCGCCAGCCTATCATGGCCCTGATGATCCCGTCGATCTGCCGGAAGGAAACCCCAGGACCAAACCGCTGGATGAGGTCGCGGCCAATTTCCTCATTCGCATGGTGCACAAATATCCGGGGCAGGTCACGATCATCGCATGCGGCCCTCTGACGAATCTGGCGCTGGCCCAGCGGCTGGACCCGCAATTTGCCAGGCTGGCCAAGGAACTGGTGTTCATGGGCGGCAGCCTGAACCCGCGTCAGTTGCTCAGCACTCGCTCTGCCGCCGATTTTGCGCGCGAATATGCCAATTCCCCGCGCCGCGAATTCAATATCCGTTTCGATCCCGAGGCGGCCAGCATCGTCGCGCGCGGCCCTTGGAGGGCGATCACGGCCGTTCCTGTCGATCCCTCCACGGCTACCCAGCTTTCCCCCGACCTGTTGGCCAGACTGTCGAAAGCGGCCCGGCCTGCTCTAGGCCCCGTTTTTGGTCAGATGCAGCCCGGCTTTCCCCTGTGGGATGAGATTGCGGCTGCCGCCTGGCTCGACCCCGGACTGGTGACTGAGAAGGAAACGCTGTTCATCGACTTCAACAGTCAGTTCGGACCTGGTTACGGTGACATGCTCTCCTGGCGCCCGGGCTATCAACCCGGCTCGGGCGAGCAGCAGGCTCAGGTGATCCGCGCCATTGCTGCAGAGCGCGTGGAGACGCTTATCCTCAGTTTGCTCTCGCACCATTGAGGTCAGACCCAAAGGAAGGGGGCGGCTCCCTGTTACCTCCAGGCCTACCGGTGAGCATCATTCATTTTGGCGGATTTTAATGATGTGAGTGGGGAATCAGAGAGGCCTTTGCGGCCGCTGAAGCGGCGGCCTTACTAGCGGCCTTTGTAGGTATGGACCGGTACTACGAGGTGCCGCCCGCCTGCCTGGAAATCGAGATCACTGCGGATATCTCGGTGCATTTGCTAATCTTGCAAGCGCGGCAGTCGCGCTTGTAGAGCCAAGGTATTGCCGTCGGAATCGATGATTTCGGCGCCGGCTATTTGCTCGCCTCCTCCAGCAACTGAAGGCCGATAAGGCCAAGATAGATTGATGCTTCATCACCGGCATAGAAGATCCCCGGTCCAACCAGGCACTGGTTCGAGCAGTTCTCAAAGCGACTCATCGGTGAGCGATCAGTCCAGCGCGGCGCCGGCGGACGTGCTTCGGCAAACCGGGCCTACCTCGGTTCAACCGGCCTGCTGGGCCGCACATCAGCCAATCTCCGGAATCCTCAAGGACCACTGACGGAGAGCTCCCATTCCTGGGTGAACGCGAGCATCAAATGGATCAATTTTTGTGCGGCTTCCCGTTGAGCGTTGTCGATAGATGGAGGTGGTAAACGAACCTTACGGCCAGCGTAAATAAAGCTTGAGTAAGATTATTCGGCCTACCTCGACCGAATATGAGGCTTCGGCGAAGCTCCACCTTAATGTCCGCCACTTGTATCGATTGGACCTTGGGGCTTGGGGGCCAGCCAGATCAACACCCCGGTGAAGGCAAGGCATAGTGCCACGACGGTAAACATGTTGAGCGTGGCGAGCATTACGCTCTGACTTTCAACGGTATTGGTCAGCAAGGTGGTCGCCGTTTCGAGCGACTGGCCCGATGTGACCAATGCATCGATCGTTGAAGGGCCTTGCTGCATGGCTCCGACCAGTTCGGCCTGATTGAACCTTGCGGCATTGGTCCAACCCGTCTGGACTAGCGACGTGGCAAAGGCGGCGGTCAGCGTGCGCAGAAAATTGGAGATGCCCGCGGCATCGGCATGTTCGTGTGGGTCAACGCTTGCGATGCACAAGCCAGTGACAGGAATAAAGAACATCATCAGGAAGGGGCCCGTCAGCAGCATGGGCCAGGCCATCTGAAGAAAGGTCATATCAGGCGTGAAGGTGGTGCGCCAAAGCGAGATGAGCGCCATGCCCGCGATCCCGATCGAGATGAGCAGACGCACATCCATCTTGGCCGCCGCCGCGCCGATGGCCGGTGAGGTCAGCACCGCGAAGATCCCCATGATGCCGGTCGCATAGCCGGCCCAGGTCGCAGTATAGCCCATATTCTGCTGGAGCCAGAGCGGGATCAGGACCACCGTTGCGAAATAGGCGGCAAAGCTCATGGCATAAGTGACGGAAGCCACGATGAAACCGCGATGCCGGAAGACACGCAGGTTCACGATGGGATGCTCTTCGGTCAGCTCCCAGATCAGGAACGCCCCGAAACCAATCGCCGCGATGACGGCCAGCACGCGGATCTCGGTGGCCGCGAACCAGTCGACATTGCGCCCCTCGTCCAGCAGGATTTGCAGCGAGGCGACCCAGATGACGAGAAGAACGAGGCCGACCATGTCGATCGGCGCCCTGGCCGTCGCCTCGCGCCGTCCATGCAGCAGATAGAGCAGGCCCGCGGCGCCAAGGGCCGCGACCGGCACGTTGAGGAAAAATATCCATTGCCAACCGGCATTGTCGGAGATGATGCCGCCCAGGATCGGCCCGGCAATCGGCGCGACCGTGGTGGTCATCGCCCAGATGATGGTTGCGAGCGTTGCTTTTTCTGGAGGGAAGACGCGCAGCAGCAGTGTCATCGACAGGGGGATGATCATGCCCCCGGCAAGACCCAGCAGCACGCGGCCCCCGATCAGCATATCGAGCGAGCGGGACAGCCCGCACAGCAAGGAAAAGAAGCCAAAGGCCATGAATGCCAAAGTGAACACCCGCTGCTCGCCAAAGCGCCGGGCGAGAAAGCCCGCCAGCGGTACGGTGATGGCATCAGCAACGGCGTAGGATGTGATGACCCAAGTCGCCTCCGTCACCGATACGCCGAGCGAACCGGCAATATGCGGGATGGAGACATTGGCAATAGTCGTGTCGAGCACGACCAGGAAGTTGCCCAGCCCGATCATCAGGGCGGCGAGCATGAGGGCTGCGCCGGCGAGGGGTTTGGCCACAGGCTCTGCCACATCAGGTGCGGCGCCAGTGTCGGTCATATCGTCCGTCATATGCGTTTTCCGCTTAGTTCGAGAGATCCACGGTGGCGCTCATCGACAGTCCGACCCGCAGGGGATGATCGGCCAGTTCCTTCGGATCGAGCGCAATCCGCACGGGCAGGCGCTGAACCACCTTGATCCAGTTACCCGTGGCGTTCTGGGCGGGGACCACCGCGAAGGCAGCACCGGTGCCGCCGGAAAAGCCGATGACCCGTCCGTGATATTCAACGCCATCGCCGTAAAGATCGGAGGTGAGCGTGACGCGCTGTCCCGGCTTGACGCGGGTGAGTTGCCCTTCCTTGAAGTTGGCGTCGACGTAGGCTGCCTGCACCGGCACGATAACCATCATCGTCGCGCCCGCTTGCACGCGCTGTCCGACCTGGACCTGACGACGTGAAACGATGCCATCGACGGGTGCCCGCACCACCGTGCGTTCAAGATCAACGAGCGCCTGATCGCGCGCGGCGCGTGCGGCCAGCACTTCCGGGTTGGCATCAGGTGCGGCATTGGCGATCAAGGCGAGATTGGCATCACGACTGCCCAAGGCAGAGGTTTTATTGGCCTGTGCCTGCGCGTTCTCGGCCTCCGCGACCTTCAAATTGGCGGTGGCGGTGCTGAAAGCGTTGCGCGCGACGGTCAACTCGTCGCCGGAGACGGAGCCGGATGGCGCGAGCGCTTCGCGGCGGTCAAGATCGATCTTCGCCTTTGCAAGATCGGCACGTGATGCAACAAGGCGAGCTGCGGCGCGTGCCTGGTCCGCGGCGCGGGCGCTCACTTGGGCGCCGAGTCCGCTGTCGGTCGCAACCAGCCCCCGAACCCGGCGCTCAGCCAGCGAAAGCTCGGCGTTGGCACGCGCGAGGGCGAGGCGGGCATCCGTATCGTCGAGCCGCACAAGGACGTCGCCCCGCTTCACCCGCTGTGCGTCATCAACCAACACTTCGCTCACCGGACCGCTGACCAGCGGCGTCACCTGCGCGACATTGGCGCCGACATAGGCATTATCGGTGGAAACGTGGCGCGACGCGATAAAATGGTCATAGGCCCAATAGAGAGCGCCCAAGCCAGCCACTGTCGTTGCGAAAATGGTGAACATCCTGCGGCGCTTGGCTTTCATGGAAGCGTCATTTGGCGTTTCGATGGCCGGAGAAGCGGAAACGGTCAGGGTTTGAGTGGACATCGGGAGATCCTTCAGGAACGGAAGCCGCCGCCGAGCGCGCGGATAAGGGCGACATTGAGGACGAAGCGGCGGTTGCGCAGCGTGGCGAGGTTGCGCCGTGCATCGATCAGCGCATCTTCGGCCACCAGCACGTCAAGCGACGTGGCAAGTCCGCCCCGGTAGCGATTGTTGGCGACAGTCCATGCCGCCGATGCGGCGCGCTCGGCTTCTTCTGCCATGGCTATGCGCTGAGCGAGGGCACGTTCACTGGCCGCGGCATCGGCAACCTCACGCAGTGCCTGGGTGAGTGCGCCGTCATAGTTCGCAACCGCCTCGCGATAGTCGGCTTCAGCGGCGCGAAAGGCACCTGTAAGCTGGCCCCCTTCGAAGATCGGCAGGCTGACCGCCGGTCCGACCGTGCCGAAAGTGGAGCCGGACTTGACCAGATCGCCAATGCCGAGGGACTGCAGGCCGATCAGCCCGGCAAGGTTGACATTCGGATAGAAAGCCGCGTGCGCTTCCTTGACCCGGCTTGCAGCCGCCTGCGCTCTCATCCGCGCGGCGATGATGTCGGGACGGCGCCCGATGAGGTCGGCCGGCAAGTTGGCGGGGAGGCCAAAATCCTCGGCCGCGCGGGCGGTCGGCCGCGTGATGGCAAGGCCCCGGTCGGGGCCGGCACCGAGCAGCGCCGCGATCCTATTGCGTGTGAGCGAGAGGTTTTCGTTCAGAGTGGCAAGCTCACCTTGAGAGACGGCAAGCGCTGAACGCGCCCGATCGACTGCACCGGCGTTTTCAAGCCCCTGAGTTCGTCGTCCGTCCATCAATTCGAGCGTGCGTTGCCGCACTTCGACGGCGCGTTTCGCGGCATCGGCTTGCGCGAAAAGATCGGCGAGATCGGCATAGGCAGCGGCAATGCCGGCCGACAGGACCAGGCGTGCCTCCGCCGCCTCCGCCTGGGCTGCCGCAGCGTCGGAGCGTGCCGCGGCGATCGCCGCCCGGTTCCGTCCCCAGAAATCCAGCTCCCAATCGAGCCGCGCCGTGGCCTGGCCGTAGTCTTGCCAGCCTTGGGGCGCGAACGAACGTGGGATGAGATAGTTGTAGCTCTGCTTGGTGCCGCCAATCTCTCCATTAGCCTGGAGCGATGGCAGCAGTCGGCTTCGGGTTTCTCGCACCAGCGCGTTGGCCCGATCAAACCGTGCCTGCGCGACGCGCAGATCGGTGGCGGATGACAGCCCCTCTTCGATGAGCGCCGTGAGTTGCGGATCGCCGAAGCCATCCCACCAACGATCTGATGGCCAGGATGCTTCTGGCGCCGCCAGACTGGCGGCGCTTGCAAAGGCACTCGCCGACCGCATCGGCGGCGCCGCGCCTTGCTTGGGCAAGGTTGCGCAGCCCGCGAGGAGCGGCACTGCCAAGCCGAGCGTCGTCCAGATCATGCCTTTATGCATCGGGCCGCTCCGCCTCGATTTGAGCGGGCTGCTCGCCGGCGAGCAGCCGTGCGGCGATGCCTTCGGCCTCCCCTTCTGAAGCAGAGACGAGGATTGGATAACCCCAGAACTTCTGAAAAATGGGAGCAGAGGTTTTGGCGAGGAAGCGCTTTGCCGGGCTCGGTTCGACATACACCATGGCCAGGACATATTTATTGAGCGCTTTCCGATTGCGCTTCATCCACATTGTCAGCTGTTTTCGCTCTTCATTGGACTGAACTTGCTCGGCTGCCGCGCCAAGGCCAATCAGCACAAAAGGCTTGCCTCGCCCCAAAAGATCTTCGAATAGCTGGAAGCTTACTTCATCGCCACGCGCATCTGCGCGATTATAGTGCATATGCACGAGCGGAAATTGTGCGTCGTCAATCAGCATGGTCTGGATCCAACAAGTTCATCCTACCAAGCCTACATAGGCTGTGAATGACATGTTGGATTTTGCGACTCTGGCAGATGATTCATCGAAACTGCCAATCTTCAACGTTCGTGGAACGCCGAGCAATGATTCACCGGAACGGCCGGGGTTGAGCATCACAGCCCCAGCGCCCGCTGAGCCTCCGTCATCGTCGATATGAGCTTGGGTTTGCTCTGTTGCGATCCTGCGGGGGGAGACCCATTGCGCCGCGCGGCCAAAAACTGTCCCGGTGGTTGCCCCATCAATTTTTTGAACATGGTTATGAAAGCGCTCGCGCTTTCATAACCGAGATCGAAGGAGACCGTCTGGACAGAAGCGCCTTCGGTTAGTCGCTCGATCGCGAACATCACCTGGAACTGCTGCCGCCAACGCCCGAAACTCATGCCGGTCTGGCTCATGACGAGCCTGAACAGGCTGCGTTCGCTCATGGCAACGATCCGCGCCCATTCCCCGATCGTCGTCCAATTGGCGGGATCGGACAAGAGGGCCTTGGCTATAGTTCTCAGCCGTGGGTCGATCGGCATCGGCAGATGCAGACTGCCCATGGGCGCGCGCTCGAGCTGGTCAAGCATGGTCTGAATAAGCCGACCATCAGCACCATCGACATCATAAAGCGAGGGGAGGCGGGATACCGCGATCAGCAATTCGCGCAGCAGCGGCCCGGTCGAGAAGGTGCTGCACTCCATAGGGAGATTGCCAGCAAGTTCGGGATCGATGAAGAGCGTGTAGACCTCAAGGTCGCCGACGCAGCGCACGCTGTGCTCCATGTCACCGGGGATCCACAGTGCACACTGGCGCGGAACCATCCACAGACCCTGTGCCACCTCACATGTGATGAGACCACGGACTGCCAGGATGAGTTGCGCCTTGCGATGCTGATGGGGCGGCTGTTCGAAGCCTTCGGTGAAGAGCTCCATCCCCACCGCCGAAACGGGCCGAGGAATCTCCTCGGGCTCAAAGATTTCATAATCGTCGCGTTGCATCGTTCCAGTCCAAGGGAGCAGCCTTCTATCTGCCAGAACTCCTTCGGAAATGCGAACGATTCTCAACTGCTTGGCGGCATTGCGAAACATTCTGGCGATATCGCTCAATCCGACGACGTATTGTCCACTGTTAATCGTTCGGATGCCTGCCCAGGAAAAACTCAATCGGCACAACCACCTCGATCTCGTCAGGACGGCCAGCAGGAATGGGGGGAAAGGGCTGCGCGCGAGCCACCGTCGCCAGAGCCTCCTGATCGAGCAAGCGGCTTCCCGATGAGCTTTCGAGTGACGAGGATAGCAGGTGTCCCTGACGATTGACCCGGAAGCGAACTTTCGCGACACCCTGATCGCGCCGACTGCGCGCGGCAGGCGGATAGCGCTTCAGGCTTTCGAGGCGCGCGACCACGCGGGCTTCCCAGCTATCCTTGCCGGTTGTGCTCACTGGCGGACTCGGCGGCGTGGCGGCAGGAGCGGATGCGGCCACCGGCATCGGCGGCGGCGAGGGCATGGGTGGCGCCAAAGCCACGGCGGCCGGAGCGAGCGCCACCGGCACGACAGCCGCCAGTGCTGGGGGAAGCTGCGGCGATTGGACTGGCCGCATGGCCGGAGCCTTGCTGGTGACAGGCTTCACCTTCTCCTGCCGGACGGGCTTCGGCGCCGGGGGCGCGGGCGGGCTGGCCGGAAGCATGGTAACGGTCAGATGCGGCTTCGATGGCGGCATGTCGGTCGCCACATGCCAGGTCAGCAAGGCCAGCAAAGCCGCAATATGGATCAGCGCGGTCTTGGAAAAGGCGGCGGCAAAGCGTTTGCGGTCCGCCTGTTGCCCATAATGCGCCGGGGCGGGGGGCATGGCCGGGATCATCGGCACCGGCTCCACCGGCCCCAATGCCGTGTCAGGCGCGATGTCGGAATCCTGTCTGTCCAGAGCAAGCATCGGTGTCACAACTCAATCGCGCGGCGCAGCAGGTTGTGATAGACGCCGGTCAGGCTGAGCGTGCCATGTGTGTCATGCCCCAGTTGCTGCCTCACCTCGATGATGGCCATATCCAGATCATAGAGCAGTGAGCGCAACCCATCGTCCTTGAGCATCGACTGCGTCCAGAAGAAGGCTGAGGTCCGCGCGCCGCGCGTGACCGGACTGACCCGGTGGAGGCTGCCCGCCGGATAGAGGATCATCGAGCCGGCGGGTAGCTTGACGCTGCTCGTCCCATAGGCGTGTTCGATCAGCAACTCCCCGCCATCATAATCCGCGGGGTCGGTAAGAAAGAGCGTGGAGGAGACGTCCGCCCGCATCCTTGGCCCCCCCGAGGGCATCGCCCGCACCGCGCCATCCACATGCGCGTCAAAGGCCATCCCAACCTCATAGCGGTTGAACAGCGGCGGCAGGACGCGCAGCGGCAGCGCAACACTGTTGAACAGCGGATTGCGGCCGAGCGCCTTCAGGATGATTTCCCCTGCCTCGCGCGCGGCCTGCCCTTCCTGCGGCAGTTGCAGGTTGCGCTTGGCTTGCGCGGCCAGCTCGCCGGCCGTTTCGCGGCCATCGACAAGCTCCGCCGCATCAATGATGCGACGGACCTCGGCGAGTTCGGACTTAGTCAGCACGTCCGGTATCTCGACCACCATAACGTCAGAACTTCACGGCGACGGTTCCGGTAAAGGCCCGGCCCGGCGCCACCTCGGCACGATAGAAGAAGGCGGATGTGTAGGTGAGCGCGTTGGTGAGATTGGTCACGTTGAGCGTCACTTTATAGCGATTGTCCTCCCAGGAGATCATACCGTCGAAAGTCGTCGCACCCGATATCCGGTAGATTTGGGAGGGATCCGCATTATAGTGGCTGCGGTAATTGGCGCCGCCGCCGATCAGCAACTTGCCCGGCAGGCCGCGAATGAGCGGGGCGATGTCGTAGCTCGTCCACACCGCCGCATTGTTTTTGGAGACATAGGCCACCTGATTGCCGGTGGTATCGACGGGAACGAAGACGCTGAGCGGCGCCCCGACCAGGATCTTGCTGTCGTAATAGCTATAGGATGCCTGGATTTCCCACGCCTTGGTGATCTTGCCGGTCAGGCCCAGCTCGATGCCCTGCACCCGATCCCGCTCACCGCTTGGCACCGAGGCCCCGGTCAGCGGATCGCTATAGCTGCCTGTGTTCTTGATGGTGCGGAACAGGGCAGCGGTCGCCCCGAGCTGCTCGCCAATCAGGCTCCATTTCCCCCCGAGTTCAAGCGTATAGTTCTTGTCAGGCTGGAGATTGGGAGTGCTTGCAGAGACGGTGCCCTCACAGGTGACGTTCTGACCGGCCGGGGTGAAAGATCGTGAATAGCTGAAATAATAGTGCTGACCCGGTGTCGGCTCCCAATTCAGCGAGGCCTTCGGGCTGAGGAAATGCGTGACGCTCTTGGTGTAGGGCGGGAAGCTGCCGTCTGTGGCCTGTGTCGTTGATTTTGCGGTGTAGCTGTCCCAGCGGAGGCCGGCGATGACAGACAGGGTCGGTGTGAGCCAGGCCTGATCGCTGGCGAAAAGTCCGACATCCCATGCGCGAGCGCGGACCTGCCCGCTCGCCGGGGAAATCGTGAAACCGGGGGGATTGGAAAAATCGGGATTGAGCAGCGTGCCGCCGCTGCGCGGGCTTGAACCCGTCAGGCTGCCGAAGAGGTTGTTCTGATAATAGGCATCGATGCCGGCAATCAGTTCATGCTTGATGCCGGCGGTCGCGAACTTTGCCGTGGCCGTCGTGATGTTCTGGCCGCCGGTGCTGGTCTGCGTGTCGCCGACGACGGGCCAGACCGTATAGGCCGTGTTCAGATTGCCGGCGAGCACATCGGTGGAGCAGGTGCCGAAATTCGCGAAGCCGCCAAAGCCCGTGCCGCAGATGGTCGGCGTGAAGGCCATCCACCGCGTGTAGCGCGCCCAGCGCGTATCATTCGAGAGGGTCAGCCAGTCATTGACCTCTGCATGGAAACGCGCGGTCACCATATCAACATTGGTCAGGTCGCGATCGGATTCCTTGCCGAAGAAGCTGTTCTTGGGCACGCCATATTCGGTGACGGGCAATGTGTAACCAGTATAGCCGGCCGGAGGCATCGGGATCGGCACGCCCATGTCGGGGCGACGGTCGTCATGCTGGTGCATATAATTGAGCGTGAATGTCGTTGAAGTCCCGAGACCCAATCCGAGCGAGGCGAGCACGCCCCAGCGCTTGGCATAGATATGGTCGCGATCAACCATGTCCTGATCGTGCCACATGCCCACGACGCGCACCGCAGTCGTGTCGTTGATCTGCTTATTCACATCGGCGACAATGCGTTTCTGAAGGCCGCTGCCGAGCGTGCCGCTCAGGCCGTAGCTGTCACCCAGATGCGCTGTCTTGCTGGTCTGATTGATGACACCGCCGGTCGATCCGTTGCCGAAGCTTTCCGAGGTCGATCCTTTGAACACCTCGACGCTCTCGACCGCGAAGGAATCGCGCACATAGGCGCCGAAATCGCGCAGGCCGTCAACGTAGACGTCGCCCTTGGCATCGAAACCACGGATGCGGAAGGCATCGCCGTTCATGCCGCCGCCACCTTCACCGGTCGCGACCGTAACACCGGGTACATATTTCAGCACCTGGTCGATCGTGGTCGCCTGTTGCTGTTCGATCACGGCCTGAGGGATGACCGTGATGGTTTGCGGCGTGCCCTGGATGTCTCCAGGAAGACGATCGAGCTGGGTCCCATGGTGGAGCGTGTTGGGGCTGTTGCCCGTTTCGTTATCCGCTCGCACGCGAACCGGGCCGAGCTGGACGGGGGCGTCCTGCTTGTCGGCAGGCGGCGAACTGTCCTGGGCTTGCGCCTTGCCCGCACCAAGCAGCATCAGCCCAGTGGCGAGGCCCGCGGAAATTGATGAGGCCGAGAGGCTGTTGCGCGCGGTGGCGAGTGTGTGGGAACGAAGAGATGACGACTGCATCGGGGTTTAACCTCGGATTAGGAAGAAGGCGCGTGGAGCGCGATGAACATGGGGCGCGGCTAGGCTTGGGGGGGATAAGGTTCGCCTGCCCGGCGGCTTGAAAGGGTTCATGCGCCGGGCCCATCGTTTGAGCAGTGCCCAGCGGCTTGGCTCCGGTTCGTGAGAGGTGGGTGGCGCCTGGCATGGCGCACGCCGTGCAAGAGCATCGAGACCGATGGCTCGTAGCCGCCCATCGGCATGGTCGAGCAGCACTGCGGCGATGCGACCGCGAAACCCATCATCGCTTTTCTCGATGCAGCGGTTAAGCCAATGAAATGCTTCGTCATGAGCGCCCTGGGCATAGAGCAAGGTGGCAAGATTGAACTTTGCCCAATGGTCGCCGCGCTCGGCCGCGACCCGATAGAGAACCGCCGCGCGGCGTGGATCGGCAGGCCCGGCCCAGCCCTCCTCAAGACATCGGGCGAGGGAATTGATCGCCTTGAGATGACCAACCCCGGCAGCTTCCTCGAACAGATGATAGGCGCGGGGCCGGTCAGCGGGGTCGCCCAGCCGCATCAGGATTTGGGCGAGATTGACCTTGGCCCAGACATGGCCGAGCGCGGCGGCGCGCTCGAAATAGGGCATCGCACGGCGATAGTCCTGCGGCGTGCCCCAGCCTTTCTCATGGCAACGCCCGACCATGTTCCAGGCTTCGGGTTCGCCTTGCGCGGCGGCGCGTTCAAACCAGGCCAGCGCAGCGACGGGATCGCGCTTCACGCCGCGGCCATCAAGCAGCAGTTGGCCATAGACGAGTTGGGCAGCCGCAATCTCGCGCTGCGCGGCGGTGCGGATTGCGCTGACGGCTTCGCGCGGATTAGCGGCAAGGCGCATTTCAAGCGCGTTCGTGTCAAGCAAGACCGGTTGTAGCCGGATCTGAGCGGATGAAGACACATCGCCTCTCACGCGCAAAGCCCTGCTTTTGGGCTGGCCCTGAAAGTGAATAAGCGATGCATGACGTATCCCCTTCAAGCGGGGCGCGTCTAATTAATAATGCCTCGCATTAACGCCTCATAGGCCTTGTTGCTGAAGAGGCATAAGGCGATCTCGCCAAATCATATCGCAAAGCTGCCAACCGCGCCGGGAAGGGTGGGGGCATGGCCATCATACCCCCCCACACCCTTCCGCCTGACTCAATCCAGCCCCCGCTTCCCGGGCGCCCAGTAAGCCTTGGTTATGATGCTGGAAACCGGAATGCCTCTTGCCTTCAAGTCTGTTCGAAGGACCTGGATAGACTGTGCTTTCCCGGTGAGCAGGAAGCCGCAATCCATGTCGGTTGGCTCTGCGGCAGTTTGCGTGTTGCTGGCGCCGCGCGTGATAAGCTCGACGTTCTGAAGGGCGAGGGCAGTGACGACTGAGCCAGTCTCGTCAACCGAGTCCACTTCAAGGATCGTGCGCAAAGTGCCAGGCTGCCGCGTCTCCTGCAAAGCCTTGGCAAGGCCTAGCGATGTTTCATCGCCAAAGAGAATAAGGTTGGCCGGCAGAGAAGACGGATCCAGTGAGCGCCGCGGGCCGAAGAGATGGCATGGGTCGCCAACCTTGACATTGAGTGCCCATGCGCTGCCCGGGCCCTCTCCATGCGCGAAGACGAGGATCCGGGTGGTGCCAGCAGGTGCATCCCAATTGAGCGGTGTATAGGTCCGGTTGGTAAATGCCGAACCAAGCGAAATTTGAATTTTCTCCCCAGCGGACCAGGACACGTGGCGTAGTTCCTCGCCCTCAAGCGTGATGAGTCGGAATCGCGATCCGAGCGATTCGCATGCGCTTACGCGTGCATTACGCATCAGCAGCCTGATGAGCGCCTTGCTGATCACGCCAAGCTGGCGGTCGGCGTTTTTGGGCGAAACGGGTTGTTCTTTCATGGCATTATTCCTCGACGGGGCACTTGGTCATGCGCGCGTTGCAGAGCGGAAAAGATCGTGCGGTGAAAAATGACTAGCCCGGCATCCGCCAGCGCCCGGGCCGCAGCCTCGAACAGCAGGTTGAGTGCGGGCTCAAGGTCGATTGGCCAACGAGCACCGCCGCGCATCGGCTCAGGCTTGGTGCGCTGGCGCAGCGCCAACTCCCCAAGGATGAAAATCTCGCCCTCGGAAACGAAAGGCGAGGCGATGTCATGCAGGCGCACGATGGGCAGGGATCTCGGCAACAAGGTCATCAGCGCCGACAAGGTAGAGATGCCGCGCTCGCTGGTGCCGGCCTCACGAAGCAGGTCTTTGCCGCGAGCGGGGCCAGGTTGTGGCGCCGCCAAATGGCGCAGCGCCGCGATGAGCAGACGTTCTGTGCTGTGTCGGCTCTTCAGCGCTATGACCTTGCCTTGAAACAAATGACAAAACCTTTCGAACTGGCGCTTCTTCAACAGCCTCCTGCACCGCCGGGCTTTTGTGCTGATCGCGGAAAGGGGGCAACGCGCTATTACGAGCGATTTTCGCCACCGACATAGCAAACTGGAGCGCGCAGACATCGCGCAACCTCGCCAAAGACTTTTGATGTTCTGCCAGGCGTTCCGCCGATCCGGATGCTGATCCCGCGCCAGGGCTCAATTGAGCCAGTCAATTTGGCAGTCTGTCGATGTGCGCTGGCGGAATCGATAAAGTCATATCTGCCAGCCTTGGCTATAGCGATCTGATGCGACTGACTTGCGGTCGCAATAGCCAAGGGTGCACAATGTCGAAGATCATTCTGCTGATTGCGGCCTGGACTTTGTGCGCGGCTTCAATCTCGATGCTGAAGTGGGCAAATGCGCCTCGCAGCCGAGCGTGGCGCTGGAGCCTTGCGGCGCTCGCTTTGTGGGGATTGGCGCTCACGGCGGCGATAGAAGCGTTGGGCGCTGCCTCTGGCTCCATCGTCGCACTCTTGTCATTCAGCCTTATCGGCCTGTTCATCGTCGTTTCTGGCGCGGAACTTCGCGCGGAGCGCAAGCCGGAGAAGGCGGTCGAATTGCGGGCGGTCGAACTGGTGGAGCGACATGGCAAGCGATGGCGAGGCTGGGTCCGCGGCCTTTCCGCCGTGTTGCTGGCCGCCATCACGGCCAACGCGCTGGGCGCCGGTCTGGCCGGGATCGCATCGGCTTCGGCGGCAGATCGCTTCGCGGCCGGGCTCTTGCTCGTACCCCTGCTGTGGGCGGGATTTGCCATCTGGATGCTTAGCGATCGCGTTCTGTCGCGTCCTCTTTACGGAATGCTTGGCACGCTGGTCGCCGCAGGTGGTCTGGTCGCAAGGAGCCTACTGGCATGAACAAGAAGACGACAACCTCGACCGCACGGCCGGCGAAAACCTGGATTGCGGCATTGTTGGCGGGCCATTCGGCACTGGGCCTGAGCTTCTGTGCGCTCATCTATCTGATCTGCCTGAGTGGCACTCTTGCCGTCTTCGAACATGAACTTCAGCGCTGGGAGCAGCCGCTGCTACCCATTGCTACCGAGCTTGCGCCCCAGGCGATCGATACCGCCATTACGCAAATCCGGCAGAAGGCGCCCACCGATGCGGCTTCATCCATCACGATCACCCTGCCGACGCAAGATCGGCCTCAAATGCTTGTCTCTGCCGGTGGACATGAGGGTAAGGGCGGTCACGATTGGTATGCCGATGGATATGGCCGCCTCGTGATCGAAGCGCGTCATCCGGCCACCTCCTTTATCGCCGAGCTTCATACCGGGCTTCACCTGCCCTTGGGCGTTGGCACGGTCATCATCGGCCTGTCGGGTATGGCGCTGCTCTGCCTGATCATCTCGGGCACGCTCGCCCATGCGCGTATGTTCAAGGATGCCTTCAAGTTGCGTCTGGGCGGTGCGCGCCGGCTCCAGCTTGCTGATATGCATAACCGACTGGGCACATGGGCGCTGCCATTTGCCTTGATCATTTCATTTACGGGCGCCTTCATTGCGCTCTTCTTTTTCATGTTCGCCGGTGTGGCGACCACGACCTATCGGGGCGATATGGGCAAGGCATTCGCTGATCTGGCGGGGCCCTTCCCAAAACATGACAGGCGCCCACAGCCTTTGCCGCCGATCGCACCCTTGATCGCGCAGGCTCGCCTAGCGATGCCGATGGCCACAATGGACACGCTCGATATTCAACAGCCGGGAACGCGCGGCCAGCAGATCGGGATCAGTCTTCGCGAGGCGAACCCGCTGCTCGCCCCGGCTCGTTTCGTGTTCGACGGTGATGGTCGGCAGATCTACTCCAGCGTGGCGCCCCCCTTCTCGGCCCCGCAACAGCTTCTGCTGGCAACCCAGCCTGTGCATTATGGATGGTTCGGGGGGCTCGGGGTCAAGATTGCTTATGGCCTTCTGGGCATTGTGCTCTGCGTGGTAACATCAACCGGCGCCCGGGTCTGGCTCGAGCGTCGACGCGACAAGGGACGTCCGGCTCCGACCTTCGAGCGGCTGTGGATCGCTGTCAAATGGGGACAGCCGCTCGGTATTGCGCTTGCCGTCTGGATTGCGCTGGTGAGCACCGGCGCCATAGCGCCGACCCTGGTTTGGGTCCTCGTCAGCGCAGCAACATTGCTGGCCGCAGCTTTCCGAGGGGCGCAAGATCGTCTGGATCGCTGGTTGCGAATTGCGCTTGCGTCCGTGCTTGCGGTCGTGGTGGTGTCACATCTTTGGATCTGGCGTGACTCCGAAGCCATCTTGGTATCCTGGCCAATCGACGGAATGATTTTAATCAGTGCAATCATGGTGGGATTTACTCTGCCGAGGCGTTGAGGTTTCCCAGCTGTTCCAGCATAGAAGCATGTGTTGCCTCTGTTAAAATGTCCACTTTTTGTGAACCTGCAATATAAGGCTTTGGGCCACCTTCCAAGTCCGGACTTACTCGGCAGGAAGGGAGTCGCAGGTTCCTCGATCTTGCTAAAAATAGTCAATTTTCAAATCATACAGATGATTGCTCGGACTGGCTTTCTAAAAATCAAGGGGCGCGCGAGCGAGCGACCTGTTGAAATGTCTGCTTGTGGGCGTAACTGGATGATGTTAGTCGCGGCGTCGACCGGCGGGTTTGTCCCAGCGACCATGACCGGCTGTCGCCGGACACCGGTGCCGATAGGTTCAAATTTCTGTGTTTTCGGCAAGAGCAAGCGCGTCCTCCACGTCGATCCCGAGATAGCGCACTGTGTTCTCGATTTTGCTATGGCAGAGAAGCATCTGGAAAGCCCCTAGGTTGCCGGTTGCCCTGTAGATGATCGATGCCTTCGTTCGGCGAAGCGAGTGGTTGCCATACTCGCTTCGCATCAGGGCGCCCCCTGTCACCCATTCGTCGACAAGCCGAGCATACTGTCGTGTGTTTAGGTGTCCATTGTCATCAACCCGGCTTGGGAACACATAATCGTCCACCGGGCCGCTGCGGCGCTCGAGCCATGCCAGCAAGCTCGCCCGAGCGTCGGGCAGCAGTTCGAACTGAACGGGCCTGCCTGTTTTCTACTGCATAACGATTGCTCACGTTCGGATCTGCCCTGCCGCTGACAAGGTCGCCGATCAATCTTCATCTGCGCCAGGTCGCAGCCCCGAAGCTTGCTGTCGATCGCGAGATCGTACAGTCCACGATTTCGCAGGCGGCGGCGCTGATTGAGGGACAAACGGATCTCCCAGATCTGTTTCGGTTTAATGGCCCGCTTTGCGCCTACGGCCCTTCCGGCATTCCAAACCGGGTGTTTGGCGGCGGTGAGTTTGGTTACAGGCATCTCCACGGTCTTTCTACGGAGAGGTCATGACGTTCTTGTCGAGATTGTGCCTCGTTCGTTCGAGAAAAAAATGATGAACGTAAGGCAGTTTTGAAGGGCCCAGCTTGAGCCTCAAACGGCGGCCCTCGCGGGGGGCAACGTCCGCCATCCAGCACCGGCAAGTTCCGACCACAATGCGTCGTTCGCACATGTTGCCCTGAACGGCGGCTTCCGACGACGAAACCGGATGTCCAGCCCGGGCGCGATCAGCCCGACCCCCGTTGCCCATGCCGCCGAGCGTTTCGTGGACCAGCCCGCAAGGCGCGACACGCTGGAGAGACTGGCGGTGGCCATGTCGGATGCCTATGGCACCAGCGATGTGGTGCTCTACACCGTTGCCATTCAGGGCCAGAACTTGTCCGGCGGGCGGGTGATCGTGCGCGTGGCGCAGGGCTTTATCAAGGGGATCACCTATCCCGATGGCTCGACCCCGGTGATCCGTACCTATGCGCAGCATCTGCTGGGGATGAAGCCGCTGCGCCGCTCGGCGCTTGAGCGGGAGTTGTCCCTGATGCGCGATATCGCCGGGGCGAATGTCACCGTCGATCTGCCGCGCGGGCGACAGCCGGGCGGGGTGATCCTGTCGCTCAAGATGAAGCGCAAGCCTATCGACGGCTCGCTGGCCTATGACAACAGCCGCTCGCAACTGCTGGGCCAGGGGCAGTTCAACGCCACAATTTCTGGGGACAGCCTGCTGCGCGACGGCGATGAGACCAAGCTAAATGTGATGGTGGCCCGCAACTTCCGTAGCTTTATCTCCACCGCACTGAGCCGCGCCACTCCGCTGGGCCATAATGGGCTGAAGCTGACTCTCTCCGGCGCATGGTTGAAAACAGACGTCCCCGCATACAATCTGCGCGGCCATGCGGTGGTGGGCGGCGCCTCGCTCAGCTATCCGGTGATCCGGAGCTATCGCAAGAACCTGACCGTCAGCGTCGGGCTAGATGTGTTGAACAGCGATTCCGCCCTGTTCGGCACCGTCGCCTCCAGCGACCATATCCGCACCATGCGCGTGGCGGCGGGCTACTCATGGGCGGGCAAGAAAACGGTCTGGTCGCTGGGCAGCACGGTGAGTCAGGGTCTGGCGATCCTCATCTGCCCCAATCAGCAGAACCTGCAAGGTAGCGCCAGAGCACCGCTTACCTTGGTTCTGGTGATAGCAGTCAGGATGTGGCCTTTTGTTTAGACGCGGAGGCTAATCGGTCGCCTGCTATTGTCGCGCTGAGGTGCCGCCTTCCTATCGCAAACGATCAGGGTGCCAGCGATGCCATAAGCGCGCCGGCTGTGCCGGGAAGGGCATGATTTCAGCCGACGCGCCCCCGCTCCGATCGATCGGCGGCCTGAGCGAGGACATTTAGCTTAGCGGCGCGATCCTGCCGATGGGCTGAAGCGGGACGTCAGGCGTCGTTCAGCCCTTTCCCCCGTTCCAGACAGCCCTCCAGGTTCAGTATCGCATAGCAAGGCTTGGCTCAGCGTCATTGGTCACCGGAACAACGCATGAGCCGCTGGTTTTGGAGCGCGGGGAGAGGAAATCCGGTGCCGATTTGGGTCAAAGATCGGCGGCGTCGCAAAATGCCAGTTTAACCTGAATTACAGCAAATCGCGATACGGCACCGCCTGGGCTCAGGCTGTGTCCGCTGCGCGCCCAACCGAGTCCAATGGGCCAAGTGAAGTATTTCATGGAGAAGCATTATACCTGCCGCGAACATTCTGCATGCTGGAACGCTCTTGCTCGTCAATGCGATGCTCGCACTCTTGTCCTCGGCGATATTCATCGCCTCCTGGGCCAGTCGGCTGAACCCGCCAAGAAACAAGGGCCTGCTACACTGGGGGATCGGCTATGCGCTGATTGGATCCGGCTTCTGCGTCCTCGCGCTTCCAGCGGCACGGATCGATTTCCCCTATCTGGTACTTTGCGGGAATCTCTTGATCGACGTTGGGACCGTGTTGACCCTGCTGGGGGTGGCCGCCTATTTTCAGCGTTTGGGCTGGGAGCTGTGGGCGCTTCTGCCCGCGGCCGTTCTCGCCAGTGTCGAGATCAGCCTCGTCCTGAGCGGCGGCGAGAATTATCGGGTCATGGTGCCCTTCGGCGCCGGGGCGCGAGCGATTGTCACAATTGCGACCGCAACCATGCTTTGGCGATGCTCGGATGAGGCCAGCCGATTGGCCGCACGCTCGTCAAGTCTCTTCCATCTGGCCTGGGCTGCCATGCTGGCGCTCAGGATTGGCTGGTGGTTCGCACATCCCTCGATGGGCGCGGGGGCGGATCCGACGTCGACTTTCGGACTGTTGTCACGCCTGTTGCTGACCTGGGCAATCACACCGACCTATCTATGGATGCTGAGCCGGGAGCTGGATGCCGAACTCATCCGCCACGCCCGGC
Source organism: Novosphingobium sp. (assembly GCF_039595395.1). NCBI lineage: Bacteria > Pseudomonadati > Pseudomonadota > Alphaproteobacteria > Sphingomonadales > Sphingomonadaceae > Novosphingobium > Novosphingobium sp. The sequence goes on along the minus strand of NZ_JBCNLP010000006.1, from coordinate 1,767,291 downwards.
AGGATCCTCTCACGGGGATTGCGAACCGACGCGTGATGTGGGCGGAAGGCGAGAAATGGGTGGAAACGGTGGATCGCAAGGGGCGATACATGGCTGTCGTCATCATTGATCTCGATCATTTCAAGGCCGTAAACGACAATTGGGGGCACGCGGCGGGCGACGAGGTACTGGTCGGCGTGGCACATACCTTGGCGCGGCATAAGCGGGAGGAGGATCTGCTTGCGCGCATCGGGGGAGAGGAGTTCATGGTCCTGATCCGTCATGAGCATCGGGACCTCGTAAAGGCGACGAATGCAATCGAAGCCATCGCCGAGAGGCTTCGCCAGGCAATCGAGAAGCAGGAATTCAGTTTCTCCGATAGTGACATCCTGAAGTGCACGGCGAGCATCGGCTACGCGGTGTCACAGCGCGGGCAATCGCATTGGAGTACCGTCGTCGAAGCGGCAGACAAGGCGCTCTATGATGCCAAGCGGAACGGTCGCAATCAGGTCCGCGGATCCAGAGTCGGGCCCAATAGACAGCCTCCGCTGCCGCTTGGATCATAATTTGTTGGCATGGCTTCAGCCGAAGCTGACGCCGGTCAGATTTTCAGAGAGATCCCACAGCCTCGTTGCAGCCTCTGCGTCGAGTGCTTGCGGTGGAATCCGCGCGGTGGCGGGCGCACCGCTGGTCTCGCCAAGGCTCCTTGGGCCATAATAGCCGCCGGGTACAGCCTTGGAAGACGTCGCCGCAAACAGCGTCGGCAATGCCCCTTGCGCTACAGGCTGGAACAGGAACCACAGCAGCGATCGGGTAAGCCCCATAACGCTGCGGCGCCCCGGGGCATTGTGCAATAGATCAGTCCGCGCGACGCCCGGATGGGCACCGATGCTGGTCACTGCCCATTGACCGCGATCGCTGCGTCGTTGCAGCTCCAGGCTGAACATGAGGCATGCAAGCTTGGATTGGCTATAGGCCGGCATCGGCTGGTAATGCGCCCTGGCGTTGATATCGTCAAAATCGATCGCCCCGCTTCGGGCCGCTATGCTCGACAGCGTGACGACCCTCGATCCGGCGGTCCGGCGCAGAAGAGGGAGAAGCCGACCGGTCAAAGCGAAATGGCCGAGATAGTTCGTGCCGAGTTGAAGCTCGAAGCCGTCCTGGGTCTCTCGCCGTTGCGGCGGCACCATCACGCCGGCATTGTTGATCAGCACATCGAGGCGATCAAATCGCCCCGCAAACCGAACAGCGAAGGCCGCGACAGAAGCGAGGCTGGCGAGATCAAGCTGTTCGAACAGAATGTTTGCACCTGGTACGGCGGTCCTGATCTTTCCGATCGCATCGGCACCCTTGTCGGGATTGCGCCCGGCTAGGATCACCTGGGCTCCGGCGCGCGCCAGTGCCAGCGCATCCTCATACCCCAGACCGCCGGTGCCGGTGACGATCGCGACACGGCCCGTCTGTGGGGGAATATCTGATGCAGTCCAATTTGCCATGGCATGCCTTTCAAAAAAGCTACACTGGGTGTAAGATCTATTTATTACACTGAGTGTAGATTTCAAGGCCCAACGACGATGAGCAGCGACATCACACCGCAAGAGGGTACGCGGGCGCGCAAGCGCCGCGAGACGCTTGCGCGGATCACCGAGGCAGGTATCTCCCTGTTCCTCAAGAAGGGCTATGCCCCGACCACGCTCGACGACATTGCAGCGGCGGCAGGCATTTCCCGGCGGACTTTCTTCTACTATTTCAAATCAAAGGACGAGATCCTGCTGTCGCTTCAGAGCGGCATGGGCGAGATGATCGTCGATGCCCTCAGAAAGCAACCATCCGAAAAGCGACCGCTCGAGGCAGTTCGAGACGCAGTGCTGAAAATCTGCGGGATGTTCCCTGCCGACGAAATGATCGCGATCGATCACTTGATGCGGACGAACCCGGTTGTGCAGGCGCGCAAGCAGGCGAGCATGATCGAGCACGAGGCAACGCTTTATGCGGCGCTCCGCGAAAAATGGGCGGCGCCCGACCAAGCCGTTGGGTTACGAATGGTAGCGATGATGGCGATGGGAGCGGTTCGGGTTGCTACTGATGCATTCCATCAAGAAGGCGGCAAGCGGCCGTTTACCGATCTGTTGAACGAGAATTTCGATGCTCTAATCGACGCATCTGAGACCGGCGGATGGCCGTTAGGCAAGAGGCGGTCGCTGCGGCACATTTCAAGGTGGAAACGCTGATTTCGACGACAGGCGACAGGCAGCTCGGCGCCGCAGAATGGCGCATTTTGGCCGAACTCGTTGTCCCGGCAGATCGCTTGAGTGACGAATAAGGCCCAACGCCAGTCGATCAGAACCTCCAGGGGGAGAAATGAACGACCGGCTGCTCCTGACGATCTAAAACTGAGCCTTAATCGTCAGCAATGTCAGCGACCGTTCCCACCGTGCGGGCGCGGCAGGCCCCGACCAACATACGCCGTTCCGATGCGGAGCTGGGAGTGGCGCTTTAGACCGAAACCGGACGTTCGCTGGACCGTCACCCTGAGGTTGGCCCTACCCCATACGCTGCTGACATAAGGCTTCCAGCGTCAGCTATCTCAGCGATGGCGGTCCTAGCTCCTGCACGAAAACATCAAGCGTAGCGACAAATGCCCTTGCAGCGGCTGAGCGATAGCCGCCCTCGCGTTGTAACAAGACCACCCTCCGTGCGTCGATTGCCGGGACGAGGGGCAGGAAACGCAGGTCGTCTCGTTCAAATGCGACGGCATCGGGGAGAACCGTCACCAGTGAACTCGATCGCACAAGTTCGATGAGCGTTGTCATGGAACTTGTCTCGATCACGACTTTCGGCTTGATCCCGTGCCGCTTGAAATGCTTGTCGATGGTTTGGCGGGTGGCGAAGCTCCCGTTCAGAAGAACCATCTCCACCTGCTCTATGCTCGCAATATCAATGGATTGGCTCACCATCGCCGCGTGATCATATCGAGCAATCAGCGACAACCGTTCAGTGTGCAGCGGCTGCGCAACGATGCCGGTGACGCTCGAGGCCCAGAAGGCGATCGCGCAATCGAGCTTGTCGTCGGCAAGCCCGGCTTCAATCTCATCCTGCGACAAGGCGAGCAGGTCGAGCGCAATCCCAGGATATTGCTCGCGGAACCGCCGTGCGAGCGGCGCAATCAGGTAACCGCTGAAGCTGGGGGTAAAGCCGAGACGCAGCCTGCCAGAGCTGAGATCATTGACATCACGTGCGGCGCGGCCCGCCGCGTCGATCTCGCGAAAGGCCCGGTGCACATGGCTCAGGTATGTTGCGCCAGCATCCGTGGCGCGCACAGATTTTCCCGAACGGTCCAGCAACTGCACGCCCAGTTGCTCTTCTAACTGGCGGATCTGCTGCGATAGCGCTGGCTGAGACACATGCAGGGCCTGAGCCGCACGTGTGAAGCTCCCATGCTCCACAACTGCCGAGAGGTACCGAAGATGGCGAAGGAGCATCTGTATAACGCCTGCTTATAGACCTGATTGGCTTTCAGTCTTGGACAATTATAAGCGGGAAGTCGATACCTGCCTCAACAAGGCAAGGAGATCAATACAATGCAAAGGCTGATCGAAGGGTTCAAAAAGTTCAGGGAAGGGGAATATCCCGAACGCATCTCTCTCTTCCAAGACCTCGCAACAAGGCAGGAGCCAGGTACGCTTTTTGTGACCTGTTCCGACAGCCGGGTCGTTCCGGAGTTGGTCACCCAGCGCGAGCCGGGTGATCTGTTCGTGATCCGCAACGCGGGAAACATCATCCCTTCGTTCGGCCCCGAACCCGGCGGGGTTACCGCCTCGGTCGAGTACGCCGTCGCCGCGCTGGGCGTGGAGGATATCGTGATCTGCGGCCATTCCGACTGCGGCGCGATGACCGCCATCGCCACCTGCCAGTGTCTGGAGCACCTGCCGACGGTCGCCGGCTGGCTGCACCACGCCGATGCCGCCAAGGCGGTCAACGACGCACACTCCGCACAGCTGCGACGAGGCCCGGGTCGCGGGGATGGTGCGCGAAAACGTCATCGCCCAGCTCAACAACATCAAAACGCACCCTTCCGTCGCCCTGGCTCTCGATCAGGGCCGCCTTACGCTCCACGGGTGGGTCTATGACATCGGTGAGGGATCGATCGAAGCATACGATGCTGCGAGTGGCCGGTTCGTTGATCTGGTCGAATATCCCGAGACAAACGCGACCGTCCTCGCCGCCGCCGCCTAAGGCATTGCACGCCAGGACGCAGGATTTTTGCGCCCATCGTGGGCGCCTCCCTTATCCCCTCATACCGTTATAGAAGAAAGGTAGATCAATGACCCAAGTGCAAGTGACCCAGACCGCCCGCAAGGCGCTGACCGAAGCCGTGATCCAGTCGAAGGCTGAGAAGCAGCTGAGCTGGACCGCTATCGCTGCAAACAGCGGCCTCTCGCGCGAGTTCGTCACCGCCGCCCTGCTCGGGCAGCACCCGTTGCCGGCGAGCGCTGCCGAGGCAGTCGGCGAGACGCTCGGTCTCGCCGCCGACGAGATCGCGCTGCTTCAGGCGATCCCTGTTCGCGGTAGCTTCCCGGACGGCGTGCCGACCGATCCGACCATGTATCGCTTCTATGAGATCATCCAGGTTTACGCCACGACCCTGAAGTCGCTCGTTCACGAGGATTTCGGTGACGGCATCATCAGCGCGATCAATTTCAAGCTCAAGCTTGAAAAGCGTGAAGACCCTGAAGGTGGCCACCGCTGCGTCATTACGCTGGACGGCAAGTACCTTCCAACCAAGCCCTTTTGACAGGCCGACGCCTGAACTGAGAACGTTGGGAAGGTGCCGCCATCTTCCCCATTGCTTCCAGGCACGAGTCACTCATCGCGGCTTATGACCTCCGGCGCTGATCCCGTTTTGGCGCACGCTTCCACACCACAAAGTCTGAAAATGCAGAGTCTTCCGGTCGCGGGGCAGGGTGCGGACTTATCTCGTAAAAAATTGCTTGTACCTATCGGTAAAAGAATGTACCGATAGGTACAAGTAGCCAACCCCAGAGGGGAATCGAGTGACCGGCCGCACTTTCATAGCTTCCCTCCCTACTGCGGCCCTTGCTGCCCCGGCGCTTGCCAAGACCATTCACATCACGAAAGGAAATCCAATGTCCCGTCCTCCTCTTCCCCCGTTCACCCACGAAAGCGCTGTCGAGAAGGTCCGTCTGGCCGAAGATGGCTGGAACACTCGCGATGCCGCCAAAGTGGCCCTGGCCTACACTCTCGACACCCGCTGGCGTAACCGCGTTGAGTTCGCCACCAACCGTCAGGAGGCGCAAGCCTTCCTTGAGCGCAAGTGGAACAAGGAACACGAATACCGGCTTATCAAGGAACTGTGGGCGTTCACCGGCAACCGTATTGCCGTGCGCTATGCCTACGAGTATCGCGATGACGCCGGACAGTGGTTCCGCGCTTACGGAAACGAAAACTGGCTCTTTGCCGAAGACGGACTCATGTCGAACCGCCACGCCAGCATCAACGAAATGCCGATCAAGGAATCGGACCGCCTGTTCTTCTGGCCCCTGGGCCGCCGTCCCGATGACCACGCTTCGCTGAGCGATCTGGGCCTTTGATTACCAAGCGCGCCCTTACCGATCGCGAAAGTGCGCTGCCAGCACTGGCAGAGGCATTCCGCGAGCACGGGTTCGAGGGCGCGACCCTGGCCACTCTGTCAAAGGCCACGGGCCTGGGCAAAGGCAGCCTCTACAACTTCTTCCCTGGCGGGAAGTCCGAGATGATGGAGGCGGTCCTTGAGAACATCGATGGTTGGTTCGCCAATGCGATTTTCTCGCCGCTGGAGAATGCTTCTGATCCGGCAGCGGCTGTCACGGCCATGTTCGACGACGTGACTGCGTATTTCCGCTCTGGAAGGCGGGTGTGCGTCGTCGGGTGCCTTGGGCTTAACTCCTCTGGCGAAACCTTCGCGGTTAAGGTGAAGGACTACTTCGCTAGGTGGATCTCGGCTCTGGCCCACTGCCTCGAAGTGGCAAAGGTTCCGCCAGAGATGGCCGTGGATCTCGCTGAAGAGGCAGTATCTGGAATACAGGGTGCCATCGTCCTGGCACGGGCGCTTGGTGATGGCGCGACCTTTCAGCGGATCGTTCATCGCCTCCAGTCGACGTTGCTCGATGCGATCGGCCGCTACGGCTGACATTCTCTGAGTTGCCCGGCGTCCGGGCGGTTCGTTCCAGCTTTCCCAATATTGTCTGCCAGACCGCCTAGGCGCTGCTGCGGTCAGCCCCATTGCGCGAGCAAGTGGCGGGCTGATGCTCGACGCCGCCGAAATCCACATTCACACAGGAGGGGACTTCCCGTGACCGTTGGCAAACATGGACCCGAAATCAGGAAATGGTTTAGCCGCATCGCTGACCAGATCCAGCCTGTCATCGTTGCATCAAATGTCGCCGGAATCACTGGTGGCGCGATTGCCGTAGCAGGCCTGATGGCCAACCGGGCGCTCGAGGCCCGTCCCGGTAGGGGCGCCTGATATGCGGCTTCCATCAAGTTTCTCGACAGTGCCAGCGACTGCCCCTCGCTCGCTGTCGGCCCAACCCCTCCTTTAGAAGAGGGGGCCTTGGCAAGCTCGGTCCGACGTTTTCAAAGCCCCCCGGTCGGGCCGAGTTTGTCCAAGCATCTACCAGCTTCAAATCCAGAGCTTTCCAAGGAGCACAATCGTGGACAGCCTTTCCCGGCGCAGCGTCCTCGTTAGCAGCGCCATCGCCGCCACCCTGCCTTTGCTGCCCAATGCAGCAGCCGCTTTCACGAACCCAAACCCTACCCGCAACGGAGAATCAGTCATGAGCAACGGCTTTGTCACCACCAAGGACGGCACCCGGATTTTCTACAAGGATTGGGGCCCGAAGGACGCCCAGCCCATCGTGTTCCACCATGGCTGGCCGCTCTCGTCAGACGACTGGGACACGCAGATGCTGTTCTTCCTGTCCAAGGGTTTTCGCGTCGTCGCCCATGATCGCCGGGGGCATGGCCGCTCCGCGCAGGTCAGCGACGGCCACGACATGGACCACTACGCTGCCGACGCCGCAGCGGTGATGGAACATCTGAACCTGCGCAATGCCGTCCACATCGGCCACTCGACGGGCGGCGGCGAAGTGGCTGCCTATGTCGCGCGCTACGGCATTCCGAAGGGCCGTGTCGCAAAGGCTGTTCTGGTCAGCGCCGTGCCGCCTATCATGCTCAAGACTGCGCGCTATCCCGGTGGTCTCCCGATCGAGGTGTTCGACGGCCTGCGCGCTGGCCTCGCCGCCAACCGTGCTCAGTTCTTCCGCGATGTTGCCGCAGGCCCGTTCTACGGCTTCAACCGCGAGGGCGCCAAGGTGCTCGAACCCGTCATCGACAACTGGTGGCGTCAGGGCATGATGGGTAGCGCCAAGGCCCATTACGAAGGCGTCAAGGCCTTCTCCGAAACCGACCAGACCGAAGACCTGGAGGCGATCACGGTCCCCACGCTCGTCCTCCACGGCGATGACGATCAGGTTGTGCCTTACAAGAACGCTGGTGTACTTCAGGCTGAAATCCTGCCCCGCGCCACGCTCAAAATCTACCCCGGCTTCTCGCACGGTATGCTCACCGTGAACGCCGACATCATCAATCCCGATCTGCTCGCTTTCGTGCAGAGCTGATCGAACTCGCTCGAGGAGGCTCAGATTCGATGGCACAAGCATTCTTCAAGACCATGTTCGGCCCAAGGTCGCGCGCGATGCAGGAAATTGACGGGTCGCGGGCATCCTATGCACGCATGGAAGCCCAGGCGGGAGAGACCGACGTTCTCACCGATCGAGAACTGGATTTCATCGCCGCGCGGGACAGCTTCTATCTGGCCAGCCTCAGCGAAGATGGCTGGCCCTATGTCCAGCATCGCGGCGGCCCGGCAGGGTTTTTGCGCCTGATCTCTGGCAACCGTATCGGGTTTGCCGACTATCGCGGAAATCGTCAGTACCTTTCGACCGCGAATCTGGCTGCCGACAACCGGGTCTGTCTGTTCCTGATGGATTATCCGAACCGGCGGCGGCTCAAGATGATCGGCCGTGCCCATACCACCGACGATCCTGAAAAGGTCGCCGCGTTGATGGTGCCCGGATATGAGGCTGAAGGAGAGAGGGCCTTTGTGATCGATATCGTCGGGTTCGACTGGAATTGCCCTCAGCATATTACACCCCGTTTTACAGACGCGCAGATTGCGGAAGCCACTCAGCCGCTGCTGGCTGAAATTGACCGGTTGCGCGCCCGCGTCGCTGCATGGGAAGACCATCATCATGGCTGAAAAACTGACCTGCGGTGTCCACCATGTGGGCCTCACCGTCCCCGATCTCGATCAGGCGCGCGCGTTCTTCTGTGACGTGCTGGGCTTTGATGTGGTCGGCGGCAGGCCGGACTATCCCGCGATCTTTGTGTCCGATGGCGCGATCCTTCTCACCCTCTGGCGCGCGGCCGACCCGATTACCGCACGCGGTTTTGATCGGCGCGCCAACATCGGCCTGCATCATCTGTCACTGGCGGTCGCGGACGACGCTGCTCTGGACGAAGCGTGGGAAAAGATAAGCGCCCACCCCGAAGTCATCATCGACGTGGCACCCGAGCCGATGCGCCCAGGGTCGGCAACGCGGCACTTTCTGGTCTTCATTCCCGGCGGCATCCGTCTGGAGCTTGCCACTCCTCTCCCCAGGGCTTGAAGGGTAAGTCAGAGCATAGAGAGCGACAATGGCGTCGCCACATGCTCTGAAACGCTGGTTATTGTCCCAAGCGCCCGAGTCCGGTCTTCACCGGAGACGGGTGCCGATGGCGTCAGATTTCAGTATTTTCCGCCAGAGCGAGTGCATCTTCAACGTCGATGCCGAGATAGCGGACAGTATTCTCGATCTTGCTATGGCCGAGCAGGATCTGAACGGCGCGCAGGTTACCAGTCGCCCGGTAGATGATCGACGCCTTCGTTCGGCGAAGCGAGTGGGTGCCATATTCGCTTCGTATCAGACCAACCCCAGTCACCCATTCATCAACGAGCCGGGCATACTGCCGCGTGCTGAGGTGACCATTATGGTCAACCCGGCTTGGGAAGACATAATCATCTACCGTGCCGCCCCGTCGCTCAAGCCAGGCTAGCAGGCTAGTCCGGGCATCAGGGAGCAATTCGAATTGAACAGGCCGACCTGTTTTCTGCTGCATCACGATTGCCCGCGTTCGAATCTGACCACCGCTAACAATGTCGCCAATTTTCATCTGCACCAGGTCACAGCCCCGGAGCTTGCTGTCGATTGCCAGGTCAAACAGAGCCCGATCTCGCAGGCGACGACGTTGATTGAGGTAGAAGCGGATCTCCCAAATTTGCTTTGGCTTCAGAGCGCGCTTCGCTCCGACAGCTCTTCCCGCATTCCAGACCGGGCGCTTGGTGGCGATGAGTTCAGTTTCAGATTGCTCCATGATCGTTCTCCAATGGCCAAATTGGCCGTTTGAAGAACGCATCAGATGGATGTCGTGAGGCAATGGTCGACCAAGCCCAGCCATTTGCCAGTCGTCCCTCCAGCGGCAACTTCCGCCAAAATCGTCCGTTCGCCTTGCCCAAAGACATCCGGCGGCAACATGCCCACCTCCAAGCCTTTAGGCCCATTCTGATCTGTCCTGTAAGATGGCATTGGTTGTGGCGCATCAGCCATTTACAAGCCCGATGGTCATTCTCCACGCGACCGGTCGTAGGCTATGGCAGCGGTTGCCATAGCATGCTCATGCGCCAGCGCCCAGGAACAGAGCGCCTCAAAGGGTTCGCGGAGCGAGTGACCCAGTGGCGTAATCCTGTATTCGACACCGATAGGGCTGGTTGGAAGTACAGTTCGAGTAATCAGTCCGTAGCGTTCCAGGCGCTTCAACGCGTCGGCGAGCGATTTGTGAGTGATGCCGCCCAAGCGTCGCTTGATATCGTTGAAGCGCGCTGGCTGGGGGCAAAGCACCGTCAGGATCATGACCGTCCATTTGTCCGCGATCTTGTCGAGCACGGGGCGGATCCTGGGTACATCCATCATCGCCTTGCACGAGAGTGCCTCTAGGTCGGTATCGTCAGCCATATCTAGGCTACTCCAGGTGCGTTCTTGATAGCAGATATGCCTCGTATATCTGGTTGCCCGTCTCAAATGGAAGGACGGATGATGGCAAGCATGGAAAACAAGGTTGCACTGGTGATCGGCGGCGCGAAGGGGATCGGTCTGGCAACTTCGCGGGCGCTTGCACAGGAGGGTGCTTCCGTGATCCTCACGGGACGAAGGCAGTCCGAGGTAGCGGCTTCGGCGGAGGCGATCGGTCCTTTGGCGCAGGGCTTGGTGGCGGATGCGGCTTCGCAGGCGGACCTGCGGCTGGTCGTGGGCGAAGTTGATCGCCGCTATGGCCGCATCGATGCGCTTGTGCTGAATGCCGGACTGTCGGAGCCGGCGACAATCGCCGAAGAGACGTCCGGGCATTTCGATCGGCACTTCGCGGTGAACGTGCGGGGCGCTTTGTTCGGTATCCAGGTGGCGCTGCCGCTGCTCAAGGAAGGCGCGTCGGTCGTGCTGATCGGGTCGATCGCGGATGCCATGGGCGTAACGCCCTTCAGCACCTATGCCGCGACCAAGGCCGCGTTGAGGTCTTATGCGCGCAGCTGGGCGGCCGAACTCGCGCCGCGGCGCATCCGGGTCAACGTTGTGGCGCCGGGGCCTACCGACACGGACATGATGACCGCCGTGTCCGATGAGATGCGACAGAAACTGATCGCACCCATTCCCCTCGGCCGGATGGCGCACCCCGCAGAAGTAGCGGCCGCCGCGGTGTTTCTGCTCAGCGATGCGGCAAGCTTCGTGACCGGAGCGGAGCTTTGCGTCGATGGCGGCATGGGGCAGGTGTAGAGGCACGGTGCCGGCGGGGGAGAGCAGCCACGTTAACGATCAATCTGGCGGCTCCCTTCGCGGCAGATCATCTGTACAAAACTGAACGGCAAGTGTGCAACCTTGGCGGTTCAAGAACAAATCCAAGTATCTAGATTGTCTCCATCGTCGGGAACGAGGCGAACAGGCGGAAGTCGTAGCTGACTGCCGCAGACGGTCCGAACGCTCGTGCACAAGGATTTTGAGGATGATCACAATGCTGGTGACCTATGCGGGCGATCCGCACACACCGTTCGATCGCGACCACTGGATCGACGTCCACTTCCCGCTCGTGCGGGAAAGCTGGGGCCGCTATGGGCTCGTCAGTGCCGCTGGTTTCTTCCCTCAAACGGACGGCGCCGGGCTGATCGCGGTTGGGGTTGTCAACTTCCGCGACGGGGCCGCCATGGAAGCGGCGCTCCACGCGCCCGAAACCGCCCAAATCATGGCTGACGTCGCCCTCTTCACTTCCATCCAACCGCAGCGCAGCGTCGTGCATCCGCTCTGAGCGGAGCGTCGCCACTATCTGAAAACCAACGGAGCGCATGTCATGAAAACCTGGCTCATCACGGGCTGCTCGAGCGGCTTCGGGCAGCGACTTGCGCTTGCGGCGGCACGGCGCGGCGACCGGGTCATCGCAACGGCACGTAATGTCCAGGCGATCGCTGCCCTGGCCGAGCCGTTCGGGGGCCGAATGCTCACCTTGCCGCTCGATGTGACCGATGCCGCGGCGGCCAGGACGGTGGTCGCACAGGCAGTCAAAGCTTTCGGCGGGTTCGACGTGCTCGTGAACAATGCCGGCTACGCATTGTTCGGCGCGATCGAGGAAGGCACGCCTAAAGAATATCGGCCGATGTTCGAAGTGGACGTCTTCGGGCTGATCGAGACCACCAGAGCCGCGCTGCCCGTTCTGCGGCGCACGGGAGGCACCGTCGTCAACATGTCGTCGGGCGCCGGGATCGAGGGAAGGGGCGGCGGTGGCTATTACCATGCCGCCAAGTTTGCCGTGGAAGGGATTTCCGAGGCGCTCGCCGGCGAGCTGAAGCCTTTGGGCATCCGCGTGCTGATCGTCGAACCCGGACCGTTTCGCACCGATTTTCTTGGTCGATCAATCGCCATGGCCGCCAACGAGATGCCCGAATATGCCGCGAGCTCGCGCAAGCATTACCGGGAAACCGGCGACGGCAATCAGGCGGGCGATCCGGACAAGGCGGTCGCGGTGATCCTGCGGGCCGTCGATGCCAAAGACGCTCCGCTGCACCTGCCGCTCGGCCCGTCCGCCCACGCGATCGCCGAGCGGAAGCTCGCCGCTTTCCGGCGCGATATCGATGCCTGGCGTGACATCACGATCGCCACCGATTTCGACCCAGCCTGAGCGCCAGTCCTGCACACCGTTTGAACGTTATTATCCCTTTGGAGAGCGATCATGTTGATTGCCACTGAGATGTGACCCGGGGAGCTGATAAGTTTCCACTGAGAATTGACCCATGTTTCCCTCCCCTCCGGCTGTCAGTCGGAGGGTCTCGGAGTGATCGACATGGACTTACTCAGTGTGATCCGCCGATGGCATTTTCGGCAGGATATCCCCATTCGGGAGATCAAGCGACGGACCGGCCTGTCGCGCAACACCATCCGCAAATATCTGCGTTCCGATACGGTGGAGCCCAGTTTCAAGGTGCCGGTGCGCCCCAGCAAGCTCGATCCCTTCGCCGAGAAGCTGACGGCGTGGCTGCGGGTGGAATCCAAGAAATCCCGCAAGCAGAAGCGGACCGCCAAGCAGTTGTATGTCGACCTTGTGAAGCTGGGGTACGAAGGCTCGTATAACCGGGTGGCTGCCTTTGCCCGGCGATGGCGGAGCGATCTTCAGTATGAACAGCAAACCAGCGGGCGCGGGACATTCGTGCCGTTGGTTTTCCAACCCGGCGAGGCCTTCCAGTTCGACTGGAGCGAGGATTATGCCGTGCTGGACGGCAAGGTGACCAAGCTGCAGGTTGCCCATACCAAGCTGGCCCACAGCCGCGCCTTTATCGTGCGGGCCTACTTGCTCCAAACCCATGAGATGCTGTTTGACGCGCTGACGCAGGCCTTTCGGGTGCTGGGCGGCGTGCCCCAGCGCGGGATCTTCGACAATATGAGGACCGCCGTCGACAAGATCGGGACGGGCAAGGCGCGACAGGTCAACGCCAGGTTCGCCGCCATGGCCAGCCATTACCTGTTCGAGACTGATTTCTGCAATCCAGCGTCAGGCTGGGAGAAGGGGCAGGTCGAGAAGAACGTGCAGGATGCCCGGCGGCGGTTGTGGCAGCCGATGCCCAGCTTTGGGGATTTGGCGGCGCTGAACGCCTGGCTGGAAGAACGATGTATCGCGCAATGGGGCGAGATCCAGCACGGCCTTATGCCCGGCACCGTGGCTGATGTGCATGCTGAGGAAGCCTCCTGTCTGATGCCGCTGGGCAGGCCCTTCGATGGCTTTGTCGAACAGACCAAGCGCGTGTCGCCCACTTGCCTGATCGCCTTCGAGCGCAACCGTTACAGCGTGCCCGCTTCCTTTGCGAACCGGCCAGTCAGCCTGCGGGTCTATCCCGATCGCCTGGTCATCGCCGCCGAGGGCCAGATCGTGTGCGAGCACGTCCGGCTCATCGACCGTTCCCACCACAAACCCGGTCGCACGATCTATGACTGGCGGCATTATCTGGCGGTGGTCCAGCGCAAACCCGGTGCCCTGCGCAATGGTGCGCCCTTCCTGGACATGCCTGAAGCCTTCCGGCACTTGCAGAGCCACCTCCTCAAGCGCTCCGGCGGAGACAGGGAAATGGTGGAGATCCTGTCCCTGGTGCTGCACCACGACGAGCAGGCGGTCCTGAGTGCGGTCGAGCTGGCCTTGGAAGCTGGTGTCGCCACCAAGACCCACATTCTCAACGTGTTGCACCGACTGATTGACGGCAAGGCACCTCCGGCATCGCCCATTGATGCGCCTCAGGCCTTGCGCCTGACGCAGGAGCCCAAGGCCAATGTCGATCGCTATGATATGCTCAGGGAGATCCGCCATGCGTCATGACCCCGCCAGCGCCGCAGTCGTCGTCATGCTGCGCGGCCTCAAGATGTTCGGCATGGCTCAGGCCGCAGGCGAACTGATCGAGCAGGGCGCGCCTGCCTTCGATACTGCCGTGCCGATGCTGGCCCAATTGCTCAAGGCAGAGATGGCTGAGCGGGAGGTCAGGTCCATCTCCTATCAGATCAAGGCCGCCCGCTTCCCGGCTTACAAGGATCTGGCCGGCTACGACTTTGCTGCCAGCGAGATCAACGAGGCACTCGTGCGCCAGCTTCACCAGGGCGACTTCATGGAAAACGCCGACAATGTCGTGCTGATCGGCGGCCCGGGCACGGGTAAAAGCCATATCGCCACGGCGCTGGGCGTTCAGGCTGTCGAGCATCACCGCAAGAAGGTGCGCTTCTACTCCACGGTCGATCTGGTCAACGCGCTGGAGCAGGAGAAGACAGCCAACCGGACCGGCCAACTGGCGGAACGCCTGCTGCGCCTCGATCTGCTTATCCTCGACGAGTTGGGCTATCTGCCCTTCAGCCCATCAGGAGGGGCCATGCTCTTCCATCTGCTGAGCAAGTTATACGAGCGCACCAGTGTCGTGATCACCACCAACCTGAGCTTCAGCGAATGGTCCGGCGTGTTCGGCGACGCCAAGATGACCACCGCGCTGCTCGACCGGCTCACTCATCACTGCCACATCCTGGAAACTGGAAACGACAGCTTCCGCTTCCGCGCCAGCACCGCTGCGCCCAAAGCCAAAAAGGAGAAGCCGGCATCTTGAACCTGCCCGCCAGAGGCAGCACATAACCCACACCCACCCGGGTCAATTCTCAATGGAAACCCCGGGTCACATCTCAGTGGCAATCAACACGCTCACCTTCTCCTGATGAAAACATCATGTTGCGGTGAGGTTAAAGTACGGAAAAGAAGCGAGGAAGGGGCCGAAAGAAGACCGGGGCCCTCGCGCGGATGCCCGCGCGACCGCGCTCCAGCGTGCCGTGAACGGCACCCCCGGGCCACGCCGAGGCGCGTCCCGGCCCTTCGGGTGGCGATCGCTGGGCCGAAGGGGGGAAGGAATGATGTTGACGCCGCGCGCGGGGCGCACGGCGGTGTCTTTGAGGGCCTTCCCTCGGCGCGCGGGTAGGCGGCGCGCCCTTTTGGGCGGGCCCAGCCAGGCCGCAAGCCGGCCTTTCAGGCCGGCTCCTCCACTGACGTTACGGCCAAAGGTGCGGCCCGGCTTTACGGGCCCGCCCTGGGGACGCTGGTGCCGCCCACCCCCGCACCGGGGGAAGCCAATGGGGTTTTGGGTGGCGCAAGGAGGCTATCCGATGCGTCAGGCACGACATGATACCGCTGCCCGCGAGGGCGAGGCGAAACCCGCAGCGGGCGGCGGCGAAAACCGGGCCCAGCTCTATGATGAGGTCACCGCCAAGATCATTGCCCAGCTTGAGGCGGGGCGTTTCCCTTGGGTTCAGCCATGGGGGAAGCCCCAAGGGGGAGGGGCGGGGCTGGCTCCCGGCCTGCCCCACAATGCGCTCACCGGCAGGGCCTATTCAGGCGTCAACGTCCTCCTGCTCTGGGGCAGCGTCATCGAGTTTGCCTATCCCTCGCAAGGCTGGCTGACGTTCAAGCAGGCCTTGGAAGCCGGAGGCAACGTCCGCAAGGGCGAGAAGGGCGTGAGCGTGGTCTATGCCGACCGCTTCACCCCTCAGGCCGAAAAGGAGCGCGCGCAGCAGAGCGGCGGGGATGCGCGCAGCATTCCCTTTCTGAAGCGCTTCACCGTCTTCAACATCGCGCAATGCGAAGGCCTGCGCGAAGGGCTGTTCAGTGATCCCGAGCCCTTGCCCGAGCGGGAGATCGTGCCCGTGGCTGAGGAGGTCATTGCCGCATCGGGCATCCCCTTCCGCATCGGCGGGGCCAAAGCCTTCTATGTGCCCTCGCAGGATTATGTGCAGGTCCCCCCGCAACCGGCCTTTTTCGAGCAGGTGAATTTTTACCGGACGGCGCTTCACGAACTGTGTCACGGCACGGGCCATAGCTCGCGCCTTGACCGTAAAATCCTGAATCCATTCGGTTCCAAGGACTACGCTCGCGAGGAACTGGTCGCGGAAATGGGCTCCGCCTTTCTCTGCGCGGCGCTGGGGATCGTGCCCACCGTGCGCCATGCCGACTATCTCGGCGCTTGGCTGGAGGTGCTGCGCGAGGACAACCGGGCGATCTTTCGCGCCGCCAGTCAGGCCAGCAAGGCCGCCGACTGGTTGCTCACGCGTCACACCGAATTCAAGGCAGCGTGCGATGCAGGCCAGCCGGGCAAGGGCACGGCGAGCACCGAAGGGAGGACGGCGGCATGATCCTGCTTCCCGACAGAATCCGCGTCGCGCTTCTGGTCAATTCGGCCCGGCACCTTGCGGCCCAGCGCGATGGTGCGCCCGATCCCGACCCGGTGCCCTTGCTCAAACTGTTCAACCCCTGCGGCAGCGCGACATGGCTCGCCAGCGAACTCGACGAGGACGGCGACACGCTGTTCGGCTTGGCTGATCTCGGCTTTGGTTGCCCTGAACTCGGTTCGTTCAGCCTCTCTGAAATTGCTGCCGTGCGTCTGCCTTTCGGCCTCGGGATCGAACGCGATGCCGATTTCAACAGCAGCCATCCGATGTCGCTCTGGGCGCAGACCGCCCGCAACCTCGGCTCGATCTCTCAGGCCGAAATCGCCCTGCATCTGATGGGTTTCTGAAGCCTCTTTCGCCGTCTTCCCGGCGGCATCTAGCTTGTCGTCTGGCTGATTGGAAGCGGTCAGGTGACCTGACGCGGGCGGGCGTTTTCCCGCTCATTTGCGAAAACCGGCCCGCCATTCCTGGAGGGTCAGGGCGGGCCGGTACTCGCTTGGAGTGAGTAATGACCATGAAACTCGACTTTATCGATCTTGGCAAGCTCTGTGTGAGCAAGGCAAACATGCGTTTCTCCAAAAAGGCACCCGATGTCACCGACATCCTGCCGACCATGCGCCGCCATGGCGTTATCGTGCCCGTTCTGGTGAGGCGGAACGGCAGTCCTGAAACCTTCGAGATCGTTGCGGGTGCGCGGCGCTTTCATGCGGCCAATGTGCTGGCCGACGAACGCCGGGCAGCGGGGCAGGAGGTTGACCCCATGCCCTGCGCCATTCTCGAAAGCGGCGAGAATGCCGACGCCATCGAGGCTTCGCTGATCGAAAACACCGCCCGGATCGATCCCGATGAGGTGAGCCGCTGGGAATGCTTCACGCGGCTGATCCGCGAAGGGCGCGGGGTGGACGATCTTTCGACCACCTTCGGCCTGCCCGAGCTCGCCGTGCGGCGGGCGCTGGCGCTGGGCAATCTCCTGCCCCGCATCCGCGCCGCTTACGCCCGCAAGGAAATCGACGCCACCACCGTTCGCCATCTGACCATGGCGAGCAAGAGCCAGCAAAAGGCATGGCTGGCGCTGTTCGACGATCCCGACGCATGGTGCCCCACCGGGTATCAATTGAAGCAATGGCTGCTGGGCGGGCAGTCCATCCCGGTGTCCAATGCCCTTTTCGACACCGCCGAGATGAAAGGCATCGTCTCCGATCTTTTCGGGGAAGAGAGCTATTTCGCTGACGCCGAAGCCTTCTGGACCGCACAGAACGCTGCCATCGAGCAGCGCCGCGCCGCCTATCTCGATGA
Organism: Novosphingobium sp.; assembly: GCF_039595395.1. Lineage (NCBI taxonomy): Bacteria > Pseudomonadati > Pseudomonadota > Alphaproteobacteria > Sphingomonadales > Sphingomonadaceae > Novosphingobium > Novosphingobium sp. The sequence goes on along the minus strand of NZ_JBCNLP010000006.1, from coordinate 1,749,640 downwards.
TGGCTGGGCCGATGCGGTGATCGTGCCGCCCGCCGAGCATTTCCACACTTGGGAACATCAGAAGGCACCCAAGCGCAAGGGCGGGCGCGTCTACATCGATGTCCATGCCAATGGCGAGGTCACTTTCCATGAGGGTTATGTCACCGCCAAGGAGGCGCGGCGCATCGAGAAGGGCGAAACCATCGATGCGGCGCCCAAGCCGGTGCGGGCCGAGATCACCGGGCCGATGCAATGCTACATCGACCTGCATCGCCATGCCGCCCTGCGCGCGGCGCTGCTCGACCATGGCGGGCTGGCGTTGCGGCTGATGGTCGCTCATGCCATCGCCGGTTCGCCCCAGTGGAGCGTCCATATCGAGAAGCAGACGACCCGCAACGATGCCATTGCCGACAGCATCGAGAACAGCCGGGGCGAAGCCGACTTCGATGCGGCCCGGCGCAAGGTGCTGGCCCTGCTCTCGCTCGATCCCGATGAGCCGACCGTGTGCGGCGCGGGCAACGCCATGGGCAGCGCCTTGCCGCTGATCTTCATGCGGCTGATGGTGCTGGGGGATGATGATCTGCTCTGCGTCATCGCGGTGGTGATGGGTGAAACGCTGGCATCGGGCAGCGCGATCATCGAGACGGTCGGCCAGCAGATCGGCATGGATATGGCGCCCTACTGGCAGGCCGATGATGCGTTTTTCGAGCTTGTGCGCGACCGCGAGGTGCTCACCGCAATGGTGGGTGAGGTGGCCGGTGAGATGGTGGCCGAGGCCAACAGGTCTGAGAAGACCAAGGTGCTCAAGGCCATCATCCGCAATCATCTCGACGGCGCGGATGGCCGTGAAAACCGTGAGGGCTGGGTGCCGCGCTGGATGACCTTCCCGCCCGCCGCCTACACCGCGCGCGGCGGTGTGGGCACGGTTGAGAAAGCCGAATGGGCTGCATCCAGCATCGCGCAGAGCGAGGCGCCCGACAGCGACGAGGAAGGCCCGGACGAAACCGGTTCGGGTCCCGACAACGCACCTTCGGGCGGCAACGCGGCGCTGGCCGCATGACGATGGGCGGGCGTGGGCCGGTCGGCTCCACGCCCGCCTTTCTTCCCTTTTTCAGGAGATGACACATGGTTGACCGCGTTTCGGCATCCATCACCATCGGCGGCAGGTTGCCCACCGATCACCTTCCCGAATTTCTCGAACTGATTGCCGATGAAGAGTTGTCGCTTGAATGGGACGGCGAGCCCTTCACCGCGGCGCAGCTTGCCTGCGGATTGCCCCTGATGCTCAAGGGGCGGGAGGTCGCGCTGGGGCAATTCAGCAGGCTTGAGGACTTCTGTGTCGCACGTAATCTGCAGTTCCGGCGCTGGTGCGCCGGTTGCTACAGTTGGGGACCGCAGCGCGCGGTGTTCGATGGTACGGGCGAGGTGAGCTATTATGCCACCGACGATGAGGATGAAGCGCTCCTTAGCCTCACCCTTGCCGCCGATCTGGGCAGTTTCGAAGCGATCCTCGCATGGTTTGAAGCGGCAAACCTCACCGTTCCCCCTCTGGCAATTGGTGACAACATCTGGCGCTCCGCGTGCGAGGCCGTCCATTGCCTGATCTCGGTTTCTTCCCTTGTGCCAACGCGGGAGCTGGAAGCCGAGGATCGCGCTCTGCTTCCTTTCTATGCCGTGGCGCTGAGCGATGACCGGGGCGCTTGCGCCGATCACAAGGCGATCATCGAGGCGGCCAAGAATGTCTTCCACCAGACCATTGCCATCGGGAATCTCGATCATTTCGTCATCGAGGTCGAGATCGCGGCGCGGCGGGGCGACATTCCTGCCGACGCGCTCTGGCTGGATGGGGCCGCTTCCATCCTTCCACGGCTCACATCACCGTAAGCGCCGGACGCATGTTTCGTTGCAACCGGGCAGTGATGGACATTGAGGGCCGAACATCCTCTTCGGGCGCCTGACATCCGCAGTGTCCTCGATCTATGAAACGGTCTTTCCGGCAATCAAATTCAGGCGCCGCCCGCCTCCATGACAGGGTGCGGGCGGCGCTTTGTGGGACCATTATTTGACGGATGGCTGTCAGGGGCCTAGGTTTCCCGGACTTGACCGACATGAGGACTACCATGGACGAGAACAATCCTTCGGACGCGCGCGATTTCATCGAACTCGCAGGTGACATCACCATCGCCTGGCTGCAAAACCCCAATGTGAAGCCCGGTGCTCAGGACGTGCCCGCGTTCCTCAAGGATATGCACACTGCTATCGCCGCATTGAAGAGCGAGCCCGCTGGTGAAGAGATCCCCGCGACCTATGAACCGGCCGTATCGGTGCGCTCTTCGGTCAAGCCCGATCATCTCGTCAGCCTGATCGACGGGAAAAAATACAAGACGCTCAAGCGGCATCTTTCGCTTCACGGTCTTACGCCCGCCGAATATCGCGCGCGCTACGGCCTGAAGTCCGATTATCCGATGGTTGCGCCGGACTATGCCTTGCAGCGCCGCGAGATCGCCCAGAAGCTCGGCCTTGGCCGCAAGCGTGGCGCGCCGTCCGGCGCTGAAACCGCCGCGACCGGTGACGTCGCCGTGAGCCCATCCAAAGCGCAGAAACCGGCCACCACACCCAAGCGCGCGGCAAGCAAGCCTGCCGCCGTTGCCGCTCCGGTCGCGCAGACTCCGGCGGATGTCGCCACCAAATCTCCCGTTCCGGGCAAGCCCAAGCGCGGTGCAGCCAAGTCCAAGGGCGACAACGCAGTCGATGCCAGCGCCGCTGTCGTCAGCACGCCAAAGGAGGCAACGGCCAAGCCGAAGCGGGCAGCCGCAAAGACCGGCCCCGCGTCCAAACCGGCAAAGCCAAAGGTTGCAAAGCCCAAAGCGGAGGCCAAGGTCGAAGCCGCCCCGGCCCCGTCCGCCGAGGCCTGAGCCTCGTCTGGAAAAATCGCGGCGGCGCCCTCCCTATGGGGAGGGGCGCCGCCATTTTTTCGCCGCTGTCGTGGATAGCGGGCTTGCCTGATGCTCGCCTCACTGGCTAGGCGATCAGCATGGATAAGCCCGACAATGAGCAATGGCTGGAGGCGGCCGGCGGTGCTGTGCGAGCACGACGCCTTGCCAATTATATGGCGGTGCTGCCCCGCGAACGGCTGACCGAAATCCTCTGGCTCGTTTCGCGCAGCATGCGGGAAACCGGTGACCTTGTCGCCGCTCGGCATCATCTTCCTGATTTTCTGCGAACCGGTCATCTGATCGCGCAATCGCTCGCTTTGCCCCGCTTCATGGCGGCATTCGGCGGTAGCGAAGCAGATCTGGAAGATCGGTTTTTCGCGGAATTCAATCTGCTGTGCGATGAATTGCGGGATGCTCTCGCGATGCCGTGATCCCGGTTCCGGCGGGGTACTTCCGCGTCAGGCCGCCCTGCCTCTCCTGCGGATGACGGGACGTTCCTCACCGCACAGGCTGCAGCGATCGCGCTCCCGGTCAAAGCCCCGCTCCACCGCCAGCTCGCCCAAGGTCGCGCGCAGATCGTCGGTCAGCTGCAGCGACAGGCGATCCGCGACGCAAACGTCGCAGACCGGTTCGGGAGCCAGACGCTCGACCAGACGCCGAACGGATATGAACATCGACATCGTGCCTGCCTCTTTGTCCTGCGCGTGGTGCACGCTTGTTGTGTTCGATCCGAAAATTCCCTTATTCCTCCCCCGCTGCCAAGCTGAAATCGCTGCCTTTTCCACGGTTTTGCTCTCCTTGCCCGCACGAAACCGCCTGCCGAGCGGGCGATGTCCTGGGACGGCCACGGGGCCGCGAAACCATCGCGGCGCGCTGATTTCCCCGGCTGCGGAACAGGCCCGCAGCCTCCTCGCGCAACAAATCAGCCCGCCGCTCCGGTCCTCCGCTTCGCTTCGGCCTATAGGTTCGCGGCCCCGTTGCAGCCGTCCCTTCGGCACGCCCATCGCCCGGAAGCGGTTTTCGAGCGACATAGCCAAGGAGATGAACAATGCCCGCAATCGGATATGTGCAGCGCCTCGACGATGGCAGCTTCAAGGGTCAGATCCGCACCCTCTCGGTCAGCGCCGACATCAGCATCATTCCCAACCGTCGCAAGACGGGAGACCAGCCCGACTACCGCGTGATCTCCGGCAGCGTCGAACTGGGCGGTGGCTGGATTCGCACCGGTGAAGTCTCGGAGCGTGAGTACATTCGCCTCTCGATGTCGGCTCCCGAACTCGGCAACCGCACCCTTTATGCGAACCTCGGCAAGGCCGCCGGGCAGGATGAGGACGATACCTACGCCATCATCTGGAACCCTGGGAGCTGACCCTGATGCCCCCGCGCGGTTGATCCGCGCGGGGGCATTTCATGCAGTGGATCAGCCGTTCAGCTTGTCCTTCACGGCCTTGGCAGGCGTGAACGTCAGCTTTTTGGCCGCAGCAATCTGGATCGTCGCGCCGGTGCTGGGGTTACGGCCCTCACGGGCCGCGGTCTCTTTCACCTTGAACTTGCCGAAACCGTTGAGCGAGATTTCCTCACCCTTTGCAGCGGCATCAGCGATGGCGGCGAAGGTGGCATCGACCAGCTCACGGGCGGCGGTTTTGGTCAGGCCATGCGTGGTAGCAAGGCCCTCGGCGAGGTCGCTGTTGTTCATGTCTTGAAACTCTCCATAGGGCTATAAAAGCTTGCTATTCCTAGCTCTGGCATGGGGATGCGTCCATGCGGACGAGCCCGTGACATGCAGGCCGGCGAAGGTTTTTCCACCGAGAAAGCGGCTGATGGCGAGGTGGTGAAGAGCTTTCTGCCCGGATCCCTCGATGATCCGGCGGCGTGGGGCCTGCGTCAATGACGATGGGGCCCCACCATTTTTCGGGGGCGCTCGACGTTGTTCCCCCGTTCGAAACGGTCGCGGCGCCCCCAAAAAATCGTGACCCCCATCGCCGCTGGCGCGGCCGCTTCGCGGTCATTGACCCAGGCCCCACGATGCCGGGCCCGTGTCCCATCGTGCAGCGAAAAGGAGACACATCATGGCGATTGAACAGCACATCGAGGAACTGCGTGCGGAGCTGGCGGCATGCGGATCGCGCCTTGAACGCAGGAAAATCCAGCGTGAACTGCAGGCAGCGAGCGACGAGCTGGCGGCGCTGTTGAAGCCCGACTGAGCGGCCAATCCGCCATGGAGCAGCCGGAAGCGAGAGGCCGTCGGGACATTCCCGGCGGCCTTTTTTCATGCACTCAGCGGAGCGCACGGACCTGGAGGCGTTGGCGGTTTGAGAAGGACGAGGGGGGGAGCCGGGACGGGGGCGCCGAATGCAAGATAGAGGCAAGATCTCGTCGATCTTGCAACTTATTGTCTGCACATCCTTTTTTGCCTCGTTTTACGAGACAGGCTTTCCCGCCGCGAGATGCGCGGGGCAGGAATGGCGGATTTCCGGGCTCTTGGAGAGGATTTCGCGAGACGGGTTGCGGCTTTTTGCCGCTCTGGCATGCTATGGCCCGGGGAGCGTCCTTCCATCGCGGAAAGGCGCATTAATGCAGGATGATGATTTCACACCCCGTCTCGGGCGGCCCGGCAATATGGGCAAGACCGAGCGCTATCTGACCCAGGTGGTTCGCGCCACCCAGCGCGCTGGGAAAAGGGCGCTCAAAGGCTCCGGGCGGTTCACCGGTGAACGGATCGGTCGCGGCGCAGCTCGGGCCCGCGTTCTGTCATCAGGAGGCAAGGATTCCTCGCTGCGCGCGCGCCGGGTTATCGTCAAGACCCGGCTGATCACGCTTAAGGGGAAGGGCATCGCGGCTGCCACAGCCCATCTGCGCTATATCGAGCGGGACGGGGTCAACCGCGATGGCTCGCCGGGCAAACTCTATGGGCCGGAGGCGGACCAGACGGACGGCAAGGAGTTTCTCTCGCGCAGCGATGGCGACCGACATCAATTCCGCTTCATCGTCTCACCCGAGGATGGCGACCAGTATGACGATCTTAAGCCGTTCGTCCGGCGCCTGATGAGCCAGATGGAGGAGGATCTGGGCACGAAGCTCGATTGGGTCGCCGTCGATCACCACAACACCGGCCACCCGCACACGCATATCATCCTGCGCGGCAAGGATGACCGAGGGCAAAATCTGGTGATCGCCAGGGATTACATTTCGCATGGCATGCGTGAGCGTGCGAGCCGTATTCTGACTTTGGATCTTGGGCCCCGCACGCAAATCGAGATCGAGGAGAAATTGCGTCAGGATATGACAGCCGAGCGGCTGACCTCGATCGATCGCCGCCTGCTGCGTGATATGGGCAGCGACCGGACTGTTGGTGCTGCCCCTGATCAGGGGGGCAGCAGTCATGATGCCGCGCTGCGGGTCGGGCGGCTTCGCAAACTGGAGGGGATGGGGCTCGCGCAGGCGGTCGAGGGCGGGCGGTGGCAACTCGCCGAGGGTCTTGAAGACACGCTGCGTCGCATGGGCGAACAGGGGGACATCATCCGGGCGATGCAGCGGGAACTCTCGGCGCGGCGGCTTGAGCGCGCACCTGCCGACCAACAGATCTTCGATCCGGCTGCTCCCGATGCACGGCCCATCGTTGGGCGGGTGGTGATGCGCGGCCTTGCCGACGAGCTGGACGATCGCCATTTCGTGATCGTCGATGGCGTGGACGGGCGGACCCATTATGCCGCGATCGGTCGGGGCGAAAATACCACGTCTCTGCCGACCGGTGCGATTGTGAAGGTCGTGCCGCGTGAGGCCGGGATACGTCAGCTCGATCGCACGATTGCGCAAGTGGCTGCCGCGCAGGGCGGACGCTACAGCGTCGAGGCCCATCTCCAGCACGATCAAAGTGCCAGCGAAAGCTTTGTCGAGGCCCATGTGCGGCGGCTGGAAGCGATGCGACGGGTCATGGGCAGCGTCGAGCGCGAGGCAGACGGCAGCTGGACCATCGCGGCCGATCACCTGGAGAAAGCGGCGGCCTTTGAGGCCAGGCGATGGCGCGATCGGCCCGTCGATGTCGAAGTGCTCTCCCATGAGCGGCTCGAGCGGCTCACAGGGATGGAGGCCCCGACATGGCTCGACCGGGAGTTGGTCTCATCTGCGCCGGTTCCCCTGCGCGACAACGGCTTTGGGCAGGAGGTGCGCGCGGCTCAGTCGCTGCGCCAGCAATGGCTGATCGATGAGCAACTGGCGGTGGATCATGATGGTGACATCCAATACCGCGCAGACATGCTCGCCAACCTCCAGCGCAGGGAATTGCTGCGCCTGGCCGGCGCCTTGTCCGAGGAACTGGGGCTGCCCTTTGCCGAGATGAGCCAGGGAGAGCGCATCGATGGGCGGCTGGTGCGCAGTGTGGATATGGTGGGCGGAAAGCACGCACTGATCGAGCGCTCGCGAGATTTCACGCTGGTTCCCTGGCGGGACGTGCTCGAGCGCCGGATCGGCCAGAACGTGTCGGGCATCATGCGCGACGGGCCCATAAGCTGGGAGTTTGGTCGCGGGCGTGCCGGACCGGGTATCTCATGAAGGCGAGGACCTCCCATCGAGCGTCTGCACTTGATGAGCCTCGGCTTTGAATGGCCTCCAACACCGTGGCGGCTAGTGGGGGGCGACCACCCGTTTCAGCGCAATGATGGCATCGAGCACCATTTCCTGCACCATGTCGCGTTTGCCCTCATGATGAAAAACCTCGGCATCATTCTCTGGTGTAAGATTTGAAAGGTCCTCCTGAATGCTGTCCCTGAGATGCATGAGCTTCTCGGCAGGCTTGGGTGATTGGGATTTTGCCCAATCCACCAGAACTGGCACCATCAGTTCCCGCAGGGCGTCGATCTGGCCCGAAAGATAATGGAAGTTTTCATCGTCCATGCAGCGTCTCCGGTTTCCTACTGCGGCACTTCGCCCAATCTGATCCGGTCCCGCTGGGGACGGATTTCCAAGGGCAGAAACTTTCAGACGAATCGCCGCTGCGTCCACCGAAAAAAGGGATGAACGCGCGCAGTCCGCGCCGGCCGCGTCGCGAGAGAAGGCGAAAAGTGGGTTCGGGACGGTAGAGACGCACTAACGCCGGTTGCCCGGCTCATGCGAGTCTTGAGGGGTAGAGAAAATCTCCCTTCCGGAGCACTCCCCATGACACCGACGAAGCTGCTGATCGGCCAGATTTGGGCCGTGTTTTCGATCGTGATCGCTGGCATTTGGCTGGCAACCGAATGGGCCGCGTGGCGCCTGGCCTGGCAGCCTGAACTCGGGCCCCCATGGTTCTACCTCGGACATCTGCCCTTCTACCATCCCTGGGCGATCTTCCCGTGGTGGTATCACTTCGACGCCTACGCCCCGCATATCTTCAGCACGGCCGGGATCATCGCCGGGACCAGTGGATTCCTCGGCTTCGGCGTGGCGGTGATCGGGTCGCTCTGGCGGGCACGTCAGGCCCGGAACGTCACGACCTATGGTTCGGCGCGCTGGGCACTGCCCCTTGAGATCGAGCGTGCCGGGCTCCACCGCGATGCCGGCGTTTTCCTCGGCGCTCTGGGCAAGCGCTATCTGCGTCACGATGGCCCCGAGCATATCATGGCTTTTGCCCCCACTCGTTCGGGCAAGGGCGTGGGCCTGGTGGTGCCCACCTTGCTCAGCTGGACCGGATCGGCGGTCATCCACGACATCAAGGGCGAGAACTGGGAGGTGACCGCCGGGTGGCGCTCGCTCTTCAGCCATGCGCTGCTCTTCAATCCCACCGATGCGCGCTCGGCCCATTACAACCCGCTGCTCGAGGTGCGGCGCGGCGAGCACGAAGTGCGTGACGTCCAGAACATCGCGGACATCCTCGTGGACCCCGAGGGCTCGCTCGATCGCCGCAATCATTGGGAAAAGACCAGCCATTCGCTGCTGGTGGGTGCCATCCTCCATGTCCTCTACGCCGAGGAAGAGAAGACGCTCGCCCGGGTGTCGGCTGTGCTCTCGGACCCGCAGCGCAGCTTCACCGCGACGCTCAAGCGCATGATGGACACGAACCATCTGGGGACAAAGGATCAGCCCAAGGTTCACCCCGTGGTGGCCTCGGCGGCCCGCGAGGTGCTTAACAAGAGCGAGAACGAGCGCTCGGGCGTGCTCTCGACCGCCATGTCCTTCCTTGCCCTCTATCGCGACCCGACCGTGGCGGAGATCACCTCACGCTGCGACTGGCGGATCTCCGACCTGATCCATGGTGAGAAGCCCTGTTCCCTCTATCTCGTCGTGCCGCCTTCGGACATCAGCCGCACCAAGCCGCTCATCCGCCTGATGCTCAATCAGATCGGTCGCCGTCTTACCGAGAAGCTTGAAGGGCAGGGCGGCAAGACCGGGCGGCACGAGCTCCTGCTCATGCTCGATGAGTTTCCCGCGCTCGGTCGCCTTGATTTCTTCGAGACCAGCCTTGCCTTCATGGCGGGCTATGGGATGCGGGCCTTCCTCATCGCGCAGAGCCTCAACCAGATCGACAAGGCCTACGGCGAGCACAATGCCATACTCGACAATTGTCATGTCCGGGTCGCCTTCGCCACGAATGACGAACGCACCGCCAAGCGTATCTCCGATGCATTGGGGCAGGCAACCGAGCAGCGTGCCATGCGCAACTATGCCGGGCATCGTCTGGCGCCGTGGCTCGCCCATGTCATGGTCAGCCGGCAGGAGACGGCCCGGCCACTCCTGACCCAGGGCGAGGTGATGCAATTGCCTGCCAGCGACGAGCTGGTGATGATCGCCGGGCTCGAACCCATCCGCGCCAAGAAGCTGCGCTTCTACGCCGACCGCAATTTTACAGCGCGAACCCTGCCGGCGCCGCGCCTGATCGCCGGGCGCTATCGCGACATACCGCCGGCCGCTTCCGATCCCTGGGGCAGGCAGGTTCGCCAGCGCGATGCGCGCCTGACCGAGGTGACCCAAAGCACCGGCGGCGTGTCCGAAGATGGGATGCAGCAACAGCGCCATCCTTCGCTCGAAGATCATGGCGTGAAGCGCGAGAAGCCCAAGCAGCTGGATTTCCTCGGCTTCGAGCGGGATGAGGTCGATCCCGCCAGCGACAAGAAGGCGATGGATCAGGCTCGCCAGCAGGCCGACGTGACGCGGGCCCGCGCGATGAACGAGGGCGATGGCCATTCACCCGGCGAGGGCCGCGATGCCCTTCCCAGCTTCTGGCGGAGAGCGGGCGATGAAAGACAAGCGCGTGCGCTACCAGCTCTTCCTGCCGGTGGATCTCAGCCATCGTCTCGAAGCTCTGGCCGACAGGCCCGGTGCCTCAAAGTCCGGCATTCTGACCGATGCGCTTACCGCCTGGCTAAACAGGCAGGCGGCCAGCGATCTGGAGAACCGATTTTCGCATCGCCTCGATCGGCTGTCTCTGGCCCTGGGCCGCGTCGAGCGCGACGGGCATGTGCTCCTCGAGAGTCTGGCCCTCTTCATCCGCTATCAACTGATGGTGCAGGCGCCGCTCCCCGAGGGTGACGATGCTGCACGGGCTGTCGGCCGCGATCGCTACAATGCCTTCGTCGCGCGGGTCGGCGAGGCGATGGCCGTCGGGCAACGCAGCCTTGGCGACGTGCCGAGCGGGGAGCGCCGATGATGATGCAGCCCTCCGCATCCTCCAGCGCGCAGCGTGGTCGCTCGATGCTGCGTACCGCCATGGGGCCGGCCATCGGCTCGGCCCTGGTCGACCCCGCCGTCGTCGAAATCATGGTCAATCCAGACGGCCACCTCTGGATCGATCGGCTGGGCGAAGGCCGCAGCGATACAGGGACGATCTATGAAGCCGAGCAGATCGAACGGATCATCCGGCTCGTGGCGAGCCATGCCAGAGCCGAGATCCACGGAAATGCGCCGATCATTTCGGCAGAGCTGCCGCCTCATGGCGAGGGCGCCGGCGAACGCTTCGAGGGCGTTCTGCCTCCCGTCAGCCTCGCGCCGTGCTTCTCGATCCGTAAACCCGCTTCGCGGATCTACGGTCTCACGGACTACGTCGATGATGGGTTGATGAGTGCAGGCATAGCCGAGCGCCTCGCCCTCGCGGTCGTCGAGCGGCTGAACATTCTGGTCGTCGGCGGGACCAGCTCGGGCAAGACGACGCTCACCAATGCGCTGCTCGCGGAAATGGCCCATCTGGGCGACAGGGTCATCCTGATCGAGGACACCCGCGAACTGCAATGCGCGGCACCTGATGTGGTGGCTCTGCGGACGCGCCCGCCAACCGGCGCCGGCGGCGCCGGCGTCACCATGGCCGATCTGCTGCGCTCGACCCTGCGGCTACGCCCCGACCGCATTGTCGTGGGCGAAGTGCGCGGCCCCGAGGCCCTCGACATGCTCAAGGCGTGGAACACCGGCCATCCGGGCGGCATCGCCACGGTCCATGCCAATGGCGCGCTTGCCGCGCTCTACCGCCTCGAAAGCCTCGTGCAGGAGAGTGTGGTCTCCGTGCCCCGGCGGCTGATCGCCGAGGCCATCGACATGATTGTCTTCATCGCCGGGCGCGGTCGCGCGCGCCGCGTGGAGACCATTGCCAGCGTCCGGGGGCTCGATCCCCAGGGCAACTATGAGGTCGTCGATCTCACGCCGGCCTCTCCCTCCCAGCCAAACCTACCTCAAGGAGACAAGTCGTGATGCACATCTTGCGTTCCCGCCACCGGCTGAGCCTGCCGATCATGGCGCTGAGCCTCTCGCTGGCCTTGACCACCAATGCCTTTGCCTCGGGCACGGGCATGCCGTGGGAAACCCCGCTCAACAACATTCTGGAATCGGTGCAGGGCCCGGTGGCCAAGATCGTTGCCGTGATCATCATCATCGTCACCGGTCTGGGCCTCGCCTTCGGTGAGACTTCGGGCGGTTTCCGCAAGGGCATTCAGGTGGTCTTCGGCCTCTCCATCGCCTTTGCCGCCTCCAGCTTCTTCCTCACCTTCTTCAGCTTCGGCGGGGGAGCCCTGATCGCATGAGCGGCGAGGCCAGCCCCGGTGCGGGCGCTATCGAAGGCTTCGAGGTGCCGCTGCACCGGTCGCTGACCGAGCCGATCCTGCTGGGCGGCGCGCCACGTGGCATTGCGATCGTCAATGGCACGCTGGCCGCTGCCCTCGGGCTTGGGCTCCAGCAATGGATCGCCGGTCTGGCCGTCTGGGCGCTGGGGCACACGCTCGGTGTCTTTGCCGCCCGCCGCGATCCCGATTTCGCGACGGTGCTGATGCGCCACCTGCGCCAGAAAGGATATCTCTCATGCTGAACCTGCGTGAATATCGCAGCCGTGCCGATCGCCTTGCCGACCATCTGCGCTGGGCGGCGCTGGTGGCCCCGGGCGTCATTCTCAACAAGGATGGCAGCTTCTTGAGGGTGTTGCGGTTCCGCGGCCCGGATCTGGAATCCGCGACCCAGGGCGAGCTGGTCTCGGTTGCCGCCCGCGCCAACAATGTGCTGCGCCGCTTCGGTTCCGGCTGGGCGCTCCATATTGAAGCGCGCCGGCATGAAGCCTCGGCCTATCCTGTGAGCCGCTTCCCGGACCCGGCCAGTTGGCTGGTAGATCAGGAGCGGCGGGCAGGCTTCGAGGAAGCCGGCACACATTTCGAAAGCCATTATTATCTCACGCTCACCTTCCTGCCGCCGCCCGATCAGGCCGATGCGGCCGGGCGGGCCCTGGTTGAGCGCGCCGATGAGGGCAGGGGGCGCGACTGGCGTCAAGCGCTCACACGCTTCCTTGATGAAACCGATCGCGCGCTCGACCTCTTCGCCGGCTTCATGCCGGAGGTGGCTGCGCTCGATGATGGTGAAACGCTGACCTTCCTGCATGGGGCGATCTCGACTCGCGATCACGCAGTCACCGTGCCCGAGACGCCGATGTATCTCGATGGTCTGCTGGCGGACACGCCGCTTATCGGTGGGCTCGAACCCATGTTGGGTGACGCGCATCTGCGCACGCTCACCATCATGGGTTTTCCAGGCCATACGCGCCCGGGCCTGCTCGATGCGCTCAATCACCTGGACTTTGCCTATCGCTGGGTGACCCGCTTCATCGCTCTCGACAAGACCGATGCGACCAAGGAGCTGACGAAGCTGCGTCGCCAATGGTTCAACAAGCGCAAGTCGGTCACCGCCCTGCTGCGCGAGGTGATGTACAATCAACCGACCCAGCTCGTCGACAGCGATGCCGACAACAAGATGATCGATGCTGATCTGGCCCTGCAGGCGCTGGGCGGCGATCACGTTGCGTTCGGCTATCTCACCACGACGATCACCCTGATGGATCGGGGGCGGGCCCAGGTCGAGGACAAGGTTCGCGCCGTCGAGCGCATCGTGAATGGTCTGGGCTTCACCTGCATCCGCGAGGGCGTCAATGCGGTGGAGGCATGGCTCTCCAGCCTGCCCGGGCAAGTCTATGCCAATGTCCGGCAACCGCTGATCCACACTCTGAACCTGGCACATCTCATGCCGCTGTCCTCGGTTTGGGCCGGACCCGCGCGAAACGATCATCTGGACGGGCCGCCGCTGTTCCACGCCCGCACCGGTGGCTCGACGCCCTTTCGCCTGTCCACCCATGTCGGCGATGTCGGCCATATGATGATCGCCGGGCCGACCGGCGCGGGCAAATCGGTGCTGCTGGCGCTCATCGCGCTCCAGTTCCGCCGCTATCGCGACAGCCAGATCTACATCTTCGACAAGGGACTTTCGGCGCGGGCCTCGGTCCTCGCGATGGGCGGCACGCATCATGCGCTCGGCCTCGGGGCCGCCCAAGGTGAAAGAGGCGGCGAAGGAAGCATTGCCTTTCAGCCGCTTCGCGACATCGACCGGCTTGATGAAAGGGCATGGGCCGCAGAATGGATCGGCGCGCTGGTGGCGCAGGAAACCATCCTGCTCACCCCCGAAATCAAGGACATGATCTGGTCCGCGCTCACCAGCCTTGCCACGGCGCCCGAAGAGGAGCGCACGCTCACAGGTCTGTCGCTGCTCCTGCAATCCGCGCTCCTGCGCTCGGCCCTGGCCCCCTACACGCTGGAGGGACCCTATGGCGCCCTCCTTGATGCCTCCCGCGATGATCTGGAGGTGACGCCCGTTCAATGCTTCGAGACCGAGGCACTGATGGGGCAGGCCGGCGTCATCGCTCCGGTGCTGACCTATCTCTTCCATCGGCTGGAGGCCCGCTTCACCGGGCGCCCGACGCTGCTCATTCTCGATGAGGCATGGGTCTTTCTCGACCATCCGCTTTTCGCTGCCCGCATACGCGAGTGGCTCAAGGTGCTGCGTAAACGCAATGTTTCCGTGGTTTTCGCCACCCAGAGCCTCTCTGACATTGCAGACAGCCCGATCGCGCCGGCCATCATCGAAAGCTGTCCGCAGCGCATCCTTCTGCCCAACGACCGTGCAGTCGAACCGCAGAGCCGGGCGAGCTATGAACGCTTCGGCCTCAATGAGCGGCAGATTGAGCTCATCAGCCGCGCCACGCCCAAGCGGCATTATTACCTCCAGTCCTCACGCGGAAACCGGCTCTTCGAGCTGGGCCTCGGGCCGGTTGCCCTGGCTTTTGCCGGCGCTTCCGATCCCGAAAGTCAGCGTCTGATCGACGCGGTCCTGAGCGAGCTGATGATGGCTCAGGATTTTGCCGGCGCCTTCCTTGCCGCCCGTGGTCTCGAATGGGCCGCTGACCTCGCCGACCGGTTCGGCCGAGCCAACCCCTGATCCCATGCCTCTCGACAGAAAGGAGAAATTCCCATGATGGACATGTTCAACTCTGCGGCTCGGCGGCGCTCGACCGTTCGCTCTCTTCTGGCGGCGATGGCTGCGATTTCGCTCGCGCTGACGGCGGGCCCAGCCCAGGCGCAATGGACGGTGTTCGATCCGTCCAATTACAGCCAGAACATCCTGACGGCAGCCAGGACGCTCCAGCAGATCAACAATCAGATCACGATGTTGCAGAACCAGGCGCAGAGCCTGATCAATCAGGCCAAGAACCTCTCCACGGTTGCCTTTCCCGAGCTGTCGGCCATCTCTCAGACGATCACTCAGGTGAACCAGCTGATGAGCCAGGCTCAGGCCATCGAGTTCAAGGTCGCGAACATCGACAGCCAGTTCAAGGCGATGTTTCCCACCACCTTCAACCAGCTGCTGACCACCAGCCAGCAGGCGACTGCAGCGCGCGCCCGCATGACCAGTTCCATGACTGCCTTCCAGCAGACCATGACCGTTCAGGCGCAGATCGCTGAAAACATTGCGTCTGACACCACCAATCTTCAGTCGCTGTCATCCCGCAGCCAAAGCGCGCAGGGTGCCTTGCAGGCAACGCAGGCGACCAACCAGCTTCTCGCGCTCATCGCCAAGCAGCAAATGCAGATCCAGAGCATGATGGCGGCGCAATATCGCGCCGAGACGCTTGATCGCGCCAACCGCACCCAATCGCAGTCCGATGCGCAGGGCGCGACGACCAAATTCCTCGGTTCCGGCAGCGCCTACACCCCCTGACCCGGGCCGCTGCCGAAGGGCGACCTGACTCCCGGACCGCAGGATCCGACGCGAGCATGTCGCCACACTGCTGCGGGGCTCGCGCCGCGCTCCCCACGCGTGCCCCGCAGCCTTTTTGACGCCCGTTCGTGGTGATCCCGTTCCCGCCTGGAGGATCAGAGTGATGAGCGATCTCAACATCATCGATCAGTTCATGAGCGATTTCACGCGCTACATCGACAGCGGCTTCGGGCTGCTGGGCGCCGACGTGCATTATCTCACCGCGACACTGATCGCGATCGACGTCACCCTTGCCGGGCTCTTCTGGGCCATGGACGGCGAGAACAACGTGCTGGGCCGACTGGTCAAGAAGGTGCTCTATGTCGGCGCCTTTGCCTACATCATCGGCAATTACTCGACCCTCGCCGACATCATCTTCCGTTCCTTCGAGCAGGCAGGTCTGACCGCGGGTGGTTCCGTGATCAGTGCCTCTGATCTGCTCAAGCCGGGCAGGCTGGCCGGCACGGGGTTCAGCGCGGCCTGGCCTCTGCTTCAGCAGGTGAGCCAGCTGATGGGCTTTGCCAGCTTCTTTGACAATTATCTCACTGTCGCGGTGCTGTTGGTCGCCTGGATCATGGTGATCCTGTCTTTCTTCGTCCTCGCGGTCCAGCTGTTCGTCACGATCATCGAGTTCAAGCTTACCGGGCTCGCAGGTTTCATCCTTGTGCCCTTTGCCCTCTGGAATCGCACCAATTTCCTGGCCGAGCGCGTGCTGGGCAATGTGGTGACTTCGGGCATCAAGGTCATGGTGCTGGCGATCATCGTCGGTATCGGTTCCACCTACTTCAGCCAATTCACCTCGGATCTTCAGGGCAAGGAGCCTGACATCGGTCAGGCGATGAGCCTGGTTCTGGCCAGCCTTGCCCTGCTCGGGCTCGGCATTTTTGCCCCGGGCATCGCAACGGGTCTGGTGGCGGGAGCCCCGCAACTTGGTGCCGGTTCGGTCATGGCAACCGGCGCCCTGGCAGCCGGAGGGCTGGCCGCAGCCGGCGGCGCAGCACGCGTCGCCGGCGCCGCGGGCATGAGTGCCGTTCGCGCGGGAGCCTCGATGGGGGCCGCAGCGAAGAGTGCCTATCGCACCGGGCAGGCCGATGCCGGGGCCTCGACCGTCCGTGCCGGCATGGCCGGTGTCTATAACGCTGCCCGGGCTGCCGCCGCGCGCGGGACCGGCGAGCGCGCCGGGCAGGGGGCTGACGAAGCCTCCGCCAAGTCCGCTGAAGGCGGAGCCTCGCCCCCGGCATCAGAAGGACCCGGCGAAGCAGCGCCGAGCGAGGAGCCTTCCTCGCCTGACCGTGACGGCAAGGCCGCTCCCCCTTGGGCCCGCAAATTGCAGGCCAATCAGAATGCCCGTCATCGCCGCCAGATGACGATCCATGCCCTTCAGCAGGGCGACAAGGGCGGTGGCGGCGCCAACCCCGACATCAAGGAGAAGGAATAAAGCCATGATCTTCAAACGCCCTATCCAACGTTACAGCAACATGCCGGAACCTGAGACGCCCTGGCAGCGTGCAGGTCAGATCTGGGACGACAGGATCGGATCAGCGCGGCTCCAGGCCAGCAACTGGCGGCTGATGGCCTTCGGTGCCCTGGGCCTTGCCAGTTGCCTTGCCGCCGCGCTCGTCTGGCAGTCATTGCAGAGCCGTATCGTGCCCTATGTCGTGGAGGTCGACCACCTGGGCGAGCCGCGCGCGATTGCTCCGGCCGATACGGCCTATCGCCCGAGCGATCCGGAAATCTCCTGGTTCCTGGCCCGCTTCATTTCCGATGTCCGGGCCCGGTCGCTCGACCCCGTGCTGATGCGGCAGGACTGGCTCCAGGCCTATGATTATGCGGGCACGCGCGGCGCGCTGTTCCTTGATGAATATGCGCGTGCCAACGATCCCTTCGCTGGAGGCGGAGACAAGACCGTCTCGGTCGAGGTCACCAGCGTGGTTCGGGCATCGGACAGTTCATTCCAGGTGAAATGGACCGAGACCAGCTATGATCGCGGCAGTCTGGCCGGCACGGCGCGCTGGACTGCGATCCTGACCATCTCCCAGAGGCCCCCGAAAAACGCCGATGTGCTGCGGCGCAACCCGCTCGGGCTCCATGTCGACGCGATCGCCTGGAGCCGAGAACTCGAGACAGCGTCCGATCGGGCTCCGCGACCGCTCTCCCCCGCTCCGGCAATGGGGCTGGCCCCTGAAGCAACCGCATCCCTCAACTAACCCCAGATGGAGTCGATCCCATGATGAAAGCCCTGATTGCGGCCACGGCACTTCTTTGCCTGGCTTTCCCGCTCCACGCCCAGACCAACGCGGCGAAGGGGGCGAGTACAGCGAGCCCGCCAAAGGCGGCAGCACCTGCGGCGCCGCTCAAGCAGGCCGAGCCCACGATCAAGCCACAGGCCGTTGTCCCGGTCACGCATGCCGCTTCCCATACTGCGGCCCATCACCGACTGGTGCGCAAGGCCAGGACATCCTCAGCGGAACTCAGCGTGCGCCTTGCAAATCGCAGGGCGCTTCAGGAGCCCGCTTCCATCGGATTTATCAACGCGGCGCAGGTCTACGGCTGGAATGAAGGTGTGCTCTACCGCCTGCTCGCCGCGCCTGGAGCCGTCACCGACATCGCGCTCCAGCCCGGCGAGACCATGACCTCGGTCGCGGCGGGCGATACCGTGCGCTGGACAGTCGGGGACACCAGCAGCGGCACAGGGGAGGAGAAGCGGGTTCATATTCTCGTCAAACCGTTCGCGGCGGGCCTTTCGACGAACCTTATCATCGCCACCGACCGACGGACCTATCATCTCGAGATGCTCAGCACGGTCGGCACGGCCATGGCAGCCATCTCCTGGACCTATCCTCAGGGGGACCTGATCGCCATTCGCCGTCAGCGAGCCGAAGTTGCCTCGGCAAGTCAGAATGGCGGCGCAGCCGCCGGCACAGCCGTCGAGGCAGGGTCAGGGCAGGGAAGGCCCGATGCTGCTCCTGGCCTTCAGGCAGGCGGACTGTCGCTCGATCATCTCAACTTCGGCTATGCGATCAGCGGGGACAATCCCGCTTGGCGTCCGCTCCGGGCATTCGATGACGGGCGGCAGACCTTTATCGAGTTTCCCGCCAGCATCGGTGTCGGAGAGGCGCCGCCGCTTTTCGTCCTCGGTGACAAGGGCGAGGCCCAGCTGGTGAATTACCGGATGGCCGGGCGCTACTATGTCGTCGATCGGCTTTTCTCCTCGGCGCAGCTCCGGCTTGGCACCAAAAAGCAGGCCATCGTGACGATCACGCGCACGGCCAAGGATCAGCCCCGTCGTGACGAGGGGAGGATCGCATGAGCGAGACCAAAGAAGCCGATCAGCCTCCGATTCCTCTGCCTCCCTCGCCTGAGATGCAGTTGCAGCCGGTACCCAAACTCGATCCTGAGACGCTTGTTCTGCGTGGTACGCCGCGCCGTGTCACCCGTTTCCGCAAGCAGGCGATTATCGCACTGGTCGCAATCGGCATTCTGCTTGTCGGGCAGGTGACCTGGCTCGCACTGCGTAACCCAAGCCCTACTGCTTTTGCAGCGGCCGATGCCCAGGACAGTGCGCCAACCCGTAGGACCAGCGAAGTGATGGCCGGCGCGCCTCAGACCTATGGTGACGTTCCAAAACTTGGGCCGCCTTTGCCCGGCGACCTCGGGAAGCCGATGCTCGAGCACCAGCAGTCGTTGGGCAGTGTTGTCACAACGCCCGCGCCGGATCCTGCTATTCGGCAGAGTGCCGTCGCGGCAGAACAGAACCGCGAGGCCGAGCGCAAGTCTGCCCGCGAGTCCGGCGTGATGGTGCAGATCGCCGGCGGGAATCATGCGAATGCCGGATCTGCCGGCGCACCCGAGGCGACCCAGTTCGCGCCGACCATCGTGGCCTCCTCGCAGCCCGAGAGCACGGCTGGGCGCCTGTCGCTTGATCCCGAACATGATCCCGGCAACCAGCAGCGCAAGGTCGATTTTCTGGCGGCAAAGGATCAAGGTGGTGACATCAATCCCCACGAACTGACCCGACCGGCCTCGCCTTATACGCTGACGGCGGGCACTGTGCTGTCGGCCAGTCTGATCACGGGCGTCAACTCCGATCTTCCCGGGCTGGTCGTCGCGCAGGTCACCGAGAATGCCTATGACACGGCGACAGGGCGCATTCTGCTCATTCCGCAGGGATCCAGACTGATCGGCAGCTACGACAGCGTTATAGCCTATGGCCAGAAGCGTGCCCTGCTCGTCTGGCAGCGGATTATCTTGCCCGACGGTTCATCGGTGCGGATCGATAATGTACCGGCCAGCGATATGTCGGGCTATGCCGGGCTCGCTGATAAGGTGGATGCCCATACCTGGCAGCTTCTCAAGGGCGTCGTCCTATCAACGATGCTGGGTGTGAGTGCGCAGCTCAGCTTCGGCAGCGATGAAAGCGATTTGCTTCGGGCGCTGCGTGAATCGACGCAGCAGAGCGTGTCCCGTGCTGGCGACCAAATCGTCGGCCACGCGCTCAATATCCAGCCAACTATCACCGTCAGGCCCGGCTGGTCGCTGCGCGTGATAGTGCACAAGGACATCGTTTTGCGCCCGTGGGGGCCGCAAGGGAGGTTATAATGGTGGATTTGAAACTGGGTAAGCTGCCCGAACGTGTGCCGGTGAAGCTGACGATCAGCGTGCATCCGGACCTCAACGGACGCTTGCTGGATTATGCCGCCGCATATGCAGAAGCCTATGGCCAGCAGGAGCCTTTGACTGAGCTCATTCCGGCAATGCTGTCGGCCTTCCTCGAAAGCGACCGCAGCTTCGCACGTCGCGGACGTCTGTCATGAAGCGGGACCAAAGCCTCGATCGGACAAAATCCGCCCAGGAGATCATCTCAAAGGCGGATTTCATTACAGTAGACGAGTTTGCCCTTTTAGCGCGATTGTCGCGACGGCAGATCGACAGACTCCGAAAGAGTCGGCTTCCTGGGTTTCCACGTGAATACGAACTTAGCAGTGGTCTGAGCAAATTTCGGACTTGCCCAAGGTTTCGCCGTTCCGATGTTGAGCGCTGGCTCGGCACTCGCGCGCTTTGGTAAATCTACTTTGAACGTGTATCCATTTTTCGGAGGTTCAACCTTTACGCCGAGTGCGTTGGCTACGCCAACACTCTCGGCGATTTTTATGATCTCGGCTTCCCACCTTAAAAACCAAGCCCGTTTTTCTTCCTCAAGATCATAGAGGTCGTAGGTCTTCTCCAGCCCCCTCTTTGCGTGGTTGAGCATTGCCTCGGCTGTCTCATAGTCAGTGTCGAGCCTTTTGGTGTTCGAACGGGCTGTACGACGCAGATCATGTGGAGTGAAATGTTCGATCTTCTTCCCCGAAATTTTTCTCATCCGAGCGAGAATTCGGTTGCGAATGAAATACTAAATTCCGTGAGCAAGAGGACCATCGTTCACAGGGGACGGAAATATCCATTCATGATTGCTGACCATTAAAGAGCGGCCCCATGGACCGAGGGCAATCCGATGCTCGCGGGAGCTTTTCGTCCTGCTTGCCGGGATAATCCACATATCGCCATGAATTTCAGAGGTTTTTGCCTGTCGCACCTCCGAAATGCGGGCTGCGGATAGAAGCAACAGCAGAAACCCGCGCTGGAAATGACGACTTTCTGGAACCAGAGATTGCAGGAACCAACCAATTTCCTGAACGTCCAATATCCTCCCGCGGGGGCTCTCTGGAAAATGAAGGTCATGGAGGCGTTTGGCAGGATTAAATGTCAATCCGACTTCACACCCTTTCAACGAGGATGCCCACCCGAAAAAGACGCCTAGTTCAACAGCAAGGCGATTTGCCATCGATTTCGCTGTTCGCCCCTTCTTTTCGACCAGCCGGACGAGATCATCTTCGGTGACGTCATAGATGCTGCGGTGAGAAAGGGTCGGTGCGATATTGGCTTTGTAGATTTTAATTTTTCCTGCGATGGTCTTCTCCTTGTTAGGCCGCTTTGCCCTGGACGATCGTCCTTCACGGGCTGCTGTCATGTACAGCTCATGTGCCTTCGCTACGGTCATTTCTGCTCGGGCGCGCTCGTCTCGTTGAATGGCACGTGGATCAAGACCGGCTTCCACCTTTTCATTTTGCTCGCGTGCCCAAGCTCTCGCTTCGCTGATTGCGCGGGCGGGATACAATCCGCCGAACATCGTGACGACCACTGTCGAACCAGCAATTTGCCGACGATACCGCCACCGCTTTTTACCGCTTGGCAGGACTTCAATCGCTAGGCCCGGTGTCAGCAAGTCCGCCAGTGTGCCTTTTGTGACGCCGTCGATCGCCGCAGGTGAGAGCGCTATTTTCTTGGCCATAATCCGAACCCTTCGAAGTCAGGCACAGATAAAATCATGGCAGAAATCATGGCAGAATAGCTGTCGATCCCTGTCGGATTGAGGGGAGCTGAGGCCAATAAATACGCATGACTTTTTACAATGACTGTCAGTGCATAACCATTCCATGAGGACTCAAATGACTGAAAATAAGCGGATTATCGTTTTTAATCAGCAGCGACTCGAACTGATCAGGATGCTCTAAACTCTTAAGGATCGAGCATCTGATTCATTGTTTTGCCAGAAATTGCCGTGCGCACCGGCCTCATGGCCGCGCCTGACGATCTCCTGAGCGATATCCGGAGCCTTGCGCACCGCCTCACCCACCATGAAGGAGCTGAGTTTGATCTGGTGCTTGTCCATCAGGTCGAGGATGCGCGGAATGCCTTCATAGATGCCATATTGGAAAAAGGCGTTGGTCGGCAGGTCGGGCAGGCCGTTCTGGATGGGTTCGGGGATGGGGCCACCGGCGCCGGAAATGGGCTGGCCGCCCGCTTCGAACATCAGCGACAGGCTTACGGCGATGCGTGCGCCATTCGGCCAGAAGCCGCCGCCTGAGTTGGGGCTCACGCGCGGCTGGACCGGTGCGCGGGCGGTTGCGGGGAGCGCGGTTGCGGCGAGCCCGGCAGCGGCGATGCCGGTGCCAAGAACGCTGCGGCGCGTGACGGAGAGGGGGGCTTGCTGTGTCATGAGCACTGTATAGCTTGTCGCCCCGAAAGGGATTAGAGAGCCAGTAAGCGATGCACTGTCAAACCAGAATTGAGAGTTGGTGATGCTGGACGATCTCAACGAGTTGAAGACCTTCCGCGCCATTCTGGCGGTGGGCAGCCTGTCGGGCGCGGCGCGGGATCTGGGGATCAGCCTGCAGGTCGCCAGCAAGCGGCTGGCCATGCTGGAGCAGCGGGCCGGGATCAGGCTGATCAACCGCACCACCCGCACGCTCTCGGCCACGGAGGAGGGGGCCAGCCTGCTGATCGATGTGGAGCGCGCGCTCGATGCGCTGACTTCGGGCGAGGATCGGCTGGTGAAGGGCCGCGACGAGCCGATCGGAACCTTGCGGATCAGCGCGCCGGTGTCCTTCGGACGGCGCCATGTGGGGCCGGTGCTGGGGGCGTTGGTGGCGCTTTACCCGCGCCTGTCGGTCTCGCTGACGCTCGATGACCGCGTGGCCGATCTGGTGGGCGAGGGGCTGGATGTGGCGATCCGTATCGGTGCGACTCAGGACAGTTCGGCCATGATGCGCAAGCTGGCCGACAATCACCGCATTCTGGTGGCCTCCCCGGCCTATCTGAATGTGGCGGGCCGACCGGCGTCGATTGCGGACCTCCATCGCCATGAGTTCCTGCGCTATGGCACCGCCAACGCGCCCTGGGCGATGTTTGGGCCCGGCGGGCGGCGTCAGACGATTGCCGCCCCCGCCCGACTGCGGGCGAGCAATGGCGATGCCGTGCATGACTGGGCGGTGTCGGGCCTTGGCATTGCCCTCAAGTCGGAGCTGGATGTGGCGGAGGACATCGGCTGCGGGCGGCTGGAGCGGGTACTGCCCGATTGGGATGGCGGCGACACGCCGGTCGTCGCGCTTTATCCCTCGGGGCGCAATCTGCCGCTCAAGACGCGGGCCTTCATCGACTCGGCGATCAGCCATTTGCGGTCCATGCGCCGGGCCTGACATCTGTCGCAATCGGTGAACCGGTGATCGCCATCGGCCCCTATCCGTGATGTTGTTTTATGAGAATGCATTGCAATAGCTAAACTGTCTGACTATGGGGCCCGTCAAACAAGGGGCCATCTTTCATCATGCGCGCATCATTCCGTTCGTTTCTGCTCGTCTCGCTCACGCTTCCTGCCTCGGCTGCCTTTGCCGCCGCGCCCGATGCGCCCGCCGCAGCCGATGCGCCGCCCGAAGCCTCCAACATCATCGTGAACGGCGTGCGCCCGGCCCGATCCTATGTCGCCGACGACACCAATGCCGCCAAGATCGCGGCGCCGCTCCGCGACATTCCGCAATCGGTCACCGTGGTGCCCGCGCAGGTGCTGCTCGACCAGCGCGCCCTGTCCTTGCAGGATGCCCTCAAGAACGTGCCGGGCATCGGCATGAGTTCGGGTGACGGCCAGCGCGATCAGGTGTTTATTCGCGGCTTCACGGCGATTGCCGACCAGTTCGTCGACGGCTTCCGCGACGACGGCCTCTATTTCCGCGATCTGTCCAATGTCGAGCGAGTCGAGGTCGTGAAGGGCCCGGCGGCGGTGCTCTATGGCCGCGGCTCGTCGGGCGGGTTGATCAACCGCGTGACCAAGAAGCCGACGCTCAACATCATGTCCGCCACCTTCACCGCGGGCAGCTATGACACCTATCGCGGCGAATTCGATGTCGGCCATTTCGACCCTCAGGCCGGTGTCGGCGGGCGCATCACCGGCGCCTATGAGGATGACGGCAGCTTCCGCTCGCAGCAATTCCTCAAGCGCAAGGCGGTCGCGCCCTCCTTCGTGTTCGGCCAGGGCAAGGACACGACCGTGCTGCTCCAGGCCGATTATCTGATGGACAGCCGCCTCAACGATTTCGGCATTCCGGCGATCAATGGGCGCCCGGTCAATGTCGATCCCGGCACCTATTACGGCGCGGCCAATGCGCGGGCCACCGATGTCGCGCGCTCCGAGGTGTTTTCGCAGACGGTCACGCTGACCCAGCGCATCTCGGACACTCTGAGCTTCCGCAACGGCTTCCGCCATTATCACTACACGCTGGACCGCCATAACACCAATGTGACGGCCGCCAACAACGCCACCGGCACCATCACGCTGAGCCATGGCGGCATCGCGCGTGACGAGGATGGCTGGTCGAACCAGGCTGAACTCACGCAGAAGCTCAACCTGCTCGGCATCAAGAACACGCTGCTGTATGGCTGGGAACAGGCGCGTCAGGCCAAGGGTGCGATTACGCTGGCCTCGCGCGTGGTGGGCACCACCTCGGCCTTCGCGCCGGTGCTGCCGCAGGTCGATCCGTCCAGCTTCACCGCGCTCAGCGCCAGCAACATCAATTATTTCAACGTCACCGGCCTTTATGCGCAGGATCTGCTCGATTTCGGGCATGGCATCAAGGCGCTGGTCGGTGTGCGTCACGACCGTTTCAGCCAGCGCACCGTGCAGCGCATCGCGGGCCTGCCCAACCTTGCGCGTGTCGACAACACCTGGAGCCCGCGCGCGGGTCTAGTCCTCCAGCCCGACACGAAGCAGTCCTATTACGCCTCGTGGAGCCGCAGCTACCAGCCATCGGGCGAGACCTTCGCGCTGGCGGCCAGCAACGCCGATCTGGCGCCGGAGAAGACCGAGAACAAGGAAATCGGCGCCAAATACAATCTGTTCAGGAACCGCCTGTCGCTCAATGTCGCGGGTTTCATCCTGCGCCGCACCAACATCAAGGGCACCGATCCGGTGACCAATGCGGTCATCCCCATCGGCACCCAGCGCACGCGGGGCGTGGAACTGTCAGGCACGCTGGATCTGGGATCGGGGCTGAAGGCGATCGCCGGCTATTCCTATCTCGACAGCGTGGTGACGGCCTCGGCCACGCCCAGCTTCGTCAACAAGGGCGCGACGCTGACGCCCAGGAACCAGGCCAATCTGTTCGTCACCCAGACGATCAAGACGCATTACGGCATTGGCGGCGGCGGCAATTATGTCTCCAACCGTTGGGCGGATCCGGCCAACACCACCATCCTGCCCAATTATGTGACGCTCGATGCCATGGGCTGGGCGGAGTTCGGGCCGCTGCGGCTGCAGATCAACGTCTACAACCTGACCGACAAGCGCTACATCATCTCCGGCCACGGCACTTCGGCGCTGCTCAACATGCCCGGCGCGCCGCGCAGCGTGCTGGGAACGGCGCGGATCAGCTTCTGAGGCAGAGCGCACAACCACCCTGTCAACGCGCTGGCAGGGTGGTGATGGGGCGGGTGCTCGCAGTCTCGCAGGGACGGCACTCATCTGTTATGATGTGCCAAAGTTCTGCTGGATAAGGTTGAAGAGCATGCCCCATGCCCGCGCGACCGCGCTTCTCATCCTTCTTGTGACAGCCACGGCGGTGAGCGGTGCACCCTCCCGGACACCGGCCCAGAAACTCGGCACGAAACGGGTGTCCGCTCTGACGGGGCAATGCACGCATCTGGCCTTTGCCGGTCGCCTGATTGAGGCGCCCTGCAACGAGCAGGCCTTCGGCACGATCTATCCGAACGGGCGCGTGGCCTTCGCCTTTTCCGTCGATGGCAAATTCACGCTGCAATTCGCGGGCGATGGCGCGCGAAAACAGGCCGTTGGCAGTTTGGGCAGCATGCAGCCGATCGATGCCGTCACCTTCGGGCTGCTGGACACGGGGCCGGGCGGCAGACCCCAGCGGCTGAAGGCGACCGGCAAATGTGTCTATGGCGATGCCTTTTCCGGCGAACCGATCAGGATCGTCTGCGAGGGCGCTACGGCCAAGGGCAAGTTCGAGGTCACCTTCGAAACCGATGGCGACAGCCCCGGCTGAACCGCCTCCCTTCCACCCCACGCGGCCACGCTATGGCCGATGATCCATGGTACGCTTCGAGCCGAAGCCACAGGAATCAGACGTATGGACGATCATCCTTTTATCGACGCACTCGGGATCGCCCGTGGCCTGTCGAAGCTGCTGCGGGAACGCCTTGAGCCGACCGAGGCGACGCAAGTCATTCTGGACCGCGAGGAAGCCGTTCTAGCGCTGGGCGTTATCGATGCCATGGTCGAGCTGGTCGCGCGGGATCAGGCCGCTCAGCCCTAGTTCGGGCGGCCCTTGCGGGAGCCGCGCGGCTTGATTCGCGCCTGTCCGCAATTTGAAAGCAAGGATCGGAGCGCGTCGGATCACCCCTTGCCCTATCCCGGCTGCATCAGCCGAAGGATCAGACTTATGAGCAAGGACAAAGAGCAACTGCACTACGCCATCGGCGATACGCAGCTTGGCACGGTGATCGTCGCCCTGAGCGACCATGGCGTGGCCGCCATCCTGATCGCCGACGATGCAGCCCGCGCCTTGCGGGATCTGCAGGCCGCCTTCCCGGAGGCCGAACCGATCGAAAACATGGCAAAGGCGGGCGATGCGCTAACCTCGGCCATCGCGCTGGTCGACAGGCCGCAGGGCGCGTTCACCCATGCGCTCGATCTGCGCGGCAGCGCGCAGGAGCTGGCCGTCTGGCAGGCGCTGCGGGATATCCCTGCGGGCGAGACGCGCAGCTATGGCCAGTTGGCGAAAACTCTGCCGCTGCCGATGACCGCGCGGGAGGTGGGCGCAGCCTGCGGCGCCAACCGCATCGCCGTCGCCGTACCCTGCCACCGGGTGGTCAAGGCCGATGGCGGCATCTCGGGCTATCGCTGGGGTGTGCCGCGTAAGCGCAGGCTGATCAACATGGAAGGCGTCGCATGAGCGGGCAGCCGGATCTTGCCACGCAGATCGCCGCCTATGACTGGAGCGCCATTGCCGCCAGCCTCGATCAGCAAGGCTGGGCGGTGCTGCCCGGCCTGCTCGATCACGCGGCATGCGATGGGGTGGCGGCGCTCTATGGCCCCACCGCTGCCTTCAGAAGCCATGTTCACATGGCGCGCCATGGTTTCGGCAAGGGCGAGTATCGCTATTTCGCCTATCCGCTGCCGGCGCTGATCGAGGCGGCACGGACCGCGCTCTATCCGCATATCGCGCCGGTGGCCAATGGCTGGCATGCGCGGATGGGGATCGATGTCCGTTTCCCCGCCGATCACGCCAGCTTCCTCCAGCGATGCCACGCAGCCGGGCAGAGGCGGCCCACGCCGTTGCTGCTGCAATATGGCGAGGGCGACTACAATTGCCTGCATCAGGACCTTTATGGCGATCATGTGTTCCCGCTGCAGGTGGCGGTTCTGCTCTCGCAGCCCGGCAAGGACTTCACCGGCGGCGAGTTCGTCCTGACCGAGCAGCGGCCGCGCATGCAGTCGCGCGCGGCGGTGGTGCCGCTGGGCAAGGGGGACGCCGTGCTGTTCGCGGTGAACATCCGCCCGCAGCGCGGCGCGAGGGGTGACTATCGCGTCACAATGCGCCATGGCGTCAGCACGCTGCGATCCGGCAAGCGCCATACGCTGGGGATCATTTTCCACGATGCAGCATGACCTGTTCGCCGACGACCGGCGCGATGTTCATCTTGGACCGGGCGCCGCCATCCTGAGCGGTTTCGCGCTGGACGGCGCCGACGCGCTGATCGCCCATGTCGAGCGCATGGCGGCGCTCTCGCCCTTCCGCCATCTGGAAACCAGAAGCGGCAAGCGCATGTCGGTCGCGATGTTCAACTGCGGCGCGCTGGGCTGGGTGTCGGACCGCTCGGGCTATCGCTATGATCCGATCGATCCCGAGACGGGGAGGGCCTGGCCGCCCCTGCCGCCGCTGTTTCTCGATCTGGCGCGCCGGGCGGCGGGGGCTCTGGGCTTTCACGGATTTGTCCCTGATGCCTGTCTGGTCAACCGTTACGTGCCGGGCGCGCGGCTGTCGCTCCATCAGGATATGGATGAGCAGGATCACAGCGCGCCGATCGTTTCGGTCTCGCTGGGCCTGCCCGCGAGCTTTCTGTGGGGCGGCCACCAACGCGGCGACCGTGCCGTGCGACACCGGCTGGTCCATGGCGATGTTGTGGTGTGGGGCGGGCCCTCGCGGATGATCTTCCACGGCGTGGAGGAACTGCAGGACGGGAACCACCCCGTGACCGGCGCGCTGCGTTACAACCTCACCTTCCGCAAGGCTGGGCCAGCGCAGATAATCCGCCAGGCGATGGGCCATCCATCAAGCTTCAGCCAAGGCTGAAGCTGATGCCATCCTCGCTGTGCCAGTCGAGCGACGGCAGACCTGCTGCCTCGCCGATGCGCTGGAGATAGGCGGCAACATCACCCGCCTTCTCGCCCGCCAGCACGGGGCGGCCGGGCGGCTCGAACCAGATGGGCAGCAGGCCGGCTTCGATCCTGCGGTCCTGATGCCAGAGGATCTGGCCGATCATGCCGTTGACCGCCTCGGGGTGGAAGGGGGCGAGAGGGTAGGCCGGATCGGGCTCGAAGCCGAACATGCGTTTGCGGCGTTCGACCCATTCGGCGCGGGCGGGGTGGTCCTGCGCCGGGGACAGCGCATGGGTGACGACGCAGCCATTGCCCAGCCCATGGAACACCGGCCTGCCCTCGATGATCTCGATGCCGCGCGCGATATGGGCATGATGGCCCACCACCACATCGGCCCCGGCGGCAACGGCGGCGGCGCTCAAGGGGCGCTCATAGGGGGCGAGGGCGGCGGGGCGATGGGTGATGCCCTTGTGGAGCGCGACCACCACCAGATCGGCCTTGCCCTTGGCCGCCGCGACATCGGCCTCCATCAGCGCTTGCGAGGCCGGATCGATGGTCACCAGATCGGCCTGAGGGCGCGAGGGGCTGCCATCCGCAGGCAGGATGCGGATATAGGCGCAGCCGGGCTTGCCCTCCCCCGCCCAGCTCAGTTCCGGCCCGACGCAATTGTAGCTGAGCAGGGCGATGGTCCGTTCGCCTGCCCTGATGAAGCGCGGGGCGCGGGCGGCGTCCAGATCGAGGCCCGCTCCGGCATGGGCGATATGGTTGCGATCCAGCCCGTCCATGGTGTCGGCCAAGCCCTGAGCCCCGCAATCCATCATATGGTTGCCCGCCATGCTGACCGCCGTGACCCCCGCCCGCGCCAGAGCATCGAGATGCGCCGGATCGGCGCCGGGGGCGGGCACGTCTCCGGGCATTTCCTCGGTGCTGGTGGTATAGGGCACCTCCAGATGGCCGATCACCACATCGGCGGCGCGCAATGTGGGCGCAAGGCCCGAAAGCCAGTGATCGGCATCGGGCACATCGAGGATCAGATCGCCCAGCAGCAGGATTTTGGTCGCGGTCATTCAGATCACCTTGTCAGATCACCCCGGCGGCGCGCAGGGCGGCGATGGCGGCCTCGTCCATGCCCAGCTCGGTCAGAATGGCATCGCTGTCCTGGCCCAATGTCGGGACGGCGAGGGGACGGCTGTCCCCGGGAAAATCGGGGCCGAGGCCGGGGCCGAGAATGTCGAGCGGCCGCTCCTGCCCCGGAAGGCTGGCCTGATGCAGCAGGCCGCGCCGGGCGATATGGGGATGGGACAGAATATCGCCGATCTCGCCAATCCGGGCGGCGGGCACGCCGGCGGCGGCCAGGGTTGCATCCAGCGCCTCGGCATCGTGGAGCAGCATCTGCGCCGTCAGCCAGCCCTTGAGATCGGCGTAATGCGTCACGCGTGCGGCATGGGTGGCGAAGCGCTCATCCGCGATCAGGTGAGGATGGCCCAGCGCGGCAAACAGCGCGGCGATCTGGTGCTGGTGATTGGCCCCCAGTGCGATCCAGCCGGTGCGGCAGGCGTAATACTCCGCCGTCGCCACCAGACGAAAGCCGCGATTGCCGGTCCCCTTGGGCGCCTGCCCCGTATAGGACCAGACCGAGGCCGCCGAGCCCATGATTTTCAGCGCGGCATCGATCATCGCCACATCCAGACGCTCGCCCTGGCCTGTCAGCTCGCGGCGGCGCAGCGCGGCCAGCACGCCGATCACGCCGAGATAGCCGGTAAAGCTGTCCACCACCGGAATGCCGATTTTCAGCGGGCCTTCGGGCGTGGCATTCATCATCGCCATGCCCGAGGTGGCCTGAGCGATATGGTCATAGGCCCCGCGATCCTTGAGCGGGCCGTCCTGCCCGAAGCCCGAAAGCGACAGATAGATCAGGCTTGCATGGCAGGAGCGGAGGGACTCGAACCCCAGTCCCAGCCTGTCCATCACGCCGGGACGGAAGTTCTCGACCAGAACATCGGCCTTTTGGGCCAGATCGCGGGCAATGGCCAGTCCCTCTGGCGCCTTGAGATCAAGCGTGAGCGAGCGTTTGCCCGCATTGACCGCCGCAAAGGGGATCGACATGCCGGGCAGCCCGGCATGTTCGGTGTAGTGGCGGAAGTCGTCGCCCTTGCCCGGCGGTTCGACCTTGATGATCTGGGCGCCCAGTTGCGCCAGCATCTGCGTGGCGGTGGGCCCCGCGATGGCATGGGTGAAATCCAGCACCCTGATCCCGTCGAGGGGCATCATGCGGCGTCTCCCGGTATGGCAGGATCGAAGCCCAGTTCGTGCAGGATCGCCGCTGTGTCCGCGCCGGGCAGGGCGGCGGGGCGGGGCGGGACACTGGGCGTGTCCTTGAGGATAAAGGGCAAGGCGAGCTGGGTGACCGGCGCCTGACCGGGCAGCGGCACCTCCACGACCCGCCCGCGCGCGCGGTGATGCCGATGGGCGACCGCCTGAGCCGGGGTGAGGACGGGCATGGCCTGCGTATCGGCCTGCGCCAGCAATTCCACCCATGCATCGCGCGAGCAGGTGGCGATGATGGCGGCAATCTCGGCCTGCATCTGCGGGTGGAGATCGGTGCGGTGTTGCAGGGCGCCCAGATCATCACGCCCGATGGCGGCGCAGAAGCGTTGCCAATAGCGCGGCTCCATATCGGTGGTGCACAGATACTGCCCATCGGCGCAGAGCCACAATCCGCCCTTGGGATGCCACGCGCCCGGCTGGGGCATGGCATCCAGATCGTCGTGGCGACCCATCGAGACAGCCAGCAGCGGCAGGCAGGCATCGCTCATGGCGACATCGACATGCTGGCCTTTGCCTGTACGCTCACGGGCTTGCAGGGCGAGCAGCAGGGCGATGGTGGCATGGGCGCCCGTCAGCACATCGGCCACCTGCAGGCCCGGCAGCGAAGGTGTTGGCAGGCCGTTCAGCCGGGATAATGCCCCCGCCAGTGCCAAAGCCGCAGGATCATGCCCGGCCCGCTGCGCGCAAGGCCCTGTCTGCCCGGCAAAGCTGACCGAAAGGTAGATCAGGCGCGGATTGAGCGCCAGCATTGCCTCCACGCCATAGCCCATGGAGGCCAGCACGCCGGGGCGGTAATCCTCGATCAGCACGTCAGCTTTGGCGATCAGCTTTTCGAGGATCGGGCGCGATTGTTCGTGGCCCGGATCGATCTTCAGGCTGCGCTTGTTGCGGGTGTAGCTGGGGCGGGCGCGGCGGCGCAGGGCGGCGGCCTGATCGGCATCATCGCCGAACATGGCGGCCTGTTTGGCCAGTTCGCGCGGGTGCTCGACGCGGATCACATCGGCGCCCATGTCGGCGGCTACCCAACCGGCATATGCCCCCGGCAGAAACCGGCTGAAATCGACAATGGAGAGGCCGGTGAGCGCACTCATGCCGGTGCCAGCCTCTGGGCCGAGCGTTCGGCGGCCGGGCCTTCGATAAAGGCGGTGATCGCCGCATCGGTGGCGGCGGCATCCTCGCCCTCGCGGTTGAAATTGTCGGTGGTGAGTTGCAGCACCGGATAGCCTGCCGCCTGAAGCGCGCGCACCACAAAGGGATCGGCATCCGACAGGGCCACCACGCCGTCCACTGCGTGGGTGTCGGCCTCATGCACATACCATGGGCCAGCCCATGTCGGCATGCGCAGCTCATCGCCCATGGTGATGCAGCGTGAGGCCAGCGCGCGCAAAGGATCGCGCCCGCCCGACAGATCGCGGATATAGCCGTCCGCCGCCAGCGCCAGATACATCGACCAGACGAAGACCGCGCCATGGCTCTCCTCCCATTTCTGGTAGAAGCCCATATCGCTCCACAAGCCGCGCCCCAGCCAGAGCAGGCGGATTTTTTCATGCGCGCAAGCCGCGAGACCGGCATCGACGCGGGCCTTCACCTCCTCATAGAAGGCGCGTGCGGCGTTGCGCGCCCAGACCGTGCCGCGATGCCATTGCGGCACCATGGTGGCGGGCATGGAATCGACCACGCCGATCGGCGCGGGCACGGTGCGGGCGACCAGATCGCGGGTGGCGCGGTAATAGCCCTCCTGCTCGTTCACCAGATCCATCACGGCGCGGAATTTTTGCGCGTCGAAGCGGCGCCCGGTGGCCTGTTCGAGGCTGGCGATCACCGCGCGCAGTTCTTCCGTCATCAGATCGATGCGCTCTTCTTCCAGCGCGCTGTCCCATTGGTCGGGCAGGCGGCGCCACCAGTCGCTGTAGAGGTCCGGGCGCGGGTCGCTGGTCTTTTCGTAGACGAAGGTCTGCGCGCCGCTTTCCCGGCCCCAGTTGGCGAAGATCTTCGCGGTCGGCTCGGAGGAGGCGACGGCATGCAGGAAATCCGGGTGAGGCAGGCCGCCCCACGGGGCGTTGTCCGCGTCCTCATCGAAATGGGCGGCGAGGCCCTGGGCGGAATAGGCCTCCACATCGGAAGGATAGTGATGCGCGCGCAGCAGGCCCTGATAGCGGCGCGATTGCTGCTTGGCCGCCACGATCGAGGCCCACCACTGGTTGACCACAAAGGGAATATCCAGCGCGCGCAGGATCTCCTGAGGGGCATTGGCATTGACCATGGCAAAGGGGCTGCCATCGGCCACAGCCGCGCGGATGCCGGCAAACCAGTCGCGCTGATAGGCGTTGAAGCTGGCCACCGAGGTCAGCGACTTGCGGCTGCGCGGCGGGGGAGGTGACGCAGCGCGTGGGGCTTTGGGCGCGGTTTGCGGCTTGGTGGGGGCCGGTTCGCTGCGCAGGGCGGCGGCCAGTTTGTCGCCACCATGGGCCGGGCAGCGGATGGTGGTGAAGGGGACATTGGGCACAGCCTTGCGCAGGGCGGCGATATCCCATGGTGCGGCCTCATCGCCGCCGATGGCGATATGGAGGATGGCCTCGGGCCGGGTCGCTTGTGTCAGGGTGGCGAGGCGGGCGGCTGGGGCGCCGCTGTCTTCCACCAGCGGGGGGATGGGGCCGTGCGGGAAACGGACGCCCCAAGGGTGATCCTCGCCGACGATCAGATGGCCTTGGGCCTCGATGGCACGGTAGATGGTGTCGTTTTCATGCGGCGTGCCGCAGACCAGCACACGCTTGCCCGGCAGGATGGGGGCATCGGGCAGGGTGGCCAGCAGGGTTTCGAGCGCTGCGATATGCTGGGCGGGCGGCAGGATAGCGGCGCTGGCGATGATGGTCAGCGCATCGCTGCCCGACAGGCGCCCGGCGGCGCGGTATGGGGCAAGGGCGTCGATCAGCACGGTCTGGCGGGCGAGCAGGCTTGCGATTTCGGCCAGATGTTCGGGCGCATGGCCGCCCAGAGCGATCAGCCAACCCTGCAATTGGGCCAGTCGCTTGGCGCTGTAGGCCTGCGAGGAAGGCCGATCCATATGCAGCAGGTCGAGGAAATGGATATGCTTGGGCGTCGGTTCGCCTTGACGCGCCAGTTCACGCAAGGCGGCGTAGAGCCCGGCCTGTTCGCTGTCGGCGGCGGTGATGAGGATTGGGGTTTCGGCCAGTGCCTCGTCCAGCAGGATCTCCAGCAGGGCGCGTCCGCGTGGGCTCATGGCGGTGGTGCCCATGATGGCGTCGGCGCGCGGGGTCTGCTCCATGATGGGGGCGACCAGACGCATGGGCTGGAAGCCGCAGGCCAGCAGCAGCGCGCGCGGAGCATCGAAGCCCAGTGTGCGGATCACGCGGGCGCCGGGCTCCGGTTGGGCGAGGAAGGGCGCGATCACAGCACGCCGTCGCTTTTCAGG
This sequence comes from Novosphingobium sp., assembly GCF_039595395.1. NCBI lineage: Bacteria > Pseudomonadati > Pseudomonadota > Alphaproteobacteria > Sphingomonadales > Sphingomonadaceae > Novosphingobium > Novosphingobium sp. Next base: position 1,715,229 of record NZ_JBCNLP010000006.1, on the reverse strand, counting down.
CGGGCCATGTCGGTGTCGGAATAGCCCAGCAGCTCGCGGTAGATCGCGTCATTGTGCTGGCCGATGCTGACGGGCAGCGCATCGTCAAAGCCGGTGGTGGCCGCCGAAAACTGAATCGGCACGCCCGAGGTGCGCAGATCGACCGTCGAGCCATAGGTGGGGTGCTCCACCGCCATGGTTTCGTGGCGCTCGACGACGCGGGGGTCGACCAGCGCGTCTTCCGGATGACGCACCGGGGCGACGGGGACGCCGCGTTCCTCCAGCGCGGAGACCACCTGCGCCACCGGCAAAGTGCGGCTCCAGGCGTTGATGCGGGCTTCCAGCACTTCGGCATTGGCGACGCGGGCGTCGCGGTTGCAGAAGCGGGGGTCCTGCGCGAGGTCCGGCTCACCCATGGCGGCGAAGAGGCCGCGTGCGAGAGGCTCATGCACCGCCACCACCGCGACATAGCCATCGGCGCATTCGAACACGCCGAAGGGCGAGAGGCGTTGCACCGTTAATCCCGTGCGCGCCTCCATCCCGGCGGCGGCCATGGCCGACCAGTTCTCGATCGCCACGAAGGAGGTGAGGGCGCCCAGCATGGAAACGTCCACATGCTGGCCCTCGCCGGTGCGATGGCGCTGCTCGATGGCGGCCAGGATGCCGATCACGGTGAAGACCGGGGCCAGCATATCGGCGATGGGGATGCCGATGCGCACGGGGGGATGGCCGGGTTCTCCGCTGGTGAACATCGCGCCCGACAGCGCCTGAATGATCACATCCATCGCCTTGCCCGAATGGTTGTTGGCGCCAAAACCCGAGAGCGAGGCGAAGACCACGCCGGGGTTGATCGCCTTGCAGGCCTCATACCCCACGCCGAGGCGGTCGGCGGTGCCGGCGGTGAAATTCTCGACCACGATGTCCGCCTTGGCCACCAGATCCATAAAGACCTTCTTGCCTTCAGGGTGCTTGAGGTTGAGCGAGACGCCATATTTGCCGCGCGCGCGGGTGAGGTGCGACAGCGAGATATCGTCCTCATGCGCCCGTTCGACCAGAATGCCGTCGCGGCCCAGATAGGGGCTGTTCTCGCGGGCGAGATCACCGCCATGGGGTTCCTCGACCTTGATGACCTTGGCGCCAAGGCCCGCCAGCAGCAGCGTGGCATAGGGCCCGGCCAGAGCGCGGGTGAGGTCGATGACGGTGAGGCCTTCGAGGGGGCGGGTTTGCGGAGCGGTCATCGGGCGGGTTCCTTGGAAGGGGCGGCGCAGTTGGCTGTGCCATGCGCGATAAGGGATTGGGCGGCGCGGAAGACGGGCTCTCCATCGATGCCGAAGCGGGACAGGTCGCGCGCTTGGCTGAGGGCGAAACGGTTGTAGAGGTCGTCGAAACGCGCCTGATCGGCTGCGGGCAGGGGGATCACCTCGACGTGATGGGCATGCGCGAAGTCGAAACCGGCTTGCTCGGCATGCGCGTTCTGGGTGTTGAGCTGGGCTTCCCACCAGGGCTTGGAGTCGGCCAGCAGCTTTTGCAGATCGGCGGGCAGGCGGCGCCACGCCAGATCGGACATGGCACGGGCCGGATAGCCGCCCCGGCTCAGGCGCAGGGTGGTGTAGTGGTGCGCCACCTCGGCGAAATGCAGGCTCTTGATCGTATCGGCTGGGGCGACCACGCCGTCGATCACGCCCTTGGCCAGAGCGGAATAGACGTCCGCCATCGGCATGTTCACCGGATCGGCGCCCAGCGCGCGCAAAGTGTCGATGCTGTCGGTCTGGGCGCGCAGGCGCAGGCCCTTCAAATCGGCCAGCGTGTGGACGGGCTTGTCGCGGGTGATCAGGCCGGGGAAATTGCCCGCCTGCACCGCCAGCACATGCAGGCCGGCCAGCTCCTGATTGTACTGCGGGAAGCGGGCGGCGAGGCAGTCATAGACCGCGACCTGCTGCTCCATGGTGTTGACGCCGCCGTAAAAGCCGGCCTGCGTGCGCTGTAGATGGACGCCGCCGCGCGTGTAGATCGGGGTGATCAGGCCGATATCGGCAAGGCCATGGCGGATTTCGCTGATGCTCATGGAGGAGGAGATCAGCGCGCCCGACCAGAAGGGTTTGAAGGCGATGCGCCCGCCGCTGGCCTGCTCCACATGCTTCATCCAGGCGATGTCGGCCTTGCTGAAGGGATGGGTGGGCGGATAGGGGCTGGCGTAGGTCAGCGTGTATTCGGCGTGATGCTCGGGTTTGGGCGAGCAGGCGGCGAGCAAAGCGCAGACGGCCAGGGTGATGATCTTGCGCATGGGTCAGGCTCCCACGACCGAGGGCAGCCACAGCGCCATCTGGGGAAGCGCGATCAGGCAGGCCAGATGCAGGAAATCGGCGACAAGGAAGGGGATCACCCCGCGAAAGATCGTGCCCAGCGACAGATCCTTGGCCACCCCCTGCAGCACATAGATGTTGAGTCCAAGCGGCGGGTGGACAAAGCCCAGCTCCATGGTGCGCACCAGAAAGATGCCGAACCAAATCGGGCTGTAGCCCAGCGTATGGGCAATCGGCAGGAAGATCGGCGTGGTCAGCAGCATCAGCGCCACGCCATCCAGGAAGCTGCCCAGCAGCAGCAGCACGGCGGCCATGGCGACGATGGCCAGCACAGGGCTGGCATGCAGGCCGATGACGGCGTTCGACATCGCCTCGGTGATGCCGCTGATCGAGACGAAGGTGGCAAACAGCATGGCGCCGATGATCACCAGATAGATCATGCCCGCCGTGCGCAGGGTGGATTTTGCGGCGTTGCCCAGTGCGCCCAGCGAAAATGCCCCGCGCAGCGTCAGGATCACCAGAGCGGCCACCACGCCGACCGAGGCCGCCTCGGTCGGCGTGAACCAGCCGATCATCAGCCCGCCCAGCACGAAGAGGATCAGCAGCGCGATGTCCGCGATCTTGGTGAGGGCGCGCAGGCGCTCGCTCCATGGCGCGCGGGCGATGGCTGGCGCCAGTTCGGGCTTCAGGGCGCAAAGGATGATGATGGTGGCCAGATAGCTGATGGCCTGGGTTGCCACCGGGATCAGCGAGGCGGCAAACAGCTTGCCGATGGATTGCTCGGCAATGATGCCAAAGACGATCAGCGCGCCCGAGGGCGGCACCAGCGAACCCAAAGTGCCGCCTGCGGCCAGAGCGCCCGCCGCGAAACCGGGCTTGTAACCGGCCTTGCGCATTTCGGGCAAAGCGACCGAGCTGATCGTGGCAACGGTGGCCAGCGACGACCCGCTGATCGCGCCAAACCCGGCGCAGCCCGCGATGGAGGCCAGCGCCAGCCCGCCGCGCCGATGGCCGACGAATTTGGCGGCGACCTCGAAGAAATCGCGGCTGGCCCCGGCGGCAAAGCAGATATGCGCCATCAGCAGGAACAGCGGCAGCACGCCCAGTTCATATTTGGACATCATGTCGAAGGAGGTGACGGCGCCCTTGGTCAGCGCTGCTTCTGGCGAGATCAGCACGGCCATGCCGCCCAGCCCGACCAGCGCCAGCCCGACGCCGATGGGCACGCCTGCTGCCAGCAGAACAAGCAGAAGCGCGACGCCGCAGGCGCCGATCAGTTCGGGGGGGATCATGCGTCGGCCCCCCCAGAAACCGGGGCGATGGCGCGGCGCAGGAACAGGGCGGCAATGGCGATGGTGGTCAGCAGCCACAGGGCGCGCAGCCAGCGCAGCGGGATATGCAGCAATTCGGTCTGCTCGAAGCCGTTCCAGAGTTCGGCGTTGAGGCGCGCCGTGCCCAGAGCCAGCAGGATAAACAGCAGCGCGCCAAACAAAGCCGCGACTCGCGCCAGGCGCCCGGCGTTGACCGGCGAAAGGCGCGCCGTCAGCATATGCACGCTGGCATGATGGAAATCCAGGGTGGCCACCAGCATCGCAGAGGTGGAGAGCAGCACGATGGCCGCCTCGGTGATCTCGATCGAGCCGAGCAGATGCAGGCCGATATGGCGCCCCGCCACGGCAATCGCGTCCGAGCCTGCCGCCAGAACCAGCCCCAATGCGCCGGGCGTATAGGCGGCCAGCATTGCCGTGCGGCTCCCCCATGAGACAGGGCGTGATGGAGCAGGGCTGTCGGGCGCGATAGGGCCGGCCTCGCTTGGGGGCATGATGTCCTCTTTCCCTTCTGGCGCTCTGTGGCGCATTGTGCTGGCGGGCGGCGTTGACAGTCTGACCGCCAAGGCGTCTAATACCCCTATCCAGTAGATGGTAGATTAGGAAGATAATTGATGATGTCAACCAATTTGCAGCCGGAGCATGTCCATGGCCAGTAAGGTGGCCGGCAGCGGCAGGCCGGTGCAAACCCGTGCTGTGGAGAGCGCCACGGGCGTAAAGCTGGGGCGCTTGGGCGATTTTGTCGGCTTCCGTCTGCGCCGCGTGCAGAATCAGCTCTCGCGCGATTTCGCGGCGGTGACGGCGGAGCGTGGGCTGCGCTCGGGCCTGTTTTCATCGCTGGCTTTGATTTCGGCGAATCCGGGCCTGTCGCAGGCCGAATTGTCGCGGGAAATCGCCATGGACAAGTCGGTCACGGTCACGCTGGTCGATGAGATGGAGCGGCGCGGCTGGGCCGAGCGCAAGCGTTCCCCCACCGACCGGCGGCGCCATGCGCTGTTCGTCACGGCGGAGGGCGAGGCGCAGTTGGAAGAGATGTTCGCGCTGGTCAGTGAGACGGAAAATGCCGTTTTGCATCAGCTTTCTCCGGCGGAATTGCTGCTGCTCAGCGAGTTGCTCGATCGCATGTATGCGGTCTGTGTGGCGGAGGATGGTGGGGAGTCAGCAAAATAGGTGATAAAAAATAAGGTTGACTCATTCCACCATTATCAGCATCTTCCCCGGCAGAAGCAGAGTACAGTGCCGATAGGCTGAAAGCGGCCGTCGGGAGAGGATGTTCATAAGGGGGTGCTCAAGGCCCCCGCTACCCTCGTGCTGTCCATCTGCGCGTGCATGCATTGCAAGCGGGAGGATAATCATGAACATAACCGCGTTTCGGGCCGCAGCCCTGATGAGTTCCGCTCTGGCGCTGACCCTGATCGCGCCTGTGGCCCATGCCCAGGATCAGGGCGCGACTCCGGGTGCCGCGGCAACTCCGGCAGCCCCGGAGACTCACGCTGACGCCGACATCATCGTGACCGGCAGCCGGGTGCGCGGGGTTGCTCCGATCGGTTCGCCGGTGGTGGCGATGAGCAATGCCGATATCGCCCAGGCCGGCCGCGTGACCTTGCAGCAGGCCATTCAGGATCTGCCGCAAGTGTTCAATCTGGGCGTTTCGGAAGGATCGCGCGGCCAGACGGGCGGCGCGGGCAACATTGTTTATGGCAATTCGATCAATCTGCGCGGCATCGGCCCCAATGCCACGCTGATCATCGTCGATGGCCATCGGGTGACCAACAATGGTCGCTCGATCGACCCCTCGATCCTGCCGACTTTGGGTGTGGAGCGGGTGGAAGTGGTGGCCGACGGCGCCTCGGCCATCTATGGGTCGGATGCGGTGGCGGGCGTGGTCAACCTCATCCCGCGCCGCAATTTCAACGGTCTGGAGATGGTGGCGCGCGGCGGTATTTCCGATGATGGCGTCTACAGCGAAAAGACGCTGGGCGCCGCTTTCGGCCACAAGTTCAACCATGGCCAGTTCACCCTGGCCTATGAGCATGTCGAAAAGAGCAATCTCAACGGAAATGACCGCAGCTTCTTCCGTTCGAACCAGCTCAGTTCGGGCGGTAACAATTATTCGGTGACGAAATGCGCGCCCGGTACGCTGAAAGCAGGCGGCGTTTCCTATGCCATGCCGGGGCAACTGACTCAGGCCAATGCCGGAAGTCTGGTCGCGGGCACGTCGAACTCTTGCAACGATCTGCAGGGGCAGGATCTGATCCCGCGCCAGCGCTATGACAGCATGAACGGCACCTTCGATTACGCCATCAACGACTGGCTGAGCTTCACCGCTGACGGCTTCTACTCCTATCGCGCCTTCCAGCGCCTGCCCGCTTTCGCCAATGCCACGATCACCGTGCCCTCGACCAACGCCTTTTTCGTGCGTCCGGCGGGCTTTACCGGCAGCAGCTACACCATCGACTATAACTTCATGAATGATAGCCAGCGCAACATGAGCTGGGGCCATTCGGAAAGCTGGCAGATCTCGCCGGGCATCAAGGTGAAACTGCCCCATGGCTGGCAGTTCGAGGCGCTGTTCGACAAAGGACGCACCTATGACATCTCAAGCTCCACAGCGGGGCTGAACAACACCGCGCTGACCGCAGCGCTGGCCAGCGGCAATGCCGCCACCGCCTTCGATCCCTATGGGCTGGGGCGCACCTCCGCCGCGACGCTGGCCGGGATTTTCAATCAGGTCTCGATCAACCCCACCATCGGCCGCTTCACCGGTTATGAGGCGCGGCTCAACGGCTCGCTGCTGCATCTGGCGGCGGGCGATGTGAAGCTGGCGCTGGGCTATGAGGGGCAGCAGTTCGACATGTCGCTGGGCACGCAGAACGGCGTGCCGGGCACCGCCTATCGCTGGACCAATCCGGGCCGCCGCGTCGATTCCGCCTATGCCGAACTGGTGGTGCCGGTCTTCGGCGCGGCCAATGCCATCCCCGGCCTGCGCAAGCTGGAACTGGACGGCGCGGTGCGTTACGACAAATATTCCGATGTGGGCGCCACCACCAATCCCAAATTCGGCGTCAACTGGTCGCCCATCGAGCGCATGACGGTGCGTGGCAGCTATGGCACCAGCTTCCGCGCGCCGACCCTGCCGCAGATCTATGGCAACACCAGCCAGCTTTACGTGCAGAGCTATCAGAACCCCACGGGCGGCGCGCCGATCACTGGTGTGGCACTCTCGGGCGGCAATCAGGGGCTGAAGCCGGAGACGGCCAGCACCTGGTCGGTGGGCGCAGATTACAATCCGGTGCGCAATCTGCGCCTGTCGCTCACCTACTGGAATGTGGATTACAAGAACCAGGTGATCGCGCTGCTGTCAGACCTTTCGGTGCTGACGCGCGCGGCGCAGTACAATGGCACCGGGTTGATCGTGCAGGGCGCGCAAGCCTCGCAGATCGTGGCCAATTACATCGCCGGGGGCATGGCGGTGTCAGGCGCTCTGCCGGGGGGCAGCGCGGCCAATGTCACCACCTTCATCGATGGGCGCAGCCAGAATCTGGGCCGTTCGATCACGCGCGGTTTCGACTTTTCCGCCAATTATCTGCTCCCCACAGACAAGGCTGGCACCTTCACCTTCAATCTGGCCGGCACCTATCTCACGCAATATCTCTCCCAGCAGACGCCGAGCGCGCCCTTCCTCAGCCTGCTCAACCAGATCTATCAGCCGCTGAAATTCAAGGCGCGGCTCAGCGTCAACTGGGATATCGGGCGCTTTTCGGCGATGGTGCGGGCCAATCATCTGGGCGGCTATGCCAACACGGCGGCCAACCCCGTGCAGAAGGTGGCCAGCTATACGCCGATCGACCTCAACCTGAGCTTCCGCGTGGGTGACAGGGACAAGCCCTTTACGCTGGGGCTGGAGGTGCGCAATCTGTTCGATGCCAATCCGCCCTATGTCAACATCGCGCCTAGCTCGAACGGCGGCGGCGGCTATGATGCCACGGCGACGGATCCGGTAGGCCGCCTGATCGCTGTGTCCGCAAGGAAGAAGTTCTGATGCGCGTGCCTCTCAAGCTCTGTGCCAGCCTTGCCGCTCTGGTTGCTGTGATGGGCGCGGGGGAGGCTTTGGCCCAGCCCGCCGCTCCCGCCTTGCAGGCGGCGGCAGCGCCCGCCAGCTTCGGCCATTATCAGCCCCCCAAGCAGTTTACCGAGCAGGTGCACTCCACCTTCTATGTCCGTCTGCGCGATGGCACGCGGCTGGGGGTGACGGTGGCGCGCCCGGCAGTCAATGGACAGGCGGCGCCGGGCAAATTTCCGGTGATCTGGCACCATACGCTGTCCGCCACGCAGGAGGCTGCCGATGGCACCGGCCCGCGCGCGGCGGGGTTCCGCTCGATCCCTTCGCTCACCGATTATGGCTATGTGGTGGTGCAGGTGGCGCGGCGCGGCAATGGCCAGTCCTTCGGCACGATGCGCGGCTATCATGAGCGCAACGAGGACGCCGACGCCTATGAGATGATCGACTGGCTGGGCACGCAGGAGTGGTCCAACGGCATCGTGGGCCAATATGGCTGCTCCAACACGGGGGACGCCGCGATGCATGCGTTGACGGGGGACAATCCGCATTTGAAGGCGGTGTTTGCCGGGTGCTTCTCCTGGAACAAGTATGACGCCATGCGCCGGGGCGGCATCTTCGCCCAATGGGGCACGGGGCCCACGCGCACGGTGGCGCAGGATATGGCCATCGCCCCGGTCGATGAGGACAAGGACAAGGTCCTGCTGCATGCCGCCGCGCTGGAGCATCAACGCGCCACGCCGCTGTTCGAGCTGTGGAAGTCCATGCCCTATCGCGACAGTTGGGCGCCTTCGGTGCAGTCCACCTTCTGGCAGGAAGGCAGCGTGTCCTCCTATGCGCAGCAGGTGAGGCGTTCGGGCACGCCGCTCTACATCATGGGCGGCTGGCGCGATGAGCTGCGCGATCAGGGTCTGATCGCCCGCATGAACATCCCCGGCACGCGTATCCTGATCGGTGACTGGCTGCATTGCCAGAATGACGGCTTTGCGCTGGTCGAGGAAATCCATCGCTTCTTCGACCGCTATCTGAAGGGCATCGACACGGGTCTGGAGGCTCAGGCGCCGATCCATTATTTCGTGGTGAACGCGGGCGCCGATCACAAGGGCGAATGGCGCGAGGCGAAGGACTGGCCCCTGCCGCAGAGCAAGGAAACGCCCTATGTCATCACCCCCGCCGGGCTGCTGGCGGGCACGGCGCCTGCAAAACCGCTGCATCAGGCCTTCCCGGTCGATTACACCGTGACCTGCCCCGAGGGTGGCTCGGGCTCGACGGTGCAGCCGTGCCATTTGCCGGGCAAGGGGCTTTCCATCGCGGGCAAACCCCTGACCGCGCCGCTGGAAATCACCGGCCATGCGCTGGCCGATGTCTGGATCGCCGCCGACACCAAAGACGCCAACCTGTTCCTGCTGCTGGAAGATGTGGCGCCCGATGGCCATGTCCGCGTCGTGACCGAGGGGCGGTTGAAGGCCTCCCTGCGCAAGCTGGACAAGGCCCCCTGGGCGCTGCCCGGCCTGCCCTGGCACCGCGCTTATACCGAGGACGCGCAACCTCTGACGCCGAACGAGCCGACGCGCCTGCAGTTCGACATCATGCCCACGTCCTATGTGTTTCTGCCGGGCCACAAGGTGCAGTTCACCTTCACCGGATCGGACCACCGTGAACGTGCGCGCGATCCGGAGGCGCAGCCCAAGACGATCATGCTGATCAGCGATAGCGCGCATCCTTCCACCGTCAGCCTGCCGGTGGTGGCGCATTGATCCTTTCCGGGCCGGGGGCACCACGCTTCCCGGCCCGCTTTCTGTGAGATGATGACGATGACCATCTTCACCCGTACCCTGCTGGCAGGCCTGTCGCTGGCCTGCGCGCTTCCCGCCCATGCTGAAGGCGCTCACTGGGGGCAGAAGCTTCCCGAAACGGCGAACTCGCATATCTTCGCTCCGATCGCGCTGCCCGGCTCGGCGGATGATGAGGCGCTGAAAAAGGCCGATTATGTGCAGGAGGAGTATCTCCTCTCCGGCACTGGCAACATCTATGCCGAGGGCCCCCAAGGCGGCCCGATCAGCGTGGCCAAGAGCGGCGTGCCCTACACCACCCGCGTGGTGATCGTGCGCCCGCGCGATCCCAAAAAATTCAACGGCATCGTGCAATTCGCCTTCCAGCACCCCAGCCTGGCCGGCACGCAATGGGGAAGGATCGACACGCTGGTGCTGCGCACGGGCTCTGCCTATGCGGTGGTCATCAACGGCGGCGACGCGCCAAGCCGCAAGCTGGGATCGCCCGAATTTCCGGTCTCGGCGCCCTATCTGCCGCGCTGGTACGATCCCGTCCGCTACAAGGCCTTTAACGTCCCCGAGGATGACGGCATCCGCTGGGACATCATCGGCCAGACCGCCCGCCTGCTGCGCGATCCCGGCAGCACCGGGCCGCTGGCGGGGCTGAAGGTGAGGCGCGTCTATGTCTCGGGCTGGTCTTTCCTTGGCAGCACGATCCGCAGCTGGATCAACTTCGGCTTCCATGACCGCTATCGCCGCAAGGATGGCTCGCCGGTGATCGACGGCTATCTGATCGGCATTTCGGCGGGATCGGTCGAGGCGGGGCATGTGCCGCTCAACTCCACCGGGCCGCATGTCGATCATCGCCATGACATGCTGCGCCAGATCGATGTGCCGGTCATCGAACTCACTTCATCGATGGAGGCGATCACCAATGTCTTCCCCCAGGCGCCCGAGAGCGATGCGGTAAAAGGCGGCCATCGCATCTATGAGCTGGGCGGGGTTAGCCATCTGGATCAGGGCACGCATGCCCAGTTCAAGCCCGCCACGGAGCAATTGATCGCCCGTCATCACCCTGCCGCCAAGGAGGCGCCGGTCTGCACCGTGGAGGACACCGATGTGCCGATGCGCGATGTGGCGCAGGCGGCGATGGCCAACATCGACCAATGGGTCAGCACCGGCAAGGCGCCGCCGCACACCAGCCGCATGCAGGTCAAGCCGGACGGCAAGGATTATGTGCGCGACGCTTTCGGCAATCCGCTTGGCGGGGTGCGGGTGGCGCAACTCGATGTACCGCTGGTGACCTATGCCGAAGCGCCCGCCTCGGCCTGCGGCGGGGTGGTGCCGATCCGCAATTTGAAGCGCCTGCCGGTCGATCCGGCGCTGCTGGCCAAAACCTATCCCGGCGGCAAGGGGGAGTATCTCGCCAAATTCGATGCGCGGCTGGCGCAATTGCAGGCGCAGGGCTGGTTGCTAGCCCCCGATGCGCAGGAAGAGGGCGCACGAGCGCGCGGCTATGCCGATCAGGCTTTCGGTAGAAGCGCACCGTGACCGGGTGGGGGGGGATGGCTTCGTCATCCCCCCTTTCGCTGCGTGGGCCAGCACGGGTGTCAGGCGGATGGCCCCATGCGCTCCCACCCCGGTTCCGAAAGCTCAGACCGTGACAACGACCTTGCCGACCTGCGCGTTGGATTCCAGAAAACGTGTGGCTTCGCGGATCTGGTCGAAGGGGAAGGTCCGAGCGATCAGGGGCTTCAATTGCCCTGTCGCAAGACCTTCACCGATGAACGCTTTGGCACGCTCGAGAACGGCGTCATCGCCCACCACCTCGGTGTAGAGATAGCCTTTCAGTGTCAGGCTCTTGCCCAGCACGGTGAAGAGCGGAAAAGGCGTGGGCTCGCTGCTGAGCGCACCATATTCCAGCAGAATGCCGCCCCGCGCCATGGCCTGCGTCAGCGGTTCGAAGGATGGCCCGCCGACCGGATCGAACACCACGCGGGCCCCATGGCCGCCTGTGATCTCCAGCACGCGGGCGGCCAGATCCTCCTCTTCGGTGGCGATGACATGGTGCGCGCCGGCGTCCAGCAAGGCCTGCGCCTTGGCCGAGGTGCGGGTGGTCGCGATCACCGTCGCCCCGACCATGCGCGCCACCTGAAAAGCGGCGATGCCGACGCTGCTCGATGCGGCGGTGACGATCACATGATCCCCCGCGCCCAGCCTGGCCTGCTCGACCAGGGCGCCCCAGGCCGTGACATATTGCATCCAGACGGCAGCGGCCTCCTCGAAGGAGAGGTTGGCCGGATGGCTGACCACATGGCGTGCGGGCACATTGATCACCTCGCCATAGGTGCCCCAGCGGGCAATGTCCTGCGTCGGGATCACGCTGACCGCATCGCCGAGGGTCAGGCCCGACACGCCCTCGCCCAGAGCCGCGACGGTTCCGGCGGCCTCATAGCCAAGGCGACTGGGGAACTGCGCCTGCTGCAAATAGGCGTTGCGGCGAAACATCACCTCGGCCCGGTTGAGGCCGATGGCGCGCACGGCGATCTGCACCTCGCCGGGGCCGGGAGGGGGCACGGCGATATCCTCGATCTGCAGGACTTCGGCTTCGCCATAGGCGTGGATGCGGACGATACGGGGTGTGGGGCGGTTCATGCGATGCTCCTTTTCCCGCTGCGATGCGGGCTGTGCGGGAGATGTACGCAGGGGCATCGTGGTTCAGAAGATAGCAATACGGCAGCATATTGTTATGGCTATGGGTAGCAATAGGGGCTGTTTATGGATTTCCTCCGTCTTGCGCGTATCTTTGTCGCGGTGGTCGATCAGGGCAGCTTTGCGCGTGCGGGCGGCGCTCTGGCGATGGCGCGTCCCAATGTGACCAAGGCGATCAATGAGCTGGAGGCGCAGCTCGGGGCCCGCCTGCTGCACCGGACCACGCGCCGCCTGAGCCTGACCGGCGAAGGCGAGCTGTTCTACCAGCGTGTCGCGGGGCTGATCGCTCAAGAGGCCGATATCCGCAATCTCTTCGGCGGGGCGAGCGAGCGGCCCAAGGGGCGGTTGCGGATCGATATGCCGGTTGCCGTCGGGCGTTCGCTGTTGATCCCGCATCTGACCGGTTTCCGCGCCGCCTATCCAGACATCGAGCTGATCCTGGGCGTCAGCGACCATCAGGTCGATCTGCTGGCGGAGGGCGTGGATGTTGTTCTGCGTCTGGGGCCGCTGCCGGCGAGCAGCCTGATCGCGCGGCATATTGCTGATCTGACCATGATCGCTTGCGCCTCACCGGACTATCTGGCCCGTCATGGCATGCCGCGCGGCATGGAGGATCTGGCCGCTCACCGCGCCGTCACCTATTTTTCGGGGCGGGGGCGGCAGGTGCAGGATTGGCATTGGTTGCAGGATGGTGTGCCGCGCGTCTTTCGGCCCACCCCCGCTTTGCTGGTCAACGACACCGAGGCCTTTATCGAATGCGCGGTGCAGGGGCATGGCATGATCCTGGTCGGCGGTGCCAGCGTGCAGAGTCAGATGGCCTCGGGGGCTTTGCAGCGCATTCTGGCGCAGGTGGCGTTCTGCCCGCTGCCGTTGTCGGTGATGTACCCCGATCGCCAATATCTGGCCCCTCAGACGCGCGCCTTTATCGATTGGGCCATCGCCTGCTTCGACACGATTGACAGCCCATGGATCAAGGCGATCTGACTTTGATGCTGATCCGGCCCGGTAGAATCCGGGCGCGTTCAGCGTGCTCGGCGAGCCGCCACCAAGTTTGACCCCCGACCGGATTGCGGCCGGTCGGGGGGCATGGGCGGTTGTCAGTGCTCGTGATGCTCCTCGTGATGCGGGGGAGCGGGGGGATGCCCTCCCTGCGGATGCGGCGCCGGGCGAGGGGGCTGCGGCATGGGATGCGGCATCGGGTGAGGCTGAGGCGGCACGACATGAGGCATCTGGGCATGAGGCATCTGCGGCGGCCTTGGCGGCGTCGGCACATGCGGGGGCTGCGGCGCGGGACGCGGGGCGACAGCCATGCTGTCCGGCCTTTCCATACGCATGGGGGCCGCATGAGGCTGATAAGGCGCTGGTGGGGCTAGATCGTCGCGCACCGCGCCCTGTGGCATGGGCCTCTGCGGGACCTCCTGATACTGGGGCCTTGGAGCATGGGGTGCGGCGTTGGGCTGGGGCGCCGCGCCATACTGAGGACTATACTGCGGATTGCGTGGCATGCCCGGCGCGGCGGTCGGGGCAAAGCCCGCCGGCGGGTGTGCCATGCCGGGTGATGGCGGCGCAGACATCGCCGATGGGTGGGCCGGGGCACCGGGCGCCGCGGGGCGAGGACCCCCGGCGGGCGCGGGCGGCTGGGCAGGATGATAGGGCTGCGCCTGACGGGTGCGGATGATCCCCGGTCCGCCGAACTGGCCGGGTCTGGGCGCCGCCGCGACCGGCGGGCTTCCGTGATTGCTCGTCGCGAAGAACTGCCGGTTGCTGCGCGCGGCCTGCACATGCTGCTGCTGGATCGTCGTCGGGGCGATATGCTGCTCATGCATGGCCGCCTGCTCGATCATCGACGGCCGCGCCTGCACCCCGCCCGGACCGCCATTGTAGCTGACATTGGTCACCCGGTTCACAATGACCGTCTTGTTGTAGACATTGGTCACATGGACATTGGTGATGTTGGTGACCGAGCGGTTGTAGAACACATGGCCGCCGTTCCAGTAGGCCCCCTGATAGCCCGACCCCGTATAGCCAAAGCCATAGGCCACGCCGCCATAGAAGCCGACATGCGGCCCCCAATAGCCGGGATGGAACAGATAGGCCCCATCCTGCCAGCCCCACCAGGAGGGGGTCCACAGCAGTCCGGGCCTTGGCGCCAGCACCCATGTGCCGGGAATCCAGTAATAGTCCTGAACATCGTCATCCCAGGCCCATGTGCCCGGAATCCAGATATAATCGGGCCCCGGAATGGGCGGCTGATCATAGACCGGCAGCGCCGGTGGCATGAAGTTGACGCTGATGTTGAAAGAAACCTGCGCCAGAGCGGGCGATGCCACGCCAGCCGAGCCGCAGGCAAGGCCGAGCGCGGCCAATGCCAAGATCCGTTTCATCTCGATCCTCCATCCCATGCCCTTGCGGGCGGGTCAGGTGGCCCCTATCCCTATGGCGCCATGACCGCACAGGGCGCCTTTGCGGCTGAATGGAGACTGAAATGAAATCAGGCCAAACAGAAAGCTTCGGATCGGGTAGAGCCTGCCAATCGCTCAAGAACAGGCATCAAGAACAGGAAGGGTGATGGGGCGTTTGACGATGGCCTTGTTGCGGCATTGCGTTGCAAGGCTGTCAGAGACTGTTTGGAAATCCGGCGAAAGCCGGATTTGCGGCACCGGCCTTACGCATTCAGGAGTATCGCGAGGATTATGGATCAGGCAGAACTTGCCAAGGCATTCGGCGCGTTTTTCGCGGTCATGAACCCTTTTATCAACCTGCCGATCTTTCTGGCGCTGACCGCCAACCGTACCCCTGCCGAGCAGCGGGCGCTGGCGCTCAAGGTCACGATCTTCGCGGCGGTGATGAGTGTGGTCATCATGCTGTCGGGCAGCGCGATCATCGCCTTTTTCGGGATCACCGTCGATCAGTTCCGCATCGCGGGCGGGGCGGTGCTGGCGCATATCGCCTGGTCGATGCTGGATGGCACCGGCATGTCCTCGCACCATGGCAGCGATCAGGAGCGGGGGCATATGGGCGATCTTTCCGCCATGGCCTTCTATCCGCTGACCTTCCCCATGGTGGTGGGGCCGGGCACGATCACCACGCTGATCCTCTATGCCGCCCATGCCCAGACCACGCGCGACATGCTGGAGGTCTGGGCGATCGTCGGCAGCATTCTGCTGCTGCTCTTTGTGGTGCTGTTCTTTTCCGCGCAGATCGGCAGGCTGATGAGCGAGACGATGCGGGTGATCACCACCCGTTTGATGGGGCTCATTTTGCTGGCGATTTCGGTGGGTATGATCGTGGCGGGTGTGAGCGCGGTGTTTCCGCGGCTTGTTGCCGGTTGAGAGGGGAATGCGGGTGAAAAGCAGGCTGGCATGGTGCGCGCTGATGGCGGTGATCTGGGGCGGCCCGGTGATGGCGCAGGGGGAAAAGGTCAGTTCCGCCCCCGAATTGGCGCGCGCCGCCGATCAGCTCAAGCCGGGGCAATGGGTCTGGGCCTCGCGCATTGCGCCTGCCGGGCCTATCCTGATCTATGTCGATCTCTCGCGCCAGCGCGCCACCGTCTATCGCAACGGGGTGCGGATCGGGATCAGCACCATCTCCTCGGGCAAGGAGGGGCATGAGACGCCGACCGGCGTCTTCACCATCCTGCAAAAGGACGCCAAACACCGTTCGAGCACCTATAACAATGCCGCCATGCCCTATCAGCAGCGGCTGACCTGGGATGGGGTGGCGCTGCATGCCGGTGGCCTGCCGGGCTATCCCGAGAGCCATGGCTGCGTCCATCTGCCCTATGGCTTCTCGCAGGAGCTTTTCGCCATCACCAAACTGGGCGTGACCGTGGTGGTGCAGGGCGATGCCATCAACCATGAGCGCACCAGCGATTCCAGCCTGCTGGCGCCGCTGGATCTGGCGGGCAAGCCGCTGCGGCAGCAGATGCTGGAGTCCGCCGATTTCGTCTGGCAGCCCCAGCTTGCCCCCAGCGGTCCGCTGACCATCATCGTCTCCAAGCTGGACCAGCGGGTGGTGGTGCTGCGCAACGGCATCGAGATCGGGCGCAGCGTGGCGCAGATCAACGATGATGATCCCGGTTCGCATGTGGTGACCCTGACCACGGTCGGCGGCAAGCCGCGCTGGATCTATGTCGGCCTGCCGGGGCATGACGAGGATGCCGGGCGTGCGCTGGACGAGGCCACGGTGAACCGCCTGAAGTTGCCGCGCGCGTTCTATGAGGCGGTCAAGGCGCAATTGCGGACCGGCTCGACGATCCTGATCACGCAGTCGAGCGTGGGTGATGATGGTCGCGGCCACAGGCTGACGATTTTGGACAGCGTCAATCCGACACCATAAGAGCTAGGGAGGATCAGGGCCAATGGTCCCGGCGTTGGGCGGGCATGGCCGGTCCGGATGACGCAACGATCCCCGCAATCGTCGCCAATTGCGGGGATCAGGTTTGTTGTCGTCAGAATTTGACGGTGGCGTTCACACGGAAATAGCGGCCCATGATGGCGTCGTAATAGCGTGCGTAATCCAGCCCGCTGTAGGGGAAGGGCAGGCCGCGGTTGAACACATTGTTCACCAGGAAGCGGAAGTTGATGTTCTTGGTGGCATCCACGCCGATCGAGCTGTTGAAGGTCACATAGGAATGGATGATGGGATATTGATAATCGGAATCGGGCGAGTTGGGATTGACCTTCGACGAGCCATAATAGATCGCCTGCACCATCCAGTTGAAGGATTTGCGCGTGTAATTCGCCGTGGCGGTGAAGGTGTTGGCCGGGTTCTGCGACAGGGCCAGCTTTTGCTGCAGATCGCCCGTGCCGACACGGTAGTAATGCCGGAAGGTATGCAGGTAATTGACGTTGAGATCCAGCACGCCCGCCGAGGCTGAGAGGCCCAGCCTTTCGAGCGGCAAATTGTATTTCAGATTGCCCTGCAGCGCGCGGAAGGTTTCCTGCCCGATGTTGAAATTGCCCGCCGCGAAGGTGGTCACCTGACTCGCGCTGTTGCGCGTGAAGGTGCTGCAAAAGGGGCTGGAGAGCGAGGAATCGTAACAGGCCGACATCAGATCGGTCAGGCTCAGACTGGCGATCTCGTTGCGGATGTCGATGTTGACATAGTCGGCGCTGATTTGCAGGCCGCGAAGCTGCTGCGGCTGCAGCACGCCGCCCAGCGTCCAACTGTTGGCGGTTTCATTCTGCAGGTTCGGATTGCCGCCTGTCGTGCCCTTGGCGGTGGCATCCACCACACTGGAGGTGAAATTCGCGGGGACGCCGGCCGCGGCGCAATTGGCCGCGCGCGCGGCGGGATTGTTGCCCTGCGCGATGAAGCGCTGATCGCAGGGATCATTGGCCAGTTCGAAGGTCGAGCCGTTCGGCGCGAAGAGTTCGGTGATGGCCGGCGCGCGGAAGGAGCGCGTGAAATTGCCGCGAATGGTCAAGCCCTTGACCGGGGCATAGGTGCCACCGCCCGTGTAGGAGGTGAAGCCGCCCGTCAGGCTGTGCTTCACGTAACGCACCGCCGCATTGAGATCCAGGCTCGAGATGAAGGGCACCTCATTGTCCGGAGAGATCACCGGCGCGTTCAGCTCTCCGAAGAACTCATTGGTATGGAATTTGCCGGAGACCGGGGTGATCGGCACCGAGCCGCCATATTCGAGGTAGCTGCCATCGCTCTGCAATTCGCCCCTGAAGAAGGCGCCCGGATCGAAAAACGCGCTCTCACGGCGATATTCATAGCCTGCCACGCCCTTCAGATAGCCGCCGGGCAGCTTGATGAGGTCGCCCTTCACATCGGCCTGCACATCCAGCTGCGAATTGACCTGATGGGTATAGGCATTGGCGGTGATGTAATTGATCGCGGCCTGGCTGGCATTGCCGAGGCCGAAGATGTTGAGCGGCGCGCAGGTGCTGCTGATCGTGGGATAGCTGGCGCTGGTGTAACCGGGCGCGCAGGTGATCTGGCCATTGGCGTTGGAGACGGCATTGAGCGCATTGTAGAAATTCTGGTTCACCAGCTCACGCGAGGCGGTCGAGCTGGTGGAGCGGCCGTAATTGACCGTCAGATCCCAGCCGAACTTGCGCTCGCCCGCATTGAAATCGCCGGTCAGCCCGCCCACGAAGCGCAGCAGATCGGTGCGCGTGCGATAGGAACCGGAGGAAAGATCGGTGTTGGCGCGCGTCAGATAGAAGGTGTCCGTCGGCGAGCCATTGGCGGCCAGACTGTTGATGATGGTCTGGCGGTCGGCGGCGCTCAGATAGGGGTTGGCGGTGCTCAGGATCAGGTTGCCGTTGGGCTGGCCCGCGCTGTTGAACTGGGCCGTGTTGTAATAGGGCTGCGCCGCGACATTGGTGGCAAAATTGCGGCCCAGCCACACCTCGCCGTTGAAACGGATATGGTCGGTGATGTCGTAATGGGCCAGCAGCGTGCCTTGCAGACGTTCGCTGTCATTGAGGAAATTGTCATAGTCGCCGATGGCGAAGCCGCTGCCCCCGGCCTGAACCAGCCCGCTGCCCGTCAATTGCCCATTGATGAAAGGCGTCAACTGCCCGGCATTGTTGAAGGTGAGCGCCTGCCCCGCCGCATTGGTGATCCCGGCATAGGGCTGCCCCTTGTAGATCGGAATATCGTCGGCAAACAACGGTATGCCGGTGTTGGTGAAGATGTTGTAGTGCTGCCCGCCATAGAAGAGCTGATGCGTGTAGCCGTTCCCCGGCAGCGCTGTGCCGGTGAAGGGCTTGGTGCCGCCGATCTGGCTGGAGCGGTCAGCATAGGTCATGCCATCCTGGCGGTCGTAAAAGACGCTGACGGCGATGTTGCCGCGCCCATCGGCGAAATTCTTGCCCGCCAGCAGCGAGGCGTTGAAGTCGTGTCCGTCACCCTTGCCGGAAATGCCCTGCGAGCCACTGACCGAAAAACCCTGATAGTTCTTCTTCAGAATGACGTTGACCGTACCGGCGATGGCATCCGAACCATAGATCGGCGCGCCGCCCACCGAGACCACTTCGATCCGGTCCACCAGAGCGGGGGCAATCTGGGAGAGGTCGACCGGAGAACCCGCGACCGCCCCGAAGATCGAGCTGCTGGCGGGGCTGACGAAACGGTTGCCATTGACCAGCGTCAGCGTGCGCTGCGAACCCAGGTCATAGAGGTTGGCGAAAGTCTGGCCCGCGCCGAACGACCCTGACGCGGAGCCCACAGGACCGGCGCCCGGCGAGCTGAAGGCGGGCTGGTCGAGCAGCGCCATGCCCAGATTGGTGAAGCCGCGCTTGGCGATATCGTCGCCGGTGACGCGCGTGATCGGCTGCGCGGTGATCACCGTGGTGGCGATGCGTGATCCGGTCACGACGATGGTGTTGGCGTCCGCCTTGTCCGAGGTCTCGTCCGGCGCGGTTTGGTTGGCGGGGGGCTGGGTTGTTTGGGCCAGCGCGGTGCCGGCTGGCATCAGGCTGCAGAGTGCCACGCCGAGCAACAGGTGGAAGCGGGCGCAATGCGCCCCTTGTGTGGGTTCGCTCATGATCAGGTCCCTGTTTTTTACCGCCTGTTGTGCCCCAGGCGGCAATCGCTTCTGATCGCTTTGTCAGCGACTGCTGACATTAGTGTAAGTAAGATCGGGCCTGTCAAGCGTTGCAGTGCCTTAAATGGTGAAAATCTCTCAATATTTAAGAATTAAATAGGTTACCTGATGTCGGGTTTAAACAATATTTAACCAGCTGTTTTGTGCAGATGGCCCGACGGTGGCCGCGATATTCTCAGCGTCGGTCGAGTCGGGCATCGACGATCTTCAGTCTTGCGCCCGAGCTGCTGCATGACCTGTCCCGGCGCGCCGTCTCATCATAACCGATGCTGCCCATCACCTTGCGCCATCGAGGATTCGAGCGGGCTGTCCTTTCCGCCAACCATGCGCTACGGGCCGGCGAACGAACACCGGCCCCCAAACCAGCGCTGCGTTGGCGGGCTCAAAGGATCATCGCGTTGGCACTACCCGCCTATCTGGCTTCGCTCGTGCGGAGCAAACCGATCGCCAGCTACACGGGCGAGGCAAAGCAGGACACCGGACAGGGCCTGACCCGCTCGCTCAGCCTGTTCCACCTCATCATGATCGGGGTGGGCTCGACGATCGGCACCGGCATCTTCGTGGCCCTGACCACCGCCGTGCCCGAAGCGGGGCCTGCGGTCACCCTGTCTTTCGTGATCGCGGGCGTCGCCGCCACCCTGACGGCGCTGTGCTATGCCGAACTCGCCTCGGTCGTGCCGGCGGCGGGAAGCTCCTATTCCTACGCCTATGCCACGCTGGGCGAACTGCCCGCTTTCCTGATCGGCGCCTGTCTGGTGCTTGAATATGGTGTCGCGGCTTCGGCGGTTGCCGTGGGCTGGGGGCAGTATCTCAACGAGCTGTTCCTGATGACCACCGGCTGGCACATTCCCGACGCGCTGGCGCAGCCGCCCGGTGCCGGGGGCATCGTCAATTTGCCGGCGGTCATTCTGGTGGGCCTGTGTCTTGTGCTGCTGCTCAAGGGCACCAGCGAGTCCGCGAAGACCAATTCGATCCTGGTGATGGCCAAGCTGATGGTGCTGGCGCTGTTTGTCGGCATCGCACTGATGCACGCCGATCCTGCCAATCTGCATCCTTTCGCGCCCAGAGGCATGGCCGGGATCGGGGCCGCGGCCTCCTCGATCTTCTTCTCCTATGTGGGGATCGACACCATCGCGACAGCCGGGGAAGAGGTGGAAAATCCGCATCGCACCCTGCCGCTGGCGATCATCGGCGCGCTTGCCATCGTGACCGTGACCTACATGCTGGTCGCGATCAGCGCCGTGGGCGCGCAGCCATGGACCAAATTCGCCGGGCAGGAGGCCGGGCTTGCCGTCATCCTGCATAACGTCACCGGGGCCCAATGGCCCGCCATCGTGCTGTCGACCGGAGCGGTCGCCTCGATCATGAGTGTCACGCTGATGTGCATCTTCGGCCAGACGCGCATCCTTTATGCCATGAGCAAGGATGGCCTGCTGCCTTCAGTGTTTCACAAGGTCGATGCCAAGCGCCATGTCCCGCGCGAGAACACCTGGATCGTCTCGATCTTTGTCGCGCTGCTCGCCGCTCTTGTGCCGCTCGATGCGCTGGTCAATGCCACCAGCATGGGGACGCTGCTGGCCTTCTGCGCGGTGTCGGCCGGGGTTATCATCCTGCGGCGGGCACGCCCCGATCTGGTGCGCGGCTATGGCGTGCCGCTCTATCCGGTGCTTCCTGTTGCCAGCGTCGCAATCTGCCTGTTCCTGATCAGCCAGTTGCCGCGCGATACCTTTGTCATCTTCGCGGTGTGGCTGGCGGCGGCTGCCTTGATCTATGTCACCTATTCGAACCGCTCATCGACCCTGGCCCGGACCCATGACTCACCCTGAGCCGTAGCGTCCCGGTGAAAGCTAGGGTCAACAGATCATCAATCGCAGATATCGTAGGGGATGGCTCCGCGCTGCCGCGTATCGATGGAGATCTTCTTCTCATTGGGGGGATAGGCCCGCTGATGGCAGTCCATCCTCGGGCAGATGCGACAGGAAACCCCCATCTTGGTGAAGGCTTCCTCGCATGCCATATTCAGCGTATCGGCATAGACAAAGTCCCCCGCCAGAGACGCTTCCCAGCCCAGCACCAGCGCATGGCGGCGCGGCGGCATGAAAAAACTGTCGGAGGGTTTGAGCTGGCCGCGCGCCAGGAAGACATAGCGCCCGCCCTCGGCCATATCGGCCAATTGCAGATGGATGCGTTCGGGGACCGTCACCGCCTCATGCGCGATCCACAAGGGGCAGGCACCCGAAAAACGCGCCAGTTGCAGGCCATTGGCGGCGTGGCGCTTGGTGATGTTGCCGCCCATATCGATCTTGCAGAAGAACACTGGCGTACCGCGCGCATGGGGGCGCTGCAGGGTTGAGAGCCGGTGGCAGGCCTGCTCGAAGCTGACGCTGAAAATCTGGCGCAGCCGGTCGACGTCATGGCGCAACCGCCGCGCCGCGTCGCGAAAGCGGCGATAGGGCATCAACAGCGCGCCCGCCGCATAATTGGTGAGGCCCACGGTCAGCAGATGGCGCGCGGTCTGCATGGTGAGGCCGGAGGCCTCGACCGTCTCGCGGATCTCCCGCGCCAGGGCGATGGCACAGATCTGGAAGGCCATCTGGAAACGCAGGCTCTCCAGCGGCTGATTGGCATTGAGCACCAGTTGCTTGCCGCTCTCATCATAGCTGCGCATCAGCGAGGTGGCATCGAAGCGCAGACTGATGCCGCGCCCGGTAAACCAGTCGGACAGCCGCGCCGTATCGGGCGAAGGGGCGCCATCCGACAGGCTCAGGCCAATCGCCTCGGCGCCGGTGTCGATCAGGTGATTGTAATTGTCGGCGCGGTTGAACCAGTCGCGCACCTCCTCCCAGGGCAGACGCCCGCCCGACAGCATGTCGGAGCCCAGAGCCTCGTCCACGGCCTCCAGCCGTTGCGCGTTGGAGCGATAGAGCCGGTAAAGCTGCGCGAATTGCGCGGCAAAGGCGGGATGCTGCTGGACGAGGCGCTCGATCTGGTCTTGCGGCAGGGCCTCGCGCAGCGCGGGGTCGCGCGTGGCTTCCAGCAGGCTCTCGATCACCGGCTCCTGAGGGGCGGCGGCCATATCGGCCCAGTCGCGCGGATAGAGCGCGCGCAGCCTTGCCGCGAGGCGCGGGGTGAGCGGGCGGCTGTCGCTTTCCAGTTGCGAGAGATAGGGCGGGCTGATGGCAAGCTGCGCCGCCATCTCGGCCTGCCGCAAGCCATGGGCGCTTCGCAGGGTCTTGAGGAAGGGGCCGGCATAGAGGCGGCGCTGGGCGGGGGCTGTGTCCATGGCGGATTTGCTAAGCTGTGCATTGCAAATTAGCAAGATTGCATTGGACACAGCCGCACAGGGCTGCGAAAACGGGCAAAATACCTCAGGAGAGCTTTGCATGAGCGCCAATGTCGCCGAAATGGAAACCCGCCGCGCCGCCGCGCGCATGGGCGGTGGCCAGCGCCGCATCGATGCCCAGCATGCCAAGGGCAAGCTGACCGCGCGCGAACGCCTCAAGGTCCTTCTCGACGAGGGATCGTTCGAGGAGGTCGACATGTATGTCGAGCATAATTGCGTCGACTTCGGCATGGCCGACAACCATATTCCGGGCGATGGCGTGGTGACCGGCAGCGGCACGATCAATGGCCGTCTGGTCTTTGTGTTCAGCCAGGATTTCACGGTGTTCGGCGGCGCGGTGTCGGAACGCCACGCCATGAAGATTTGCAAGATCATGGATATGGCGCTGAAGGTCGGCGCGCCGGTGATCGGGCTGAATGACAGCGGCGGCGCGCGCATTCAGGAGGGCGTCGCCAGCCTTGGCGGTTATGCCGAGATCTTCCAGCGCAATGTGCTGGCGAGCGGCGTGGTGCCTCAGCTCTCGCTGATCATGGGGCCTTGCGCGGGCGGCGCGGTCTACAGCCCGGCCATGACCGACTTCATCTTTATGGTGAAGGACAGCTCCTACATGTTCGTGACCGGTCCCGATGTGGTCAAGACCGTCACCAATGAGGTCGTCACGCAGGAGGAGCTGGGCGGCGCGGTGACTCACACCACCCGCACCAGCGTGGCCGATCTGGCGCTGGAGAACGACATCGAGGCGCTGCTGGCGGCGCGCGAACTCTTCGATTACCTGCCGCTTTCCAACCGCGCCGAACTGCCGGATCGCCCCACCAGCGATCCGTGGGATCGCCGCGATGACAGCCTCGACACGCTGATCCCGGCCAGCGCGGCGCAGCCCTATGACATGCACGAAGTCATCCGCAAGGTGCTGGATGAGGGCGATTTCTTCGAGATCCAGCCCGCCCATGCCGCCAACATCCTGTGCGGTTTCGGCCGGATCGAGGGGCGCACGGTGGGCGTGGTCGCCAATCAGCCGATGGTGCTGGCGGGCGTGCTGGACATCAACAGCGCCAAGAAGGCCGCGCGTTTCGTGCGCTTCTGCGATGCTTTCGACATTCCGATCGTCACCTTCGTGGATGTGCCCGGCTTCCTGCCCGGCACGGCGCAGGAGCACAACGGCATCATCAAGCATGGCGCCAAGCTGCTCTTCGCCTATGCCGAGGCGACCGTGCCCAAGATCACCGTCATTACCCGCAAGGCCTATGGCGGCGCCTATGACGTGATGGCCTCCAAGCATCTGCGCGGCGATCTCAACTATGCGTGGCCCACGGCGGAAATCGCGGTGATGGGCGCCAAGGGGGCGGTGGAGATCATCTTCCGCGGCCTTTCGGGCGAAGAAATTGCCCAGAAGACCAAGGAGTATGAGGACCGTTTCGCCAATCCCTTCGTGGCGGCGGCCAAGGGCTTTATCGATGAGGTGATCCATCCGCACTCCACCCGGCGCCGCATCGCGCTGGGGCTGCGCAAGCTGCGCGGCAAGGCGCTGGAAAACCCGTGGAAGAAGCACGACAACATTCCGTTGTGAGGGATTGGCTCAACGCACATCCATCGGTGCTGGTCTTTGCCCTTGCAGTGATGGCGCTGTTCTTTGGACGGGAGTTTGCTGGAGGGTGGCGCACAGGAGAGGCTTCGGCACGCGGTATTCCGCAGGTGTTCAGAGAAGCCAATCCCTTCATTTTCTGGTTTGTCATGGCTGTGAATGGATCAATGGCGATAGTGTGCATCTATGGCGCCACAATGGTCTGGCTTGGAAGGTAAGGACATGAAACTGGGACGTCTGAACCATGTCGGCGTGGCGGTGCCCTCAATGCATGCCGCGATTGCCCAATACCGCGACGTGCTGGGTGTCGAGTTGATCACGCAGCCTTTCGATATGCCCGAACAGGGCGTGAAGGTGGCTTTCGTCAACACGCCGGGGCAGGATGGCACTGCTGGCACGCAGATCGAACTGATCGAGCCCTTGGGCGCAGACAGTCCCATCGCCGGCTTTATCGCCAAGAACCCGGCAGGCGGGCAGCATCACCTCTGCTATGAGGTGGAGGATATCGAGGCCGCGCGCGTCTGGTTCGAAGGGCAGGGCAAGCGCATCCTTGGCCCCACGCGGATCGGTGCGCATGGCACGCCGATCTTCTTCCTGCACCCCAAGGACATGCTGGGCCAACTGACCGAAATCATGGAGACACCCCGTGAGCAGCACTGAACAACCGGGCATCGCGGACTGGGAAAAGCTCTCCGCCAAGGAGCTCAAGGGCCGCGATCTGACCTGGCACACGCCGGAAGGGATCGACGTCAAGCCGCTCTATACCGCCGATGATGTGACCGCCGACCCCGGCCTGCCCGGTTTCGCGCCTTTCACGCGCGGCGTGCGCGCCAGCATGTATGCAGGGCGCCCCTGGACGATCCGGCAATATGCGGGCTTCTCCACCGCCGAGGAATCCAACGCCTTCTACCGTCGCAATCTGGCGGCGGGGCAAAAGGGCCTCTCGGTGGCCTTCGATCTGGCCACCCATCGCGGCTATGATTCCGATCATCCCCGCGTGGTGGGCGATGTCGGCAAGGCGGGCGTGGCGATCGACAGCGTCGAGGATATGAAGATCCTCTTCGACGGCATTCCGCTGGGCGAAATGTCGGTTTCGATGACGATGAACGGAGCGGTGATCCCGATCCTGGCCTTCTTCATCGTCGCGGGCGAGGAGCAGGGCGTCGATCGCAAGCTGCTGGACGGCACCATTCAGAATGACATTCTGAAGGAGTTCATGGTCCGCAACACCTATATCTACCCGCCCGAACCCAGCATGCGGATCATCAGCGACATCTTCGGCTACACCAGCCGCGAGATGCCCAAATTCAACTCCATCTCGATCTCCGGCTACCATATGCAGGAAGCCGGGGCGACGCAGGTGCAGGAACTGGCCTTCACCATCGCCGATGGCATGGACTATGTGCGCTATGGCGTGGCGAGCGGGCTGGACATCGACAAATTCGCCGGCCGCCTCAGCTTCTTTTTCGCCATCGGCATGAACTTCTTCATGGAGATCGCCAAATTGCGCGCCGCCCGCGTGCTGTGGCACCGCGCCATGACGCAGCTTGGCGCTCAGGACGAACGCAGCAAGATGCTGCGCACTCATTGCCAGACCAGCGGCGTCAGCTTGCAGGAGCAGGACCCCTACAACAACGTCATCCGCACCACGGTGGAGGCCATGGCCGCCATGCTGGGCGGCACGCAGAGCCTGCACACCAATGCGCTGGACGAGGCCATCGCGCTGCCGACGGATTTCTCGGCGCGCATCGCCCGCAACACCCAGATCGTGCTGCAGGAAGAGACCGGGATGACCAAGGTGGTCGATCCGCTGGGCGGCAGCTATTACATTGAATCGCTAACACAATCTTTGGTCGATGAGGCATGGGTCATCATCGAGAAGGTGCAGGCCGAGGGCGGCATGGCGCAGGCCGTCGCCGCCGGCTGGCCCAAGGCGATGATCGAGACCGCCGCTGCCGCGCGTCAGGCCCGCGTCGACAAGGGCGAGGATGTCATCGTCGGCGTCAACAAATACCGGCTGGCGCAGGAAGACCGCATCGAAACGCTGGAGGTGGACAACCACGCTGTGCGCGATGCCCAGATCGCCCGCCTCAAGGCCACCAAGGCCGCGCGCGACGAGGCGGCTTGTCAGGCGGCGCTCAAGGCCCTGATCGAAGGAGCCAAAGGCAGCGGCAATCTGCTGGAACTGGCCGTGGAGGCCGCCCGCCACCGTGCCACCTTGGGCGAGATCAGCGATGCGATGGAGGCCATCTTCGGTCGCCATGGCACCGTGCCTACGCCGGTCAAGGGCGTCTATGGCGCGGCCTATGCGCAAGACAATCGCTACCAACAGGTGCTGGATGGTGTCGAGGCTGTCGGTCGCCGCCTTGGGCGCAAGCCGCGCCTGCTGGTCGCCAAGATGGGGCAGGACGGGCATGATCGCGGCGCCAATGTGATCGCCAGCGCCTTTGCCGATATGGGCTTCGACGTCACCAGCGGGCCGCTGTTCCAGACGCCTGCCGAAGCCTGCGATCTGGCTCTGGCGCATCAGGTGGACGCGGTGGGGGCCAGTTCGCTGGCCGCCGGGCACAAGACGCTGATCCCCGAACTGATCCGCCTGCTGCGCGATGCGGGGCGCCCGGATATCAAGGTCGTGGCCGGCGGTGTTATCCCGCCGCAGGATTACGATATGCTGCGCGATGCCGGGGTGCAGGGCATCTATGGGCC